>CALWBB010000227.1 GCA_944375885.1 uncultured Merdimonas sp.
TTTGACGATCCGGTTTTATGCGCGCAGTTTCTGCGGGGCTACACGAACATCGAGCTTCTAAAGGATGTACAGCCGGAGGATATTGAAGACATCTCGGAGAGGTTCCTCCCACTATGGCAGGAAGGACGGGATTCAGATTCGGTCAAAAAGGTGAAGCTGAAGGACGGAGAACTGTTTTTGATTGCTATTGTGGAGCATCAGTCGAGGGTCCATTATGACATGGCGTTCAAGCTGCTGCGTTATATCGTCATGGTGCTCACGGATTACGAAAGAGAAGAAGAAAAAAGGAGGCCGGGAATCACCAGCACAAAGGAATTCCGCTATCCTCCGATTCTGCCGATTGTGTATTATGAGGGAACGGACAGATGGACGGCGGTGCGGAATTTTAAGAAACGGGTATATATGAATGATGTGCTGGGGCAGTATATACCGGACTTTGAGTATATTGTGGTTCCGGTGGCCTCTTATACGAATGGGGAACTGATAGAAAAGAAGGACGAGCTCTCGCTGATTATGCTGATCAATAAGCTTAGAAGCTCTGCGGATTTCAAAAATCTGAAGGAGATTCCTTCGGAATATTTCGAAGAGCTTTCCAGGAAGACGCCCCGCTATCTTCTGGAGCTGATCGGAAAAATCATAGCCGTCTTTCTGTATCGGCTGAATGTGCCCCGCGGGGAAGTGGAGCGCTTCACGGATCAGATCAGAGGAGGTGAATTCCAGATGCTGTTTGACAGCTTTGAAGCCTATGACGTACAGGAAACCCGGAGAGTGAGCAGAGCAGAGGGAAGAGCAGAAGGAAGGGCGGAAAGTATTCTGGAACAGCTTGAGGAAATCGGGAATGTCCCGGAAGCCTTAGGGAAAGAGATTCTTGAGGAACGGGATTTGGACACTTTGAAGCGGTGGGCGAAACTGACTCTGCGCTGCGGTTCGGTAGAGGAATTCCTGCTGCAATACCGGGAGGAGCCGCAGGGAAAAACGCAGGGAAAGGGATGAACGGCCGAAAGGGCCTATAAGCCCCGCCGCAGAATATCAATTAGAATATATTATAAGAATCCGCCCTGGCCGCCTTGCTTTTCAAAAAATCTTAGTATATAATTTTCACGTAACAGTGCCTTTGTGCTTCTTCACGGAAAGGGAAAGGCGCCAGGATTCAGATTAATCACCAGAAAAGGACGGGTATGAAGATGAAGAAATTGGATTTACTGTACGAAGGAAAAGCAAAGAAGGTTTATACGACGGACGATCCGGACGTTTTGATTGTAGATTATAAGGATGACGCCACAGCGTTCAACGGACAGAAGAAGGGTACGATTCAGGGCAAGGGCGTGATTAACAACCGCATGACCAACCGCGTGTTCCAGCTCCTGGAGAAGGAGGGCGTTCCGACGCACTTTATCGAGGAGCTCAGCGACCGTGAGACGGCGGTAAAGAAGGTGGAGATCGTTCCGCTGGAGGTAATCATCCGCAACGTGGCCGCAGGAAGCTTCTCCAAGCGCCTGGGCGTTCCGGAGGGAACCGAGTTCAAAGAGCCGACCCTGGAGTTCAGCTACAAGAACGACGAGCTGGGCGATCCGCTGATCAACGATTATTTTGCGATCGCGCTGGGACTGGCTACCCGCGAGGAGATCGACACGATCACAAAGTACGCGTTTAAGATTAATGAGGTGTATAAGGCTTATTTCGCCAACGCAGGCATCCGCCTTATCGATTTCAAGATTGAGTTTGGCCGTTATAAGGGACAGATCATCCTGGCTGACGAGACCTCTCCGGATACCTGCCGTCTCTGGGATATGAAGACCAACGAGAAGCTGGACAAGGACCGTTTCCGCAGGGATCTGGGAAATGTAGAGGAAGCCTACAACGAGGTGTTTAACCGCCTGGGCCTGTAAGCTTTCGGACAGGGGAGGCGCGCCGGGTCTCCCGCAGTGCGGCGCCGGGAGAGCCTGGCGCCGGAAAAGTATGAATGAAGGAGAAAATATGAGTACAGACAGATATGTAAGCCCTCTTTCGGAGCGTTACGCCAGCAGGGAGATGCAGTACATCTTCTCTCCGGACAAAAAATTCCGGACTTGGAGAAAGCTGTGGATTGCCCTGGCTGAGACAGAGAAGGAGCTGGGACTGCCCATCACCCAGGAGCAGATTGACGAGCTGAAAAGCCATCAGGACGACATCAATTATGATGTGGCGAAGGCCAGGGAGAAGGAAGTGCGCCATGACGTGATGTCCCACGTCTACGCTTACGGCTGCCAGTGCCCGAAGGCGAAGGGCATCATCCATCTGGGCGCCACCTCCTGCTACGTGGGAGACAATACCGACATTATTATCATGACGGAGGCCCTGAAGCTGGTGCGCCGAAAGCTGGTCAATGTGCTGAACGAGCTGGCTTCCTTTGCGGATAAGTATAAGAACCAGCCGACCCTTGCCTTTACGCATTTCCAGCCGGCCCAGCCCACCACGGTGGGAAAACGGGCGACCCTGTGGATGCAGGAGTTCTGCCTGGATCTGGAGGATCTGAACCATGTGATTTCTTCCATGAAGCTTCTTGGCTCCAAGGGAACCACGGGAACCCAGGCCAGCTTCCTGGAGCTGTTTGACGGCGACCAGGAGAAGATTGACCGGATCGATCCGATGATTGCGGAGAAGATGGGCTTTGCCGAGTGCTGCCCCGTCTCCGGACAGACCTATTCCCGGAAGGTGGACACCCGTGTGCTGAATGTGCTGGCAGGCATCGCGGCCAGCGCCCACAAGATGTCTAACGACATCCGCCTCCTTCAGCACCTGAAGGAAGTGGAGGAGCCCTTCGAGAAATCGCAGATCGGTTCTTCCGCTATGGCCTATAAGCGCAATCCCATGCGCAGCGAGCGTATCGCCTCCCTGTCGCGCTATGTGATTGTGGACGCCCTGAACCCGGCCATTACCTCCGCAGCCCAGTGGTTTGAGAGGACGCTGGATGACTCCGCGAACAAGCGCCTTTCCATTCCGGAGGGATTCCTGGCTATCGACGGCATTCTGGATCTGTGCCTGAACGTGGTGGACGGCCTTGTGGTATATCCGAAGGTGATTGAGAAGCATCTGATGGCGGAGCTGCCCTTCATGGCTACGGAGAACATTATGATGGACGCTGTGAAGGCCGGCGGCGACCGGCAGGAGCTCCACGAGCGCATCCGCGAGCTTTCTATGGAAGCGGGACGGAATGTAAAGGTGAATGGCGGCGAGAACAACCTGCTGGAGCTCATCGCGGCAGATCCGGCTTTTGGCCTTTCCCTGGAGGATTTAAAGAAGACCATGGAGCCCTCCCGCTATGTGGGACGCGCGCCGGAGCAGGTAGACGCCTTCCTCACCCAGGTGGTGAATCCGATTCTGGAGGAATACCGGGATCTGCTGGGGGAAAAAGCCGAAATTAACGTATAAATAACGCATTTATTACAGAAAACCCCTTGCATTTTGCAAAATAACGTGCTATAGTGTAGAAGATGTAATAAGGCGGCCGAAAAAGAGTGAACGAAAGTTCACTCTTTGTTTTTGGCACGATTCGTCTGGCGGACAGGGAAGGGAACTTCTCATGCCCGATCAGAATTTCGGAAGCGAAGGGAAGACGATGGCAAGAAGAGAAGAGTATGAAGAGAGAACAGAGAAGCTGCTGGGGCCGATTCTGGAGGAAAACCACTTTGAGCTGGTAGACGTGGAGTATGTAAAGGAAGGCGGTTCCTGGTATCTGCGGGCCTATATCGACAAGCCCGGCGGCATCACCGTGGATGACTGCGAGATTGTAAACCGCGCCCTGGGAGATCTGCTGGATGAGGAGGATTTCATCGAGGATTCCTATATACTGGAGATCAGTTCCCCAGGTCTTGGAAGGCCGCTGAAAAAGGAGAGGGATTTTGAGCGCAGCCTCGGAGAAGAGGTAGAGATCCGAACCTACCGCATGGTGAATAAGCAGAAGGAATTCCGGGGAATTCTGAAAGCATACGATAAGGATACGGTAACCATTGAGGAGGAAGAGGGGCAGGATCAGATTTTTGAGAGGGAAAATATCGCGCTGATCCGGCTTGCTTTTGATTTTTAGGGACAGCTTAGGGATAGATAGAAAACCGTTTGAATAACGAGGAGGAAAGAAAAAGATGAACACAGAACTGCTGGAAGCGCTGGAGCAGATTGAGAAGGAAAAAGATATCAGCAAGGAGACTCTGCTGGAGGCGATTGAGAATTCTCTTCTGACTGCCTGTAAGAACCATTTCGGAAAGGCAGACAACGTAAAGGTGAATATTGATCCGGTGACCTGCCAGTTTTCCGTATACGCGGAGAAGACCGTCGTGGAAAATGTGGAAGACGACGTGACGGAGATCAGCCTGGAGAAGGCCAGGGAGATAGATTCCAAGTATGAGCTGGGCGATATCGTAAATGTGGAGATTAAGTCGAAGGAATTCGGCCGCATCGCCACCCAGAACGCGAAGAACGTGATCCTGCAGAAGATCCGCGAGGAGGAGAGAAAGGTACTCTTCAACCAGTATTACGCCAAGGAGAAGGATGTGGTGACCGGCGTGGTACAGAGATACCTGGGCCGCAACGTGAGCATCAATCTGGGCAAGGTGGACGCCATCCTGAACGAGAACGAGATGGTGAAGGGCGAGGTCTTCAAGCCCACCGAGCGCATCAAAGTATACATTCTGGAAGTCAAGGATACCACGAAGGGGCCGCGGATCCTGGTGTCCAGGACCCATCCGGAGCTGGTCAAGAGACTGTTTGAGTCGGAGGTCACAGAGGTACGGGACGGCACCGTGGAGATTAAGTGCATCGCCCGCGAGGCTGGCTCCAGGACGAAGATCGCCGTATGGTCCAACGATCCGGACGTGGATCCGGTGGGAGCCTGCGTCGGCATGAACGGAGCCAGGGTGAACGCCATCGTGAATGAGCTGCGCGGCGAAAAGATCGACGTGATCAACTGGAACGAGAACCCGGCGATTCTGATTGAAAATGCCTTAAGCCCGGCGAAGGTCGTGGCGGTTCTGGCGGATCCGGAGGATAAGACCGCGAAGGTGGTCGTGCCGGATTACCAGCTGTCCCTGGCTATCGGCAAGGAAGGACAGAACGCGAGGCTTGCGGCCAGACTGACCGGCTTCAAGATTGATATCAAGAGCGAGACCCAGGCACGGGAGATCGAGGGCTGGCTCGATGTGGACGAGGACGACGAGTACTACGACGATTATGAGGAGTACAAGGAGTCCCAGGCTCAGGATGAGGCTTACGCGGAGGAATACGCAGACGGAGAATATGCAGAGGATGCGTACGCGGATGACGGGGCCTATGAGGGAGACGATGCGGCTTATGAGGAACAGGATTCAGAAGAAGAGTAAGGAAAAAGAAGCATCGGGTATAAAATCAGGCGGAAAACAGTAGAATCAGGAAGTGAGAGATTGAGTACAAACAGAAAGGTGCCGCTGCGCCAGTGCGTCGGCTGCCAGGAGATGAAAAATAAAAAAGAGATGCTGCGGGTGATAAAGACTCCGGAGAATGAGATTGTCCTGGACGCCACAGGGCGCAGAAACGGGCGCGGCGCTTATCTGTGCTTTTCAAAGGAATGTCTCCAGAAGGCGAGGAAAAACCGGGGGCTGGAACGGTCCCTGAAGACGGGGATCCCGCCGGAGGTGTATGACAGTCTGGAAAAGGAGTTGGATGAGCTTGGCACAAAATAAGATATATTCGATGATCGGGCTGGCCATGAAAGCCGGAAAGCTGACGAGCGGGGAGTTTTCCGTGGAGCATGCGGTGAAGGCGGGAAAGGCGTATCTGGTTATCGTTTCGCAGACCGCGTCAGAAAATACGAAGAAAAAATTTCGGAACATGTGTACTTACTATGAAGTGCCTTTGTACTTCTTTGGTGAGAAAGAGACGTTGGGTCACGCCATGGGAAAGGAGTTCCGTGCTTCCCTGGCAGTGCTGGACGAGGGATTTGCAAAGGCCATCAGAAAATGCCTGGATAACAGATAAGGGAGGTAGTAAGTATGTCGAAAAGAGTACATGAACTGGCAAAGGAACTTGACAGGACAAATAAAGAAGTGATTGCGGCTCTGGCAGAGAAGAATGTGGAGGTGAAAAGCCATATGAGCGTACTTTCAGAGGAACAGGAGGCTATGGTGAAGAAAGCTCTTGCCCCGAAAAAGGAAGAAACGGAAGCAAAGGAGACGGCTGCCAGGCCGGAGGGAACGGCAGGAAAGCAGGAAGGGGCTGCTGCCGCGCCGCCCAAGAAAAAGAAAATTATCGCGGTGTATAACGCCCATAACAGCCAGACGGGAATCAAGGATCCCAGAGGCGACAGAAAGAGCGGCAGGGCCCAGCAGGGACGCAGTTCCCAGGGAGGAGCCAGGCCGGCAGGAACTGGAACAGCGAAGCCTGCGGCCGGAAGCGGAGCGGCCCGTCCGTCCGGAACGGCAAAGCCCGCGGCGCCCCGTGTCAGCGCAAGGCTGGCTGGAACAGCCCAGCAGCCTGCAGCATCCGCGCCTGAGAAGCAGGCACAGACGCAGAGCGCAGCGGCCCAGCCGGTAAAGACGGCACTGTCAGGAGCAGCCCGTCCGGCGCAGGAGGAAGGCGCGAAGACGGCGTCCGCCCAGAGCGCGGCGCGTCCGGCAGCAGCCCAGAGCCAGACCGGAAGCGGTGCGGCTGGAAGCGGTGCGGCCCGTCCGGCTGCAGGCCGTGACGGCCGCGACGGAGGAAGGCGCGACGCCCAGGGGCGCGATGGAGCAAGAGAGGGCCGCGGCGGCTTCCAGGGCCGTGATGGAAGAGGCCAGGGAGAAAGAGATGGCCAGAGAAGAGACAGCCGTGATGGAGGAAGACGTGACGCCCAGGGGCGCGATGGAGCAAGAGAGGGCCGCGGCGGCTTCCAGAATCGCGACGGGCGCAGCTATGCAGAGAGGGACGGCCAGAGAAGAGACGGCCGTGACGGAGGAAGGCGTGACGGCCAGAGCCGCGACGGAGCAAGAGACGGCCGCGGCGGTTTCCAAGGCCGTGACGGAAGAAGCCAGGGCCGTGATGGAAGACGTTCCATGGATATTCCGGCAGCCCCGGTGGAGCTTAGAAAATCAGAAAACCGCAGAGCAGAAAATAAGAACCGCAATGATGACAGCAAGAAAGAAAAGAACAGCAAATTCAACGATAACTGGAACGGCAAGCCGGGCCAGGGCGGCCGTCGTCCGAACCAGGGCGGCAATCGTCCGAACCAGAAGGGCGCTAAGGGCGGCAAGGGCGCTCTGGCGGCGCCTAAGCCGGCGCCTGCACCGAAGAAAGAGGATAATACGCCGAAGGTAATAGAGATTCCGGAGATGATCAGTATTCATGATCTGGCGGAAAAGATGAAGATTCAGCCTTCAGTGATTATTAAGAAGCTGTTCCTGGCAGGCAAGATGGTGACGGTGAACTCCGAGCTGGATTTTGAGGCGGCAGGCGAGCTGGCCATGGAGATGAACTTTGACCCGGTGCCGGAGGAGAAGGAGGATGTCATCGGCAAGATGCTGGAGGATCAGGAGGATCCGGAAGGAAGCCTGGTTCCCAGACCGCCGGTAGTCTGCGTCATGGGCCATGTAGACCACGGCAAGACCTCCCTTCTGGACGCCATCCGGCATACCCACGTGATCGACCGGGAGGCAGGCGGAATTACCCAGCATATCGGCGCCTATGTGGTCTCCATCAACGACCAGAAAATCACCTTCCTGGATACGCCGGGACATGAGGCCTTCACTGCCATGCGTATGCGTGGAGCGAATTCCACAGATATCGCGATCCTGGTGGTGGCTGCGGACGACGGCGTGATGCCCCAGACCATTGAGGCCATCAACCACGCCAAGGCGGCAGGCATCGAGATTATCGTGGCGATCAACAAGATCGACAAGCCCAGCGCCAACATTGAGCGTGTAAAGCAGGAGCTGGTGGAATACGAGCTGATTCCCGAGGACTGGGGCGGCAGCACCATTTTCGTCCCGGTATCCGCCCACACCCATGAGGGCATCGATCAGCTGCTGGAGATGATTCTTCTGACAGCCGAGGTGCTGGAGCTCAAAGCCAACCCGAACCGCCGCGCGAGAGGCCTTGTGATCGAGGCAGAGCTTGACAAGGGCAAGGGGCCTGTGGCTACAGTCCTGGTACAGAAGGGAACCCTCCATGTGGGCGACCCCATCGCGGTAGGAGCCTGCCACGGCAAGGTCCGCGCCATGATGGACGACAATGGCCGCCGCGTGAAAGAGGCAGGCCCCTCCAAGCCGGTGGAGATCCTGGGACTTAACGATGTACCGAACGCGGGTGAGATTTTCGTCTCTCCGGAGACTGAGAAGGAAGCGCGATCCTTTGCGGAAACCTATGTAAAGGAGAGCCGTGAGAAGCTCATCGAGGACACGAAGATGAAGATGTCTCTGGACGATCTGTATTCTCAGATCCAGTCCGGAAACTTAAAGGAACTGAATATTATTGTAAAGGCCGACGTACAGGGTTCTGTGGAGGCTGTGAAGCAGAGCCTCTTAAAGCTTTCCAACGAGGAGGTCGTGGTAAAGATTATCCATGGCGGCGTGGGAGCCATCAACGAGTCCGACGTAAGCCTGGCGGCCGCGTCCAACGCGATCATCATCGGCTTCAACGTGCGTCCTGACGCTACGGCGAAGGAGACGGCAGAGCGCGAGAAGGTAGACTTGCGCCTGTACCGCGTCATTTACGACGCCATCAACGATGTGGAGTCCGCCATGAAGGGTATGCTGGATCCGATTTTCGAGGAGAAGGTGCTGGGCCACGCGGAGATCCGCCAGATTTTCAAGGCTTCCGGCGTGGGGAATATCGCTGGCTCCTATGTGCTGGACGGCGTGTTCCAGAGAGGCTGCAAGTGCCGCATCACCAGAGAGGGCACGCAGATCTTCGAAGGAAACCTGGCTTCCCTGAAGCGGTTTAAGGACGATGTAAAGGAAGTAAAGGCAGGCTACGAGTGCGGTCTTGTATTTGAGAAATTCAACGATATCCAGGAGCTGGATATCGTAGAGGCCTATACCATGGTGGAGGTGCCCAGATAGAGCATGAGAAAAAACAGCATTAAGAATACGAGGATCAACGGAGAGGTCCGCCGGGTCTTAAGTTCGATTATCCAAAATGAGATCAAAGATCCCCGGATCCATCCCATGACCTCAGTGGTAGAGGTGGAGGTTGCGCCGGATTTAAAGAGCGCGAAGGCTTACATCAGCGTACTGGGCGATGAAGAGGCTCAGAAGAATACGCTGGCCGGTCTTAAGAGCGCCGAAGGCTACATCCGCCGGGAACTCGCCCGGACAGTGAACCTGCGCAATACCCCGGAGATCCGTTTCATCATGGATCAGTCCATAGAGTATGGAGTGCATATGTCCAAACTGATAGACGACGTCAATCAGGCCATTGTGGAAGAAGAAGGTGACGAGGATGATCAGGCTTGCGAATGAACTTGAAAATGTAAAAACTGTGGCTATCGCCGGACACATCCGGCCGGACGGGGACTGTACCGGTTCCTGTCTGGCTGTGTACAGCTATCTCCAGGAGAATTTCCCTGGAATCAGCGCCGATGTGTACCTGGAGATGGTGAATCCTAATTTCCAGTTCCTAAAGGGCGCGGCTCAGATCAGGACTTCCTGTGATGAGGACAGAGACTATGATCTGTTCATAGCCCTGGATACCAGTGAGAGGGAACGGCTTGGCGGCGCTGAAAAATATTTCGAGACTGCAGGCAGAACCATCTGTATCGATCACCACATCACAAATCCGGGCTTTGCGGAGCAGAACTGGGTTGACGCTCAGGCCAGCTCTACGGCAGAGCTGGTATACCAGGCTCTGGAGGAGGATAAGATTTCAAAGGAGACTGCAGAGGCCGTTTACCTGGGAATCATTCACGATACAGGCGTCTTCCAGTATTCGAATACGACGCCCCGGACCATGCAGATCGCCGGCCGGCTGATGGCAAAGGGAATTGATTTTTCCAAAATTATCGAGGATACCTTCTACCGGAAGACCTATGTGCAGAACCAGGTGCTTGGCCGGGCGCTGATGGAGAGCATCCTGCTCCTGGACGGCAAGATCATTGTGGGACGGATCCGTCAGAAGGATATGTCCTTTTATGGTGTGGGTCCGGCGGATCTGGAGGGTATCGTCAGCCAGCTGCGTGTGACAGCCGGGGTAGAGGTGGCCATCTTCCTCTATGAGACGGGAACCCAGGAATACAAGGCAAGCCTGCGCTCCAACGGAATCGTGGACGTAAGCGCGGTCTGCTCCTATTTCGGCGGAGGCGGACATGTGAAGGCCGCCGGCTGCACGATGCACGGAAGTCTGTACGATGTGGTGAATAATCTGACCTTACATATCGAACAGCAGCTGAACGACAGTGAGGAAGGCTGAAAAAAGCCTGCAGGAAAGATATGAACGGCGTATTGAATATTTATAAAGAGGCGGGCTTCACCTCCCACGATGTGGTGGCGAAGCTGCGCGGAATTTTAAAACAGAAAAAGATAGGCCATACAGGAACTCTCGATCCGGATGCGGAGGGAGTTCTTCCTGTATGTCTGGGAAATGCCACAAAGCTCTGCGGCCTTTTAAGCGACAAGGAAAAAACCTATGAGGCCGTGCTGCTTCTGGGACAGACGACGGACACCCAGGATGTGTCCGGGACGGTTCTCGGTACGGCGCCCGTTACGGCAGGGGAGGAGGAGATCCGGGAGGCAGTCCTTGGCTTCCTGGGGGACTACGATCAGGTTCCGCCTATGTATTCTGCCCGGAAGGTAGGCGGGAAAAAGCTCTATGAGCTCGCCAGAGAAGGAAAAGAGGTGGAGCGCAAGGCCCGCCGGGTACGGATTCTTGCTCTGGAAATCCACTGGATCCGCCTTCCAGAGGTGTCATTTTCCGTAACCTGCTCAAGCGGAACCTATATCCGTACCCTGTGCCAGGATATCGGAGAGAAGCTTGGCTGCGGCGGCTGCATGAAGAGTCTTCTGCGCACCAGGGTAGACCGGTTTCGGGTGGAGGACAGCCTGCGCCTGTCAGAGATTGAGGAGCTTGCGCGGGAGGGCAGGATTGGGGAGAGCCTGATTTCAGTGGACGAGATGTTCCCGGCATACCCGAAGCTGCGCATGAAGGAAGCGGCGGACCGCCTGGTCTATAATGGAAATCCGTTTTCCGGGGACGACGCCCGGTTCTCTGCGCCGGAAAAGCTCCAGAAGGAAGCGGCGTCCGGGGAGCAGTTCCGGGTCTATGATTCTTCCGGAAATTTTGTGGGGATCTACCGGCGGCAGGAGGACGGGCAGGGATTGTCTTACCGCCCGGTGAAGATGTTCCTGCCGGGAAAGAATTGAGGGCATGAAGGATACGGCATGAGGATTATAGAAGGAACGACAGAATTTCAGGTTCAGGAGGAGACTGCCATTTCCATTGGCAAGTTCGATGGACTTCACCAGGGCCACCAGCTTCTGGTGGAACGGATTGTAAAAAAGAAACAGGAAGGCCTGAAAGCCCTTATTTTCACCTTTGATTTCGGGGACAGGCCGGTGCTTCTGCTTCCGGAGGAGAGAAGGGAGATGCTCCGGAAATGGGGCGTGGATTATCTGCTGGAGTGCCCGTTCGTGGAGAGCATCTCCCACATGGAGGCAGAGGAGTTTGTACGGAAGATTCTGGTGGAGAGGCTTCACGTGCGCTACCTGGCGGTGGGAACGGATTTCCGATTCGGCTGCCAGCGGCGGGGCGATTACCGGCTCCTGCAGCGCCTGAGCGCGGAATGCGGCTATGAAGTGGAGGTCGTAAAGAAAGCCTGCTGGCAGGGAGAAGAGATTAGCAGCAGCCGGATACGGCAGGAACTGGAGCAGGGGCATATGGAGCTTGTAAATCAGCTTTTGGGCTATGCCTACTCGGTCACTGGCGAGGTGCTGCATGGACGTAAGATTGGCCGGACGCTGGGGATGCCCACCACGAATATCGTCCCGTCTGTCCGCAAGCTTTTGCCGCCAAACGGCGTCTACGCCACCCGCACGGTTATCGCGGGAGAACTGTTTGAAGGCATCACGAATATTGGATACAAACCTACAGTGGGAGCGGAGACCTGGAAGGGCGTGGAAACCTATCTTTTTGATCTGGACCGGAATCTGTACGGGGAAGTCCTGACGGTGCGGTTTTACGGGTATGAGAGGCCAGAGCGGAAATTTGATTCCCTGGAAGAACTGAAAAATAGAATCGGGCAGGACGTGGAGTGGGGGCGTACCTACTTCGGAGAGGCAAAAGAAGGATGAGGCTTTTTTATTATACGGTAGCCGCGCCGGCGCTTTTTTTCCTCCGCCTGATTTTCTGGCCGTTTAAAATGATGTTCCGTTTCTTTTTCTGGTTCTGCCGCTGGAGAAAAGAAAAAAGACGGATGCGCCGGGCGAATTTCGACGATATGGACGGCTGGGAGTTCGAGGAATACGTGGCGAAGCTCCTCGTCCGGGACGGATATATCCACGTGGAGGTGACCCGGGGAAGCGGCGATCAGGGCGTGGATATCCTGGCTCAGCGTGACGGCGTCTCCTATGCGGTTCAGTGCAAACATTACGCGGGAAAAATCCCCAACAAGGCTGTGCAGGAGGCCTATGCCGGCGCAGAGTTCTATGGCTGCGACGTTCCGGTGGTGCTGACCAACAGCTTTTTTTCGCCATCCGCCCTGGAGCTGGGCGACGAGATCGGCGTAGAGCTCTGGGATCGGGAGGAGCTGCTGCGGCTGGTGCGCCGGACGCGGAGGTAGAGAAAGGGCTTAGCGAAGCAGTGCAAGGCAGAGCAAACCATCCAAGCCATGCCAAGCCGTAAGGCCAAAAAGCGGGCCTTCCGGCTTGAGGGCTGCGCCCTATAGAAAGCCAGTCGGAAACATCCTGTGGGAGCTTGCTCACGAAGGGATGTTTCCGACTGGCTTTCTGCATGGCTTGGCTGGATCCAACATTGTACTGCTTTTTATACTTGACAATTTCCGCATCTTGTTTTAAAGTGTAATAGAATCTTAATAAAATTGTAATAATTAAAACAAAGGAATTTATGTGGCAGACGGCAGATAGGGAATAGACTGGGGATTGTTTCCTTTGGGTTTATTGTATGGAGGTTTTCATGTATAGACGGTACAAAGCGGCGGGAGTTGTTCTGGGAGCTATTTTTATGGCTGTGGTGAGTATGGATACGCAGGCGGCGCAGCTGGGCAGTGATCTGAGCGTGGGGATTGCGTCTACCTTTGATCAGGCGACGAATACCGAGGAACAGACGCAGGTGACGGCCGAGGTGGTGTGGACAGGCACGCCGCTTGAGGGCTATGTTAATATAGGAATTGCGAATGTAGACGACAATCTGAATATCCGCGAGGCGGCGGACGAGGGCAGCTCTCTGAAAGGAAAGCTCCGTAAGAACGCGGCCTGTGAAATTCTTGGATACGAAGGCGAGTGGGCGCACATTCAGTCTGGAGAGGTCGAAGGGTATGTGAAATCCGAATACTTATATACAGGACAGGAGGCTATCGATCTGGCATTCCAGCTGGGGCAGACTGTGGCTAAGGTGACGACAGATGCTCTGTATGTCCGCATGGAGCCCAGCACAGAGGCTGATTTTTGGACCATGGTGCCAAACGGCGAGCAGCTGACAGTCATTGAGGACATGGGCGACTGGGTGAAAGTAGATATCGATGGCGAGACAGGCTATGTGGCGGCTGAGTATGTAGAGGTGACAGATGAGCTCGATACGGCGCTTACGATCACAGAGGCGCTCTATGGAGAGGGTGTTACGGATGTCAGGATAGACATATGCGAGTTTGCTAAGCAGTATGTGGGCAACCGCTATGTATGGGGAGGCACCAGCCTGACCAAGGGCGCGGACTGCTCCGGCTTCACCCTGGCGGTTTACCGGAATTATGGCATTTCTCTTCCGCATTCCTCAAGGGCGCAGGCGAACTGCGGCACGAAGATCAGTGTCAGTGAAGCAAAGCCAGGCGATCTGATTTTCTATGGCAGCGGCAGGAGCATTAATCATGTGGCGATGTACATCGGAAACGGACAGGTTGTGCATGCCAGCAATTCCCGGACAGGGATCATTATTTCCAACATGTATTACAGAAGCCCGGTAAGCGCGGCGAGAATCATCAACGATTAATAAATATAGTTCTGATATGGCATAGGGATCCCCCCAGAAAAGCGAAGCTTTTATGCAGAGCTTTTCTGAGGGGATTTTTATATGAATTAGAGTCAGATAATTGCACTAATTATAGTGCAATTTATGGTGTTTTGTTTATTATCACTAATAGTTTATAGTAAAAATAGAAATAATTTATTAAAGATATTCATTTTGGAAAGGAGAAGTTTATGAGGAATGTCAAACTATTTCGTATTGATTACCGACTTTTACATTGGCAAACTGGAGTTTTGTGGCAACAGGCGATAGGTGCAAATATGATTTTGGTAGTTGGCGATGATATTGCCGGAAATGAACTGCGCAAAAGTACGATCAAAATGGCAGCTCCCAAATCTGTTCGGACAGAGATTATTTCTATGGATAAAGCCGTTGCATTTTTAAATAGTTCAAATGCTGCAAAATTTGTAATTGAGCTTTTGGTGGATAATACGGATGATGCTTTAGAACTTGTAAAACGGGTTTCATATCTTCGGGAAATCAATGCGGCTTTGATGAAAACGATGCCTGGAAAGCGGCTGTTGACAAAATATTTAGCAGTTGATGAACACGATGTGGAAAATTTTAAAAAGATGATGGAACTGGGCGCAAAAGTAGAATGCTACACAGTTCCTGGAGAAAAATCAGTGAATATACAGAAATATTTAGGATAGCAGGGAGGGATATTATGATTCTGAAAGCGCTCTTACTAACGCTTGTAGGCATATTTGGAAACTGCAGTCACAAATTTTTAGGAGATGGGATGTTTAACCGGCCGTTGGTGGTCGCAACATTGACTGGGTTGGTTCTTGGTGATTTTCAAACGGGACTTATTATGGCTGGTACGTTAGAGCTGACATGGATGGGCGTGATGTATCTGGGGCTTTCTATGCCTTCTGATGTAACGGGTGGTGCTATTATAGGAACAGCTTTTGCGATTTTGAGTGGTTCTGATGTTTCTGT
Source organism: uncultured Merdimonas sp. (assembly GCA_944375885.1). Classification (GTDB taxonomy): domain Bacteria; phylum Bacillota; class Clostridia; order Lachnospirales; family Lachnospiraceae; genus Laedolimicola. Next base: position 15,115 of record CALWBB010000227.1, read on the forward strand.
AGCACTGGCTCTGTCTATTCCAGCGGGGATTCTTTGCGCTTATGTAACTACCGCTTGTGATGTGTTAGCCAGTTTTGTGGTACATAAAGCTGATAAATATGCAGCTATGGGACAAATCGAAAAAGTTAATATGATTCATGTAGGTACGGGTATAGGACAGGCGATTCTTTCAAGCTCAGTGATTTTTATAGCGATTACATTGGGAACGGAGAAAATGTCTTGGCTTGTAGAACGCTTGCCGGAATCGGTAATGAATGGATTGAATGTGGTAAGCGGCCTGCTTCCGGCTCTTGGCTTTGCAATGTTGATTAACATTATGTGGGATTCGCGATTTATTGCCTTTCTGTTTATTGGTTTTGTAATGGCGGTTTATTTGGAGATGCCGATTATGGCTGTTGCCGTGTTGGCTATTTCGACGGCAATCGTGTATTATTTTTTATCTGCTGATAAACAGGAAAAAGAGTTAAGTGAAGAAGAACTCTTTGGAGACGGAACCGATATGATTTTGGAAAATGCAGAAGAATTGCCAGATGAATCAAATAACTCGATCGTAAGTTCTGAAAAGCATGTGACAACTAAAGATTTACGAACAATATTCTGGCGCTCATTTTTCCATGAAGCTTCTTTTAATGCAGAACGAATGCAAGCTTTGGGGTATGAATTTGCATTAAGCAAACTTCTAAAAAAACTATATGGCGATGATGAACGGGCATTTTGCGAAGCGTGCCAGCGACATGTGGAATTTTTTAATGTGACAGTTCAGATTAATAATTTTCCATTGGGAATTGTTGCTGCTATGGAAGAAAAAAATGCAAACAGTAAGGAAAAAAATCTGGGGGCAACGATTAGTGCGGTCAAATCTTCTTTAATGGGTCCTATGTCAGCGATTGGAGATACATTTTTCTGGGGATGTTTTCGTATCATTGCTGCTTCTGTAGGCGGGGCGCTTTGCTTATCAGGTAATCCATTTGGCCCGATTGTTTTTCTTGTTTTGTTTAATATTCCCAATATTCTGGTACGTTGGTTTGGATTGAAATTGGGATATAAACTGGGAGAAAACTTTATGGATATCATGGGCGAAGGAGGAGTGTTCCAGCGGTTGACAGAAGCTGCTTATATCATTGGACTGACAGTTGTGGGTGCTATGATTGCAGATTATGTATGGATGAGTTTTGGATTGGAATTTGCGATAGGTGAGTCTGTAATTGTAATCCAGGAAATTTTGGATGAGATTTTTTTAGGCCTTCCGGGATTAATTGGAACCCTTTTAATTGCCTGGCTGATGAGAAAAAAGAATGTAAAACCAGTATTGATTATTTTAGTGATTTTGGTAATTGGTATTGTGTTTGGTATTTCGGGGATTCTGGTTGCATAAAAACGGGTTTTAGAAAATGACATATGAGGAGCAGAGAATGGACAGAGAAAATATTATGTTAGAAAACATCATGGAAGAACCAGGTATTATACGGGGCCTTATAGAAAATAGGAAGGAAATTGCCCGGGATTTTGTCAATCATTTTGAAAAATATCCCGTAAAGAGAGTATATTTTAGCGGACATGGTTCCCCGTATCATGTAGGAATGATCATTAAGCCTATGATGGAAAATTTGTTAAAAGTAGAAGTTTCGGCAGAAATCCCCACTCTTTTTAACAATCATAGTAATTTTAATGTAAATGGTGTTTATCAGCCAGAAGAAATGCTTTTGATTTGCCCAGCACAGTCGGGACGTACGAGTGGCCCTTACTATTCTGCAGAGAAGGCCCATAATCAGGGAATACCTATCATGTGTATTACCCTTCGGGGTAATGGAATGCTCGCAAAAATAAGCGATATTTTAGTTGTTAAGCCTTCCGGTGACGAAACAGCATTTCCAGAAACAAAAGGACATTTGGCTTCAGTGGCGATTTTGATGCTTTGTATTTTGGAGGCGGCTTTTTCCCTGAAAAGAATTAGTGATAAAGAGTATGAAGGGTATATAGAAGCCTTTTCAAGAATTCCGAAAGCGTGCGAAGAAGCGATAGCTGCAACAATTTCATGGCACGATAAATATAAATATTATCTGTTAAGGGAGAATACGGCTATTATTGTAGGTTATGGGAGCAATTATGGAACTGCACTGGAAGGAGCGTTAAAAGTATTGGAATCTACGCTAAAATTGTGGACAGGGTATGAGTGTGAAGAATTTATGCATGGAAAAAACCAGCCAGTAGGGCATAACAGTGTCTTGTTTTTTCTGTATGTGCCAGATAAAGGAACGGAACCGGGGAGAATGAAGGCTCTGGTAGAATGGTGCAGAGAAAGAAGTGAAGCGTGTTTTGTATTGGGAACTTTAGGATGCGATTTAGAGGACGAGAAAGCTCTTTGCTGGAATGCTGTGAATTATCCTTATATCTCTGCATTGGAATATCACATTCCATTTCAAATGCTTTCATATTTGCTGGCGAGAGATTTGGGAAGAAGTACAGTTGTTGCAGAACATGATACGGTTGAAACAGAATTAAAGCTTCGTATAGAGGAATAGAATGAATGCAATACATTATAGCATCTCATGGAAACTTAGCAAAAGGGTATAAAGACACCATAGAGCTGCTGACACATTTCCAGGATATTCATGCGATTTGTGCTTATAGGGAAGAAGAATTTCCAGACAATTTGATAAAGCTTCTGGAATCCTTTCCGAAAGAAGAAATGGTGATACTGTTTGTAGATATCTTAGGTGGAAGTGTTTACCAGGAAGCAGTAGCTTTAATGAAAAAATTTTCAAGACTACATATAATAGCAGGTGTAAATTTACCGTTAATATTAGAAATATTGTTGAGAGAAAGTACAGAGGAAGAAATCGCTGAATCTGTCAATAATGCGAAAGAACAAATGGTGTATGTAAAAAGAATATAAGAGGGAATAATGAGAAAGCCGGCAGTTGCCATGAGGGGCGCTGCCGGCTTTCTTGGTACGGAAAAATGAACAGCACAATCTATATAACAGGAGAAGTGGGTATGGAACATATAACAAAAAGGCAGTATGAGTATTTGAAAGCATTGTTAGAAGCACAAGATTATGTCAGCAGCTATGATTTATCCAGAAAAGTCCAGTGTTCTGTTAGAACTGTGAAAACAGATATTCATATGCTGGTATCGGTGTTGGAAAATTATAATGCTTCTTTGGAGGCAAAAACAGGAAAAGGGTATAAAATTGTATTCAGAAATAGAAAAGATCAGATAAGATTAGAAAAAGAATTGAATATGGAGTATGAAAAGAGATATTGGCATGTGCCTGATATGCCAGAATACAGAATCCCATATATTATGAAAAAGCTGCTATACGGTAGAGAAAAGATGACGATTTCCAGTTTATCGGAAGAATTATATATCAGTATGGAGACGATCCGAGGAGAAATGCGGATTATCAGGCCAATTATGGAGTCGTTTGGGTTAAGGCTTTGTACAGAGCCTTATAAGGGATATTACCTAAAAGGTTCTGAACTTGCCCGGCGTAATTGTATATGCCAGCTGTTAGGCCATGCTGTGGTGGTAGAAGATCTGAAAGCTGTATATACAGAAGCGCTGGAGATTTTTTATCAATTACGCAGTATGGTCTGTACAGAGACAAGAAAAAATGGGCTGGTTATGTCAGACAATGCTATAGATTATGTGACAGATTATTTGTGCCTTCTTTTCCTGCGCTGCTGTCGTATTCCCCAGGAAGAAGAGATGATATGCTGTGGGAATGCAGAAAAAAATACGGCGAGAAAATTATTGGAGGCGTTAAAAAAGTGGTCTGAAAAGATTTACTGTGATAAGGAAATTCAGGCATTAAGTTTAGTTCTTTATTGTAAACGGGAACGCGGCTTGGAAGATTTTACGGAGAAAAATAAAGAAATAGCAGATAGGATGTTGAGAAATGTAGAAAAAACATTTTCTATATCACTTTGGAACCAAAACCAGTTCAGACAAAATCTGATCTTACATTTAAATGGCCTGTTCAGTCGTTCAAAAGTCAGGCTTTTTCAAAGACTCCCAGAACTTCGGGAAATTTTCAGGTATCATCTAGTGATAGTAGATGTCGTAAATGCTGCAGTTAAAGTATTGGAAGAAGAAAATGGGTTTTTGTTGAGTGAAAACGAATTTGGAATATTAGTGGAATATTTTTGCATGGCGTTATATGGAATAGAATACCGTCATAAAACAACGCTTTTTATAGCGGTACCTGGAGGGAAAGCAGAAGCGTTGTTTTATCTGGGGCATATATCACATGCTTTTGATAATCTGTTAGAGCATATTGAAGCATGTTCTTTTGAAGAAGTTTATCAAAAGAAATTTCAAGGAGATGAAATTTTAGTGAGTCCAATGTATTTAGAAAAAGTTCCAGATTATGTCCGCCAGGTTATTGTAGCACAGAATCCGTATGAAAATATAATGCGTATTTATAGAGCGCTTATGGAGATTCCACAAGGCGCATTTAATATTGATGAGATTATAAGTGAGAAGTGGTTTCTATCCCATCAAAATTGTCAAAGTCTTGAACAATATTATGAAGAATTATTTAACCATTTATGCGCGACACAAACTCTGGATTTTGGAGAAGCACGTAAACTTTATGAAAGTGTTGAGATGTATGGGCAGGAGATTGGATATCATACGGCTGTTATAAGGGGATGTAATCCATATGTAAATCCATTTTTACATTTTACTTTATTGTCACGCCCGATGCTTTGGAGGCAGGAGATGGTCTCCATGATTATTTTCATCAATGTATCTGATGGCAGCTATGAATATCGCTGTAATATTTATAAATATTTAAACAAACTGCTTTGGAATTATGAGAATATAAATTTGCTCCTCATGCGTCCAGATTTCCACCTGCTTTATAAAATATTGCATGAAAGCGGTTGTAATAAAAAGAGCAGGAGTGACTCGTGGAAGGATATACCGGTTTTCCCAGTATAATATGCTCAATCAAAAAAGTCTATTTTCTTATATATCTAAATGTGTTACAATACCCTCATCATACTCCTGGACGGGAAGTCTTCTTTATCCTGGCGGGCCGGGAGTACATAAGGGAGGGCAGTATGTTCCAGTTCAATTTTGGAGGGTTTCGAAATCCTTTCGGGAAAAATTACAGGGAGGTGCCGCCGGAAGGCGGAACGCAGCGGTCATGGAGGAAAGGGCGCGGCCCGGGCTGGCTGAACGCAAAGAAAGCAGCAGGGATCGCGGCTGTGCTGCTGGCGGTGCTTGTGGGAGCCTCCTGCTGGTATACCATTCAGGAGGAAGAGCAGGCGGTGGTCTGTACCTTTGGCACACCCAGAGCGGTGACAGAGCCGGGACTTCATTTCAAGATCCCGCTGGTTCAGACTGTGACAAAGGTGAATACTACGATTCAGGGGATTTCCGTAGGCTATGACGAGGAGCTGCAGTATACGGAAGATGCCATGATGATTACTTCTGATTACAATTTTATCCGGGTAGATTTCTACGCGGAATATCGGATTTCAGATCCGGTGAAGGCGCTTTATGCCTCCGATGATCCAGTGCGTATCCTGGACAACATCGCCCAGAACTGTATCCGCACGACCATCGGTTCCTACACGGTGGACGCAGTGCTGACGACGGGGAAGAACGAGATTCAGGCAAATATCCGTGATATGATCATGGAAAAGCTGGAAGCCTACGATATTGGAATCCAGCTGGTAAGCATTACGATTCAGGACGCCCAGCCGCCGACAACAGAGGTTATCGAGGCCTTTAAAGCAGTGGAGACGGCCAAGCAGGGGAAGGATACTGCCCTGAACAACGCGAATAAATACCGCAATGAGGAGATTCCCAAGGCTGAGGCGCAGGCTGATAAGATCCTGCAGGACGCTGAGGCGGAAAAGGAGAGCCGCATCAACGAGGCTGAGGGCCAGGTGGCCCGTTTCAATTCCATGTATGAGGAGTATGTGAAATATCCGGCTATTACACGGCAGCGCATGTTCTATGAAGCTATGGAGGATGTGCTTCCGGATATGAAAGTGATCATTGAGGGAGGCGACGGCGCTCAGGTGCAGCAGCTTCTGCCCTTGGAGCCTTTTACCGCTGCGGATGGCGCTGGTGAGACGGAGGTGGAAGGAAATGGACAGTAAGAAAAAAACATATGGTTTTTTTAAATATATTTTGGCTCTGCTGATATTGTTTCTTTTGGGGAACAGCCTGGTTATCTGCAAAGAAAATGAATATAAGCTCATCCGTCAGTTTGGAAGGGTACAAAGGGTAGTCAGCACTTCGGGACTGTCTTTTAAGATCCCGCTTATCCAGACCACAGATACGGTGCCCAAAGCAATCCTGCTCTACGATCTCCCGGCTTCCGACGTGATTACGTCGGATAAAAAATCCATGATTGTGGACAGCTATGTACTCTGGAGAGTGACAGATCCCCTGACATTTACGCAGACGCTGGCAAATTCGGTATACAACGCGGAAAACCGCATTAATGCCCTGGTGTACAATGCTACCAAAAATACCGTGTCCAGTATGACACAGGATGAGATTATCAAGAGCCGGGACGGAAAGATGACAGTGACGGCTGGCGAGGCAGAGACGGACGTGGAGTCCAATGACCTGATTCTGGACGACAGCACAGAAGAAGTGCAGATCAAATCCCTGACGGAAGAGATTATGGAGCAGCTGGGCGATTATGAACAGTATGGCATTGAGATCCTGGCGGTGGAAGTCAAAAAACTGGATCTGCCGGATGACAACAAGCAGGCTGTCTATACCCGTATGATTTCAGAGCGTGAGAATATTGCCGCGCAGTATACGGCAGAAGGGGAATCCCAGGCTCAGATTATCCGCAACACGACAGACAAGGAAGTGTCCATTGTGCTTTCTGAGGCCAATGCCCAGGCGGAACAGCTGGTGGCTGAGGGAGAAGCGGAATACATGCGGATCCTTTCGGACGCCTATGCGGATGAGAGCCGCAGTGAATTCTATTCCTTTGTCCGCAGCCTGGACGCAGCCAGGGAGAGCCTGGCCGGCAGTGACGACAAGACATTGATTTTGCCGCCGGATTCCCCGATTGCGAAGATTTTTTCACCTTGACACGGACCTGTGTATGTGGTAAAGTATAGCGGTATGAGATTTGCCGGTATTCAGTAATCGGACACTCCGGCCATTGCTTAATATGCGGCGTATAGAGAAAAAGGAGGACATGTCATGATCGCAAAGGAAAAGAAACAGGCAATTATCGCAGAGTACGGCCTTAAGCCGGGAGATACCGGATCACCGGAGGTACAGGTGGCTATCCTGACCGCACGGATCCAGGAGCTCACAGAGCATCTGCAGAATAACCCGAAGGATCATCATTCCAGAAGAGGCCTTCTGAAGATGGTTGGACAGAGACGTAATATGCTTGCTTATCTGAAGAAGATAGATATCGAGAGATACCGCAGCCTGATCGAGAGACTGGGACTCAGAAAATAAGCTTCATACCGGGCGGAGGAATCACACGGATTCTTTCGCCCTGTTTTTGTGTATTGTGTCCGGAGTTTAGGCAACCCGTCAACGCGCGTGGGAGAAAGGTTCCGAGACCACTGATGCGCGCATGCGCGCGCGTGCGCAGATCAGTAGTTTCGGTTTCTCCTGCGTCAGCAAGTTCAAAAATAAAAGGAGAAAAAGAATGTACAAGAGTTTTTCCATGGAGCTGGCCGGCAGAACTCTGACCGTAGATGTGGGCAGAGTGGCGAAGCAGGCCAACGGAGCAGCATTCATGCATTACGGCGATACGACCGTGCTTTCCACGGCGACCGCCTCTGACAAGCCCAGGGACGGCATCGACTTCTTTCCCTTAAGCGTAGAGTACGAGGAGAAGATGTACGCGGTGGGAAAGATCCCGGGCGGATTTAATAAGAGAGAGGGCAAGGCGTCCGAGAACGCGGTGCTGACCGCGCGCGTCATCGACCGTCCCATGCGTCCCCTGTTCCCGAAGGATTACCGCAACGACGTGACCCTGGACAACCTGGTGCTGTCCGTGGATCCGGAGTGCAGCCCGGAGCTGACTGCTATGCTGGGTTCCGCCATTGCGACAGCGATTTCTGATATTCCGTTTGCAGGCCCCTGCGCCATGACGCAGATCGGCATGATTGACGGTGAATTCATCGTGAACCCGGGACAGGCTCAGTATAAGGTATCTGATCTGAAGCTGACCGTAGCCTCCACCAGAGAGAAGGTCATCATGATCGAGGCCGGAGCCAACGAGATTCCCGAGGCGAAAATGATCGAGGCGATCTACCTGGCTCACGAGGTGAACCAGCAGGTGATCGCGTTCATTGACAAGATTGTGGCTGAGTGCGGCAAGGAGAAGCACAGCTACACCAGCTGCGCGGTTCCGGAGGAGCTGTTCGCGGCGATTAAGGAGATTGTTCCTCCCGAGGAGATGGAGAAGGCAGTCTTCACAGACGAGAAGCAGGTGCGCGAGGAGAATATCCGCCAGATCACCGAGCGTCTGGAGGAGGCCTTCGCCGATAAAGAGGAGTGGCTGGAGGTACTGGGCGAGGCAGTATACCAGTATCAGAAGAAGACTGTGCGCAAGATGATTCTGAAGGATCACAAGCGTCCGGACGGCCGTGAGATGACGCAGATTCGTCCTCTGGCTGCAGAGGTGGACATCGTTCCGCGTGTACATGGCTCCGCTATGTTCACCAGAGGCCAGACCCAGATCTGCAATGTCTGCACCCTGGCTCCCCTGTCCGACGCCCAGCGTCTGGACGGTCTGGATGAGAACGAGACCAGCAAGCGCTATATGCATCACTATAATTTCCCGAGCTATTCCGTAGGCGAGACGAAGCCCAGCCGCGGACCGGGACGCCGTGAGATCGGCCACGGGGCTCTGGCAGAGCGCGCGCTCTTACCGGTACTGCCCTCCGAGGAGGAATTCCCCTACGCGATCCGTACCGTATCCGAAACTTTCGAGTCCAATGGCTCCACCTCCATGGCTTCTACCTGCGCGTCCTGCATGTCCCTGATGGCTGCCGGCGTGCCGATTAAGAAGATGGTGGCAGGTATCTCCTGTGGCCTGGTGACTGGTGAGACCGACGACGATTTTGTACTTCTGACCGATATCCAGGGCTTGGAGGACTTCTTCGGCGATATGGACTTCAAGGTGACAGGAACCACGGAAGGCATCACAGCCATCCAGATGGACATCAAGATCCATGGCCTGACCCGTCCCATTGTAGAGGGCGCTATCGCCCGCTGCCGTGAGGCCCGCCTCTTCATCATGGATACCTGCATGAAGCCGTGCATTTCTGAGCCGAGACCGGAGGTAGGCCCCTACGCTCCGAAGATTGTGCAGATCCAGATCGATCCGCAGAAGATCGGCGATGTGGTCGGCCAGAGAGGTAAGACGATCAACGCGATTATTGAGCAGACCGGCGTGAAGATTGACATCGACGACGACGGCGCGGTATCCATCTGCGGAACCGACAAGGCGGCCATGGATAAGGCGGTACAGCTGATCGAGACCATCGTGACCGATTTCGAGGAGGGCATGATCCTGACCGGAAAGGTCGTCAGCATCAAGGAGTTCGGCGCGTTCCTGGAGTTCGCTCCCGGCAAGGAAGGCATGGTCCATATCTCCAAGATCGCGAAGCACCGCATCAACCGCGTGGAGGATGTGCTGACCCTGGGCGATATCGTCAAGGTCGTATGCCTGGGCAAGGACAAGATGGGCCGCTACAGCTTCAGCATCAAGGATCTGAAGGAAAACTAGTAAAATTTGTATTCAAAAGGAGGACTCGAGAGATCGGGTCTTCTTTTTTTCTGACTTTTTCATTTTTTAAAGAACTGCTGGCAAAAGGAAAATAATACTGCTGGCTGTATTTTAGCTGCCCGCAGCGGCTGCCCTGTAAACAGAAAAAATCCTTTGATAATGGCCGAAGAATCTTGTTAAGAGAAAAAATAACCTTCATACTGGAGATAATGAGGGGATTGGTTATGAAAACACATGTGTGTTCCTATTCTATGAATATATACATGAGGAAGAAACTTCCCATCGGGATTGATGGATTTGCAAAAATCAGGACGAATGATTTTTATTATGCAGATAAAACGATGTTCATTAAGGAAATGTTACAAAATTGGGGCGAGGTAAACCTGTTTACCCGTCCCAGGCGGTTTGGCAAGTCCCTCAATATGAGTATGCTGAAATGCTTTTTTGAAATAGGAAGCGATCCGGCGCTGTTCGAGGGATTGAAGATCGTGCAGGAAAAGGACCTGTGTGAAAAATATATGGGGAAATTTCCTGTGATCTCCATAAGCATGAAAAGCGTGGATGGGCTGAACCATGAAGCTGCAGTCGCTGCTCTGCGTCGGATTATTGGGAACGAGGCATGTCGCTCTGGCTTTTTGGCTGAAAGTGGGAAACTTGGCCAGAATGATAAAGAATTATATTTGGGGTTACCCTCAATTGACAAGGACCGTGTGTGCTCTTGTCAATTGAGGGTAACAGCAGTCAAAGACGGAAAATATCTCATGACCGATGATATTTTGACAGACAGCCTCAAGACACTTTCCCAACTTCTCCAAAAACATTACGGCCAGAAGGTCCTCCTTCTGATCGACGAGTATGATGTCCGCTATGATGAGTACTTTGGCTTTACCGATGCACATTTTTTTGATTAAACGTCTAATAATGGTTAGTTATGCCTGATCTTGCTTCCTGTGATGCCCCTCAAATGGAACGATATCTTGCTGATAAGGAAAAGTGTACCTGTTCGAATATGGGATGCATCGGTTGGAAGATACGATTCGTCTGATAGCAGAAAGCCTGTTTATTAAGAAATTGTCTTGGAAAGAAATAATGAGAATGCAGAATGTATCTAGGATGGCAGTTGCTCGTTATCGTAATGAGTCACTCCGGCAGATCGCATTTATTGTTGACAGTTATATGGAATGGAATGCAAGAGTGCTCTTTGGCGGGAAAAGAGATAAAAAGTCAAAATAAGAATTATAAATCCGGTTTTAGAAAAAAAATTTCTGAAACACGGTATAAAACTTGACTTACAGATGGAATACTTATATAATAAAAACGTAAACAGAAAAGGAGGGAGTAACGATGCTTTGTCAGTTTTCGTTTGAGAATTATAAATCTTATAAGTCAGAAACG
>CALWBB010000228.1 GCA_944375885.1 uncultured Merdimonas sp.
GCCTCCCGTAGGAGTTTGGGCCGTGTCTCAGTCCCAATGTGGCCGTCCACCCTCTCAGGCCGGCTACTGATCGTCGCCTTGGTGGGCCGTTACCCCGCCAACAAGCTAATCAGACGCGGGTCCATCTCATACCGTCTCGGCTTTTCACACTGAACCATGCGGTTCCGTGCGCTTATGCGGTATTAGCAGTCATTTCTAACTGTTATCCCCCTGTATGAGGCAGGTTACCCACGCGTTACTCACCCGTCCGCCACTCAGTCACAAAAATTTCAATCCGAAGAAATCCATATAAGCGCTTCGTTCGACTTGCATGTGTTAGGCACGCCGCCAGCGTTCATCCTGAGCCAGGATCAAACTCTCATGTTTAAGTGTTTGTATCCAGGTCAGAAATCGCTTCTGGCAATCTCTTTCCCGTTTACTGTTTAAGGTTTGTTCTTTGAATTATTCTCTTAAGAATTTTCAAGGATTTTCAAGCACTGTTCAGTTATCAAGGTTCGCTTTGTATCTCTGCCGCATCTCTCAGACGCAACTTTGATATCTTATCATGTCCGCTCCGGTTTGTCAACAGCTTTTTTAACTTTTTTCAAGTTTTTTTGCCGCCGGGCCGAAGCTTGTTCCTCTGTTCTCACAGTGGAATTGTATTATATCATCCATTTCGCTGTTTGTCAACAGCTTTTTGGAGCAAAAAAAATATCTTTTGTGAAAAGAAAACGGAGAAAGAGGGATTTGAACCCTCGCGCCGGTATTCCCGACCTACACCCTTAGCAGGGGCGCCTCTTCAGCCTCTTGAGTATTTCTCCTGAAGTTCGTTTTCCAAACGATATTCTTTTTTTACGTCACCTGCGACGCATAGGTAATTATACTAAAGTGATTTTGGTTTGTCAACCACTTTTCACAGAGAATTTTCTTTTTCTGCGCGGATTCTGCGGATTTCTTCCGCCAGGCCCTCCGCGAGCCTTCTGTGATTCTCTGTATCCAGGTGAATGCCGTCGATCTCCGAGGCCTCCGCGTAATCAGAGGCGTCCAAAAAGGCTGTCTGGTATTCCCCGCATACCTTTTTCAGCTCGGAAGCCAGAAGCCGGGACTGCTCCAGGCTGTACCGATCAAAGTTACCGGCCGGCCCCTCCTTCTCTACGATACATTCCCGAAGCTTCGCGGGCGAGACAACCAATACTGCCGGAACCGCAAAGCTTTCCCAGAGGTATGGATTTTTTATCATCTTGATGTATTCTTTGATTCCTGACGCAATGTATTTCGCATTGGTATGGAAGGCGGACTTCAGATCGTTGCTGCCCAGCATGATGATGACCAGATCGAGAGGTTTATGGCTCATCAGGATTCCCTTCAGGCTGTCGATGCCGCAGCGCTCTCTTTTAGCCGCTTCGAAGCAAACGGCCGTCCGCCCGCATAAGCCTTCTTCGATAATTTCATCTTCTGGAAACGCCTGCGCGAGAAGCCGGGGCCACCGCTTTTCATCACGCAGGCCGATTCCCGGCATGTATCCCCAGGTATTGCTGTCGCCTATGCATAAAATTCTCATGCTGTGCCTCCTGATATTTCAAAGCATCTTAAAACGGATGACAGCAGAGCGTCCTGCTGCCATCCGAAACAAATCTATACGCCGCAGACAGTTCGCGCTTAGTGATGGAACAGGCGGATTCCTGTGAACGCCATGACCATTCCGTATTTATCGCAGGTCTCAATCACCAGGTCGTCGCGGACGGATCCGCCGGGCTCGGCAATGTATTTCACGCCGCTCTTCTTCGCGCGCTCGATGTTGTCGCTGAAGGGGAAGAAGGCGTCGGAGCCGAGGGTGACGTTTTCCATCTTGTCCAGCCAGGCCCGTTTTTCCTCTTCCGTAAAGACTTCCGGCTTCACCTTGAAAATTTTCTGCCATGCGCCCTCCGCCAGGACATCCATATATTCCGCTCCGATATAGACGTCGATGGCGTTGTCGCGGTCCGCGCGGCCGATGCCGTCTACGAACTGAAGGCCCAGGACCTGCGGGCTCTGGCGCAGGAACCAGTTGTCGGCCTTCTGTCCGGCCAGACGGGTGCAGTGTACGCGGGACTGCTGGCCGGCGCCCACGCCGATGGCCTGGCCGTCCTTTACGAAGCAGACAGAATTGGATTGGGTGTATTTCAGGGTGATCAGGGCGATCTTCATGTCGCGCTTCGCCGCCTCCGGCAGATCTTTATTTTTCGTCACGATATTGGAAATGAGTTCGTCGTTGATGGGAAGCTCCTGGCGGCCCTGCTCAAAGGTCACGCCGTAGACTTCCTTGTGTTCCAGGGGAGCGGGACGGTAGGCTTCGTCTATCTGAATCACCACATAATTTCCTTTTTTCTTCTGTTTCAGAATTTCCAGAGCCTCATCCGTGAAGCCCGGAGCGATGACGCCATCGGAAACCTCTCTCTTAATAATAGAAGCGGTGTCTTTGTCGCAGACGTCGGACAGCGCGATGAAATCGCCGAAGGAGGACATCCGGTCCGCTCCTCTGGCTCTCGCGTACGCGCAGGCCAGGGGGGAGAGATCGCCCATGTCGTCCACCCAGTAAATCTTTTTCAGCGTATCGTCAAGAGGAAGGCCCACGGCCGCGCCTGCCGGGGATACGTGCTTAAAGGAGGTGGCTGCCGGAAGACCTGTGGCTTCTTTTAGTTCCTTCACCAGCTGCCAGCCGTTGAAAGCGTCCAGAAAATTGATATAGCCGGGCCGTCCGCTAAGAACCGTAATCGGCAGATCCGAGCCGTCCGCCACATAGATTCTGGAAGGCTTCTGGTTGGGGTTGCATCCGTATTTCAGCTGCAGTTCTTTCATTTTCTTATTCCTCCTGACCGTTTTTATTTTTGATAACTGTACGGGTTACTCCTGTGGCAATGTCGATATAGCGGACGAAAAGGGAAACCTTATTGTCCTCGTTCAGATTGTTCCAGAGCATGTTCGTAAACTTTTCCATATCATTCGGAATCGCCACCAGCTTGGGCTCTCCTTCGAAGCTGGGAAGGGGATTGCCGTCGCCCTTATAGGTGTGGATGAAATGGCCCTCGCCTGCGGCGCAGTCGTTGTACGCAAAGGTAAACCGGAGGCAGGAGGAGGGATCTCCGTTGTTGCTCTTTAAGATGGACAGGGCGTAGCTGTATTTTCCGCCTTCCACATGCATAATTCCGGAAATCCGCGGCGTATAATTGGGCGCGTCCGGCTCGAACTCGCGGGAGCGTAAGCTCTGTTCAAAGGTCAGCTGCTTATCCATTCCCTCGTAAATCGTGTCTGTCTGATCGCCATTTGTGACAATGGTCTTGTTGCCCAGCACGCGGACCGGCGCGTAGATGATCAGGCTGGGATCGGTGAGCTTGGACGGATCGTAGGCCTGGGTGCGGATACCCTGCCCGTCCTCCACGAAGATTCGGTTTCTGCTGTTCTCGCTTCTTCCCATGATGAAGTAGGCCGCGACGGCGCTGGTTCCATCCTCTGAGCGTCCGAGAATAATGCCTCTGCCGGGATAAGAGTTCTCCCGCAGCTCCTGTGCCAGTGAAATCATTTCCATTCCGTTTTCCTCCTTGCTGTAACTAGCAGCGTCTGCTTTCGTTTACTTTTTTCTTTCTGCGTCCTGCGCGTTTTTTCTGAGCCGGACTGCATCAGGCTCTGCCTGTATCCAGACGCCCGGCTCATTTAAATGCAAAAAAGCCTAACCTCCAAGCATGTCATGCCCAGACGGTCGGCTCCTCATCCCTTATACTCCCTGTGGTTTCTTCCACTTCCGTCAGTCGTATAATTAACTTTAAAATAGCATTTCCGGCGGGGCTTGTCAAGCCCCGCCGGAATAACTTTTTACTGTTTTTCTTTGCTGTATAGTTTTCTCCTTCCGGCCGGATTTCTCTGTTTTATATTTCCGGCAGCGGATACATCTGGTCTCCGTGGTAGAAGGATTCCTCATCCACCTGATTGATCCGATAACCTTCCTCACTTTCCAGACTCTCCCCTTCTGCAATCGTTTCTGCAGACCAGTCATCCTTTGAAATTTTTACAATCCTTTTTGTATCGCTGTCGATATCAAAATAATAAAAAGCATTCTCATCATAAGTAAAATACGTGCTTGAATACGCGGGAATCTCCTCCATCAAAATGGAAACTTCCAGATCGATGCTCTTTTGCTCTTTAAAAGAGTAAAGCTTCCATAATTTTTTATTTTTTTGTAGCATACCCTCAATTGACAAGGGCACACACGCCTCTTGTCAATTGAGGGTAGGATCGTTTTTATTCCCCGTTTTATTTTTCCCGGATTCTTGCATACATCTTCATATCAAGAATACATCCGTTTTTTACCGCATTACTGCGAAGCAGGCCCTCCAGCTGAAAGCCTGCCTTTTCCAGCACGCGGCAGGAAGCTGTATTGTAGGCAAAGGGTTCCGCAAATATCCGGATAATGTCTGTATTCCGATAGATATAGTCACAAATCTGCCGGACTGCCTCTGTAGCAAAGCCCCTTCCCCAATAAGGTTCCCCGAGGTAATAGCCAAGCTCGGCTGTCCGGAAATGAATGTTTGCGCAGCGGGTGGCTGAGATGCTTCCAATCAATTCCCCGTCCGCTTCTATTGCAAAAGCCATATTCTGATCGGAATCGGAGGCCAGCATTGCAGACAGAAAGACCTTTGCATCCTCTTCACCATAAGGAAACGGAAGACCGTCCCGCAGATTATCCTGTACCTTTTTGTTATTAATGAGCTTCGCCAGCGCAGACGCGTCTGCCAGTGTCCATGCTCTTAATCTGACTGCCATTTTCCACCTTCTCCTTCCGTTTTTGAAAAGTTATCCACACTGTTTTCTGTTTTTATCAACCTAACGTGAATCTAACACAATCTCTGCCCCGATCCGGACAGCTTTTGCGTCTTTTCCGTGTCCGATTTCCAACGTCTTTGCTACAGGAATTTTTTCACTTACATACTGCTTTATCAGCTCTTCCACAGAAGGTGCGTATCCGTTTTTCTCCATCTCTGTAAAGGTTCCCAGAAGAACGCCGCTGATTTGATCGAAGACATGCAGCTGATTCAGCTGGCTGAAATATGTGGCCATTTTCGGAACATCGCCGCCCAGGGCCTCCAGGAGAAGCACCTTTCCATTCATATCCGGCCAATACTGGGTTCCTGCCAGCTTCAAAAGGCAGCGTACATTTCCGCCGATCAGGATTCCCTCCAGCTGCTTTCCCTGAAGAAACCGGACAGAAATATCGTAAAGATCGCTGCCGGATTTTAAAAGGGTATTTTCAAAGGCTGCCTGGCGGCTTGCTCCTTCTGCGCTTACCAGATTTTTCACCTGATAAAGGACTGAGCTTTTTCCTGTTCTGGCATAAATCGCATTGATGACAGTCGTCAGATCGCTGTAGCCCCAGAATTCTTTGCCGCTCGAAGCGATTACATCATAATCCAAATATGGCAGGACCTCATTTGCCAGATCGCCTCCGGAGACGTCAAATATCACAGAAACCTCCGGATCCCGGTAAAAGCTCATCAGGCTCTTTGCCCGCTGCCGGGCTGTCCCGCTGAAGACAGAATTTTTCTGGTAAATGTATTCGCCAAAGATTGGCGCAAGGCCGATGCCGGACAGATATTCTCTGAGACTTTCCAGAGTTTTCTCGGCCTGCGGAGGCTGTCCGTTGGAGCAGCACACAATTGCGGCTCTGTGTCCTGGAGTTTTTTCTTTGTTCATTTCAATGTTTAAGAAACTCATCTATTTTTCCTTTTTCCACACCATCCAGTATTCCAGTTTCCCGGTGTCCGGATTTCTCTGTTCTTCCAGGATTTCAAAGCCTTCCCGGATATAAAAACGGACAGCCCCTTCATTCTCCGCAAATACATGCAGCTCCAGGCCGTCTTTTTCTTCTTTTATCCTGTCAATAACCATTTTTCCAATCCCATGGGACTGCCATTCTTCCTTCACAAAAAGACCGGCGATATAATTTCCAGTCAGTCCCGCGAATCCCAGTATCCGCCCTTTCTGATCTTTTGCCGCATAAATCCCGGCTTCTGGAAGAACCCTTTTTACTTCCTCATAGTGGCTCTTCCAGTAATCTGCCGGAATAAAATCATGTGCAGTCAGATTCGTCCGATACCAGATTTCCATTAATTCATCCAGTTCCTGTTCTTTCGGTGATGTTATCTTTTGTATTTTCATAGGCTCTTAAATTTCTCTGTACTTTTCGCGGAATTCTTCAACGGAACGGCTGCAGGCAGCCAGC
This sequence comes from uncultured Merdimonas sp., assembly GCA_944375885.1. GTDB lineage: Bacteria > Bacillota > Clostridia > Lachnospirales > Lachnospiraceae > Laedolimicola. Next base: position 6,233 of record CALWBB010000228.1, read on the forward strand.
TTCAGCCATTTTTTCCGCTTTTCCTTCCAATCTTTCCAGTGCCTTTTCTTCCCATGCCTGCATATACTTCACTCCATCTCTCCGCTGGATCGGATCCTCTGTACAAACTGATGAATGGTTTTAATCCGCCTTTAAACACATATCGGTTTCCGCCTCCCCTACCCGCTCCACGATCCGATCCCGTACCAGCTTCGCGATTTCAGTAGACTTCATATCCTTATAATCCTCATAGTAAAGGGGCTTCAGAAAATGCACCTGCACCGTCACGGGGCGGATGCTGTTCGTATCAAAGACTTTGTAGGAGTCCAGCATGGCTACGGGTACGATGGGACAGCGGGCTTTCATGGCGCATTTGAAGCTGCCGCCCTTGAATTCTCCCGGATGGTTCCGCTCCTTGGAGCGGGTTCCCTCTGGGAATATGAGAAAATTCCTGCCGGACTTCACTTCCTCTGTCACCTCCTGGATTACCTTCAGGGACTGGCGCACATCGTCCCGATCCATGAATTTCGCTTTCATGATCGTGAAAATCTGTTTCAGGAAGAAGATATTTTTCACTTCCATCTTTGCCACCACGGAGAAGGGCCGGTCGCAGGCTTCAATGACTGCCAGCACATCGTAAAGCCCCTGGTGATTGGGAAAGAAGACAAAGCTTTCTTTCTGGGGGATATGCTCTTTTCCATGCACTTCGATTTTTACCCGGCCGCCTCTGTTGGCGCGCAGAGTCACTTTTTTCAAGAGAGCATATTTTTTTTCTTCTGGAATTTCATCTGTGTGCTTTGCCGCATGGCAGAGCTGGTACCACCAGTAAGGCACAAAAGGCAGGCAGTAAAGCACCATCAGCAGAATCCGTATCATAACCTTATCCTCTCTCTTTCCCTGCTTTTTTCTGGTTCCACAAGAGAAGGCCCGCAAAAAACAGAAGCACCCAGCCGCACAGATAGGGCGAATAATAATACATAAACAGGCTGCTTGGCGCTGTCAGAAAGATCAGCGGAACTTTTGCGAACACCATTAGAACGCTTCCCGCATAGACAAGCTGCTTTTTAAGGAGAAGGATAAGCGCTCCAAACAGCAGGATCACCGACGGCGGGATGGAATTGTATACAATTTTCGCTCCGATTCCCTGCGTATGGTAATCTTCAAAAGAGCGCAGTTCCAAAATTGAATATACGATATTCCTCACTGCAGCGTTGATCGCAGGAGATGGCGGCTCCCTGTCTGTGATCCGGCCCAAAATCCCTGTGGTCTCTTTGTAGGTCTGCCACCGCTCCAGAAGGAAGATCTTAGGATGGCGCAGGATCAGGGTATAATAGGCCTTCATCATGTTCCTGTAGTCTTCCTCTGTGTACATGCCTTCCTTTACCAGGCCGTTTCCAGACCATCGCCAGAATATCCCGATCCCTGTCTCCCCCTCAGAGGCTCCCTGAAAAATGTAAGCGCAGTTGATTACTTTATCGATATCCGCGATCAGATCCGTCTCTCCTGCATAGGCAGCTTCCACCACCAGAGGAGTCAGCGGACGGATGATTGCCGTGATCTCATATTCATCGCCGCTCTGTTCCCCTACCTTTTGGATTCCCACAGCCACAATGGACAGAACCAGATAGAGTGCAAGAACCTTAAAAATCTGCTTCTTTTTAAGCCTCTTCCAAAAAAATACTGCCAGCAATACCGGAAACAGTATGAGATAATAAATAGACTCAGTCCTCCAGCAGGTCACAACCGCCGCCAGCAAAAGCGTTCCAAAGATCTCCTTCTTTCCCGGTGTCCGTTTCTCATAATTCCAGAAGCAGATCTTCGCAAGGAGGAGAAGCTCCAGAAACGCATAAATACTCATGCGCATGGGATACAGGTTGGAATCGATCACCGGGAAAAATAGAAACGGGATATAGAGCAGATAAGCCGCCTTCCTTCTCCCTGTATACATCCATAATTTATAAACCAGGTATCCGGCAATTCCAGAATTGATCAGGCACATAAACAGGATGACCGACACTGGGGCCGGGATCATCATCAGGCAGAGAATATAGTAGACGGAAGTCAGGTAGCCCTGCCAATAATGGATATGCAGTTCCATCGCCGACCACAAAATCGTATATTCATCCACCCTCCAGATTCCCGGCCAGGTCAGGAGCAGAAATGCCAGCATGATCAGGAAATATACCCCGCCAAATCTGCACACGCTGCGGACGGCCTGGTTTCCGGACCGGTATTCCTGGACGATATAGCCCACAGCCTGGTAAAAGACAAGCACAAACAAAAGAAAGGCTGCCTTCCAGACGGCATACACCCACTTTACTTCGCAGCCGATAATCAGGGGATCTGTAAAAAAGCTTAGGATCCAATGCAAAATTGCGATAATCAGCCAGGGTTTTCTTTTCATTTCCCGTAATTCTCCTTAAAATATTCCAGCTCTTCTGGAGTACCCAGCACATGCACCTTTTCCTTGTCCACAAGGGAGATGCGTACCTCCATGCCCTTTTCAATCATATAATTGTAAAGGGGCGCAATATATTTTTCGCCCTTTTCCATCTTTCCGCCGTTTCCGTAATATTCCTGGTAAAGATCTTCATAAAGGCCGCAGGATTTGAAATAGTAGGCGCCAAGGGTGCAGTTATCGGAAATCCTTACTTTTTCCCGCACCTCCACAGCCCTGCCTCCCTCATCCAGACGGACAAAGCTCCAGTGATCGCCTTCTGCGTGAAAGCAGGGAATAAAACCGTCGCCGCAGATCTGTTCTGGCCTCATCTGCCCGCTTTCCACATAAGTGTCAATATTGTAGACTAAAAGCTCTTCTTTTCTGTTCCAGTAATCTGCCCCCAGCATAGCTGTGGTCGCCTGGCCGTCCGTCATCTCGTCCAGTTCTATGACTGTGCTTTTTCCTATGCCCATCTGGGCGCATTTTTCTTTTATAAAAGCACCCGCCCCATCTTCACGCCTTACTGCAAACAGGTAGCGGTCTTCCTCTCTCCGGAAAGAGGCGAGGCTTTCCATAGACCATTCAAACAAGGTCTTCCCGTGGACCTCTATCTGATATTTAGGAACCTGATAGCCTGCCCTGCGGAAACGCAGCCCCATTCCCGCCATCGTTATCATCACAATCATACCTTCCCCTCCTTTGGCTGGCTGTTCTTACAAATTGCATTCAGCTCTTCCTCTGAATATTTGAGGAATTCATCCGGGCGGACGCAGCGGTCGTCCACATAAAAGCCCCTGTGCCCGGGCCACGGCTTTCCGTAAATAATCTCATCATAGGGGATCTCCCATTTTTCCAGCCATTTCAGAAGAACCTTCGCCGTATTCGCGTTGATCAGGCCGATATTTCCTTTATAGCTGTTCATATTTCTGGAGGTATAGAGGACAATCCGCGCGCCTCCCTCTTTATACTCCCTCATTTTCGCCACGATATCCGGATAAGGGACGATATCGGCATACTCCTGATCCTTTCTTTTGATCGGGCAGATCGTCCCATCAATATCCATTACAAACGTCATTCCTTCAAACATTCCTCTACCTCCTTGAGTATCCCGATCCCGTTGAGCAGAAAGCCGAATACCTTCTGCGGATTGTCCAGATGAAGCGGCAGCATAGACAAGAACAGGGATGCTTCATAAAGCCGGACAATGCTGTAAGAAAATTGATTTTTCTCCAGATAGCTGCGAAACAGCGCCACATAGTCCTGATTCTGAAAATCGATCTGAAGCTCCAGCTTCATGTCTTTCCCTACATGGATCTGATAAAGCCCGCTGTTGAAAAAATCATATCTTCCGCATACAGAATGGGAAAGCTTCGCCAGATCGTACCAGGGATCCATCCAGATATCCTCTTCTGTCTCTGCGCCTTTGGGATCGATCATCCTTAAAATATTCGCGTGTTTCTGGTATAGAAGGTTGGAAAAGCACAGATCCCCATGGCTTACCGTGGATAGGGGTTCAAACCTGTATTTTCTGTGAATCTCTTCATACAGGGCACGGTACCTTTCATATACGACGTCCAGGCTGTCATACTCTGTCCCCACCCGGATCATAGCGTCCATTTTTGTATAGAAAGGGCTTTTCTTTAAATCCAAATAGCGTTCCATCACCTTATCAAGATAAAGCTTTTCCGACTGCCTCCGGTATTCTTCCTCCGGGATTTTCCTGGTATACCGGTTTTTCAGGAAGTAGAACAGCTGCTGGAGAATCTGGTCAAAATCCTCCAGGGAAACAGCCCCGTGGACATACTGGATCGCCAGATCCGTCATATGCATCCGTTCCATGGTATAAGAAGCTGAATCTTCCGTCTCCTGGTAGGAAAAAGGCTGGACGAACCAGTGCTGCATCCTGTCCGGGAGAAAATAATAGAAACGGTATTCCTTTTTTATCTTTTCCTTGTTGGTGGAACGCTTCGTTACTGTGTATTCGTCCCCTTCCAGCGAATTGAAAAATCTGGCCTCAAAGCCGTTTGTCATATAGCGGATGAATTCCTCAAAGGAGCTGAAATCCACCAGCATATCTCCGGGAAGCTCTTCCATATCCTCCCCGCTGTTTGGATTGCTCCCCTTTCTTACCCATTTCTGGAATTCTTCCATTCCGGGAAACAGAAACGCCGCCGTCTTTCTTTTCTGGGTCACTCTCACAGGCTGGTTTAAGAACTGGGCCTTGTCGAGCAAAAGCTCAAAGCTTTTCCTGTCGCCGATTCCAAAGCAGGAATAGAAATACAGGACAGCCGCGCGGTACTCGGAAGAAAAGAGTTCCCTCAGGCATTTTTCCTGCCCTTCCCTGTCTGAAAAGGAATAAAACCCCTGCACGTACGGTTTTGAGAGGACAATTTCCTCTATACGGCTCTGGATCGTCCTTTGCTTGAAAATGATGTTCCCATAGCTTTTGTTTCCGGAAATCTGGGCGATTTTTTCATTTGGCCGGATCCGGTCGTCATACAGAACGATTACCTTTTTTCGCATTTTTTCGTCTCCCCCATAATTCTCCTATACCAAATCCCGCCATCAGCAGGATAAAAATCAGCATGCTTACCGCGCTGTAATAGATCAGAAGCTGGTTCCCTTTCCCCGTAAAGATAGAATAAATGTAGTTTGAAAAACTGATAAGGTAAAAACGCCTGCCAAAGAAGCTGGCAATCACACAGAGAAGGCCATACTCCGCCAGCCAGCCGAGGGCGGAACAGAGGATAATCAGGTACTGCCTTCCTGTTATCAAATCCTTAATATAATCATACCACTCCCTGAACGTCTCCATAACTGATAAAATCCGGATCCCTCTCCTGCTTTTTGATTTTTTAATCAGATAGCGGTTCAGGTACAGATACGTGGGCTCAAACATCCGGTAAACCAGCATAATAGCCAGAAGAAATACCAGCATGCCGCCCGTCAGCCAGGTGATCCTGCCAAGGGCAAGCAGATCGTAAGGGAGCAGGAAAAGAAGCAGGATGAACGTATCAAAAAATCTGTCCAGGACAACGCTCAGGATTCCTATCTCCGCACGGCCCGTCAGCCTCACCACGCAGAATGCCCTGTAGATCTCCCCCAGTTTAAATGGGATGAGCAGATTGACAAAGGTCGTCCTGATATAAAGAAGCAGAAACTTCCTTACGGAAAGCTTCTCTTCCAGAAGCACCAGATAAAACCGCAGCATTTTCAGCAGGTGGACGGCAAAAAAACCTGCCAGAAAAAGAGGGATGAGATACAAAAGCTTCATCACAGTTTCCTCATCTGTTTTCCCGGATCACTTCCGCGGAATATTCCTTTTTCACCTGATCCCTGAGCTCCCTGCGGATAAATTCATGGTTCAGGGCATAGGAACCCAGCATTTTCAACACAGAGACAGCCTGGCTTACCATTTTCACATTGGAAGCCTGATCCTCCTCCCTCCAGGAAATCGGGAAGAACAGAATCTTATGCTTATAATAGTGCGAAGCCAGAATCATGCAGTAGTTGAAGGTCAGCTTGTCCGGAAACTTCAAATAAAAAGGATCTCTTAACATCTCCACGGAATAAAGGTTCAGCCCCGATCCCAGATCAAAAATTTTTCTTCGCACAACCAGGGAAAACAGGATATCGTAAACTCTGTTTCCAAAGGTCCGGAACCTGGAATAGCCTTTCAGCTTCGAGCCTTTCATAAAACGTCCGCCCAGGCAGCAATCGTATTTCCGGTGAAGGCCTCTTTTTAACACCTTATAGATATCGTGGATATCCCCCTGATCATCCCCGTGAAGGACAATGACATAATCGTACCCGTGTTCCACTGCGTAACGAAAAGCAACCTTGTGGGAACCTCCCAGCCCGTAATTTTCCTGATTGCGAAGCAATGTGGCGGGAAGTCCGGGATGGGACTTTAGGAAATCCTCCGCTGCCTGCTCTGTGCCGTCTGTACTGCGGTTATTCACGATGATGACCCTGGAGATATAGCGCATCATTTTTTCATCCAGCTGATCCAGTACCCGGACAATCTGTTTTTCACAGTTATAGGCAGGAATAAATAAAAGAATCCTCTCTTTTTCACTCATAACTACCCCTCCTTGTTATATTTCTTTCAGCGTCTCGAACTCCAGCTTCAGGGAAATCTGTTTTCCCGGCAGGCTGCCGCTGATGAAATCAATCATCATGCTCTGGATTTCATCGGAATAGCTCCACCAGGGGCTGGTGGTCAGAGGAATCAGGAAGGTTCCCTCTCCGCCGTCAAAGATAAACCGATGGCTTTCCTTGACGCCCTTTCCCTCATCCATAAAATATACCACCCCTTCAAAGCCAAGCGCCTCGTCCGATCCGCTTTGATCCTCTACGGTAATCCGAAGGAACGGAATCTCCATTCCCGACTGGTTTTCCTCAAAGGCATAGAGAAAATAACTTTCTTCCGCAGAAAGAAGATAGGAATCCTCCCCCAGCTTCTGTGCGTTGGTATCCACAAGGTTCATCTCAAGGGGAAGATCTTCCGTCTCCTTTTCTTCCAGGTATTCATTTCCCCAGACAAGGGGAAGATGATCCAGGCGTTCTATGTGCATGATCTCCCCCAGCTCCTCATAGGCAGGCTCAAAGCGCTCCCTGACCTCGTCGCTGTTGGTGAGGAAGATAATATTTTCATATTTGCAGGGCGTATAATTTGCCGCCAGGTACTGGTAAAGGTAATAATTCCTGGTACTTAAGGAGCCGGAATCATGGATCCAGCACGGGTAGACGGCGATGATCTCCGGCTGCACCTCCTCCAGGACCTCGACAGCCCGGGTCTGCATCACCCGGTTATTCGTGTTATAAGTGCTGCTAAACGGCATCAGGTTTTCTTTGTCCAGGATATTGTAGTGGGCAAGCTGGTTCGTCATATCCACGAATTTCAGATCCGCGCAGAGGCCGTTTGCCAGCTCGTTCAGGTTCATCAGCTCTTCCTTCTGCTCTTCTGTGATATAGATATCTCCCAGCCCTTCTATCCCTGTCTCTTCCACAGGGGCATATACGTACTCGTCTGGAATCTCCCCGGCCTCAGACAGGTTCGCGGGCATCTCAAGAAGGTTGGAGCCTTTCGACCACACGGTGCAGCCAAACAGGAATACCGTCATCAGCGCCGTGACCATGGAAGGCTTTCTCTTAAGGGCCGGCAGAAATATCATCAGAACCAGGAAGAGGCTGCAGATGGTGGTGACGATGATTCCGCGCTCCCCAAACTGCGTCCGCACAAAGGTATAGCGGACAATGATCACATTAAAGATCACAAGAAAAGCAAGGGCATAGACTGCCAGCTTTTTGTCCTCCCCTCTCTTTCCCGCCAGGAAAACCAGGGAGGCCAGAAGGGAAAACACAAACCCAAAAGTCGCGTACCAGACAAAGGGGCTTGTAAGCTCTTCCATTAAAATATCCCCTGTCGTCTCCAGGATTGCCTGGGAGTTTTCCACAATATAACGCAGGATCGCGATAAACATGGGGATAAAACATACGCCCAGGATCAAAAGGGGGATATACCAGGGCAGAATCTTCCCCCTTACATCTTTTTCATTCAGCCTCAGGAAAATCTTCCAGCCCTTTTCGTGGATTCCCTCCCAGAGCACCATAGGCAGGGCGGCCAGGGCGCAGGCCCCTCCGATGGAAGAATTCCAGGCAATGGACAAAATTGAGATGAACGTCCAGCACCAAAGAAGCCTCGGAAAATCGGTCCTCACCTTTTTGGAAAATACAATCAGGATAAAGGGCAGAGCGAAGGCCCAGCGCACGTAATAATATTTGTCTCCAAAAAGGGAAAAAAGGAGGATGCAGAGCAGGGCCGCCAGCTTATCTTCCACAAAATAGTAATAGACTGCCGCCGTGATCAATGCAATCACTACGCAGCCAATCACCATCGCCGGCTCAAAACTTGCGTAAGTCCCATCAAAAAGCCCGTACCAGACCACGGCCTGGAAATAGTCGCAGATCCCATGGATCGGCATCGTGTCCAGATACGGCACTGTGCCAAAATTCAAAAGCTGGTGCAAAGGCCCGGAAAGCTCCCCGTAATGGTACATCTCCAGGGGCGCGCCGGAAATCGTCCCCCGGGGCAGCGTATAGGACGCAAAGACCGCCAGGGAAAGAAAGCTGGAAAGGGAGATATAAGGCTTTTCTTCTTTCCTTCTTTTTACCATCTGGAAAAGGTTCCAGAAAATCAGCGCGGCCGCAGCCAGGGCGCAGGCCAGGATCATCTTCTGCGACTGGTAAAGGCTGACCAGTCCGCCCCGGTATTCATAGCGGTAGGTGCAGATAAGCAGAAAGCTTAAGGGAAGGAATAGCTGACTGATACCCAAAGCCCCTTTCATCAGCCTCGTTTTTCCCCGCCTTAGATACAGCCAGGAAAGGACGCCCACAGGAACCAGGAGAAGAAGCTGCAGGACAATAAGAATATTTCCAAGGCCCATAAGCCCGCAGGCTGCCGCCAGGGAAAATTGCGAAAACAAAAGAAGGAACAGGATCATTTCCACCTTCTCATACCGGCTGTGAAAGCTTTTCCCGTACTCTTTTTTTCTGTCAAAGCTGCCCAAAAGCCAGGGATATTTTCTGGAAAGAAGGCTTAAAAGACCCGCAAAAAAGATAAAAAAGATCAGAATCCCGGCTATAACGAGATTGGCAAGGGTCATGTCCCCCTGCTTGTAATAGCCTGTCCAGCTGGTATAGCCTGTGACAAATTCCTCGTATTTTGGCGTCCTCTGATACAGGATCCGCATAATCAGCCAGGAAGAAAGCGCCGTGGCGGCAAGCGACAGGAAAGCCGCAATCACGCAGATCTTCTGTGAAAAATACTTTTTTATCATCCTACTGTCCCTCCGCATGTTTCCCATGTCCTTTTCTCCTTCCAAAGCTCCTTTTACAGGCCAGCTCAAGAAGAGAATCTGCCGCCTCCTTTAAGCCGGCCGCCGCCCAGGGAAGAAGGCATACAAAATAAGGGAAGATATACTGGGATTTCGCTTCCCAAATCGTATGGAAGAAGAAACCTCCCAAAATTACCAAAGGCAGGAAAAGCTGCTCCATCGTCCACTCCTTCCTGCGCTTCCACAGGGCGAAAAATACAGCCGCGTACACAAGGCTCTGGAACAGATTCATATATTCTTCCAGGACGGTGTAGAGCTTTCCGTCGTAAATGCTCTGCACGATCCAGGAAAAATCTCCGCTGTGGAACTGGTTTACCCAAAGAGCCTCACAGGTAGGCTCATTCCACTGGGAAACTGTCTTTTTATAGTAAAAGCCTGCCGCGTAAGCCGGATCTTCCCGAAATTTTTCCAGGGATTCTGCGATGGCTTCCCCTGCGATGGCGCTGCTTTTTTCCGGATCGCAGCCTGTCTCCAGGAAGGTATTGTAATTAAATTCATTGTACCAGCCCTCGGCCCGCTCCCCCTCCTGCATGCCCATGGCAACCCACAGGGCTTTTGGCATGCCGCTTCCGATCTCCATGCCGGAACGGTGCTCGTAGAAAGCCGTCAGCCCGCGGCTTAAGCCAGAAGAGGCCAAAAGGAGAAGCAGTATCCCGATCAAAAATATCCCCTTTTTCTTTTCCAGGGCCTTCCACAGAAGAAGAAGCACCATGGCCACCAGAAAAATACTATAATTATTTTTGACCAGAATAGAGATTCCTATCAGGATTCCAGAGAGCAGGGCATACAGAAGCTTTCCCTTCTCCAAAAATACAGCCAGAAGGTAAAAAGCCGCCAGGGCAAAGGCCAGGCCAAGCATGATCCCATAAAGGAAGGTCGTATAAAACACAATCTGTACGCAGAACGCGGAGCCTAGAAGCACCAGGCAGTCCGCCATCTTGCTGTGAAACTGCCTCTCTGTGATTTTATATAAAAGATAGACCACGGCTCCGTTTGCCAGGGCAGTCAGATAGCGGAACGCATTCCAGTTTTCTCCTCCCGTAATCCGGTACAGGAATTCCAGGATAGCGGAAAGCCCCAGCTGGTTTGGGTAGATCTGCATATATTTCTCTGGCTCGAAGAAGAGGAAATTATTCTGGGACATCAGATACGCCACCCAGGATACGGCTTTCTGGTCGGCTTCCGGATAAGTATAGCTGACGTTCACCCACAGGACGCTTGCTGCCACCACAAAGAGCACCGCCGCTGCCGCCAGGATCCGGACAGGGATTTTCTCAAAAATCTTTTTTTTACTCAAGAAAAATAAAACTGCAAGGATCAGGGCGATAAACAAGAGGTTGAACGGTAGAAAATCCATCCGGTACCTGGGATGCTCCCCATAAAAATCCGACTGGTTGAAATAAGCAGTGCTCACAAGGCTCACAGCTGTCAGGAAAAACAGAAAAGCCACAGACAGCCAGAGTATCATTCCCCTTGTTCCACGCAGAATCCGATTTCTCATCCGAAAACTCCAATTACATCTTTATTTTTTCCCCTGAAGGGCAGGTTTATGAAGGTTTTTCATAATCACTGACAGAAACAGGGTAACTAAAAACAGTGCGGCGCTGATCCACTGAGAGGTGGAAAATTCCCAGTAGCTTCCCCGCATCACATCCCCTCTCAAAAATTCCAAAAGGAAACGAAGTACCGCGTACATCATGATATACCGAAAGAAAAGGAAATACGGACGGTGAGGTTTCCTGCTTTCTATGTACAGCCAAAGGCATAGAAGGATATTTAAAAAGGCCTCCAAAGGCTGTACCGGAAAACACCCCTGATCCGGGCTAAGCCCAAATAGATGGTGGGGATAATGGACCGCGAGAGGGCCTTCATAAGGCATCCCATAGCAGCAGCCAGCCAGAAAGCAGCCTATCCGGCCGATACCATGTGCCAGCGGAAGGACAGGAACAGCTGTGTCCTCAAGCTCTGCCATCCGGCAGCCTGCGATCCGGCAGCCCAGATAGCAGCCGGCAAACCCGGCGATAGCTCCGCCGTAAAAGACCAGGCCGCTTCCGGTCAGAATTTCATATTCTCCCCTGCGAAGCGCCTCTATCAGTTCCGGAATGGAATAGGTCACCAAAAGATACAGGATCTTCGCCCCTGCCAGCGCGCAGCCTACGGTGACGGCCATAACGATCAAAATATCTTCTGCCTTGATCCGGCTCCCCCGCACACGCCGTATCATCAAAAAGCCTGCCAGCAGCGCGGCAGCCGCTATGCAGAGTCCATAAGAAGGGATCACCCTGTTCAGAATATGGATATAAGGATACATCGCAGATTCCTTTCCTTTACATATAAAGCCGATCTGCGCTAAGACAGACCGGCTCTATACTAATTTTTCCCATTCCAGACAAAAATTACATCATGCTGGCAACACTGCCGGCACAAGCTAAGCAGGCAATGTAGATCAGCAGACCTAATACTGTTCCGATAATGGAAAGTACCAGTCCTGCGGTCGCCATACCGTTGCCCGGATTATTCTTGCGTGCAAGCGCACCTAAAATAATTCCTACAATACCGATAATAGCGGCGATCCAGCCACCTCCGAATACAGCAAGAACGGTTGCGATAATTCCTAACACCAGAGAAGCAACTGCCATACTCTCACCCCCTCTTCCGTGTATAATTCCCTCTTAAGAGCTTTGTCTTATGGTAAAGGCACACATATAGCCCTTAATTGCAGGATCCAAATGTTACACACCGAGTATAGCATTTTTAAATATACATTTCAAGTAAAATAATATAGCATTTTAGGTAAATATTATCTATTATTCTCAGCTTTTAGGTACTTCTGCGCCGCTTTTGCCCCTAGGTACCGGGACAGGTTAAACTTACGGATTCCCGGATCCCCACAGCTGTCTAATCTCTCAAAATAGCTCTGAAGGATCTCCTTTGTGCCCACCGTCATCTCCGTGTTTTCCCGTGCCGCTTTTTCCAGCACCCCTGCTGTGTCGGCAGACAGCGTCAGCGTATAGGCGTCTTCAAAGCCGATATCGATCCCCTTTTTTGAAATATTATATTCCGCGATCCAGGCGTCCATATGGCTGAGAGAAAGCACCACATAGACCGACGTCACCACTGCCGCACTGAAGCGGAACAGGGGAAAGCTTTCCCGGTAAACACAGCAGATCATGCCTCCAAGCATCAGGGCAATCATAAGAAGGGCCGCCAGAACCAGCACCCGCAGCCTCGTAAGGCCGTAAGCCTCGATATACAGATACATCCGGCAGGCAGAGGAAAGAGCCATGATATACGTACAGCCGCAGAGGAAGGTAAGAAGGATTTTTAGCACCTTGCTGCTCCGGAACAGTTCAATCACAAACAGCACGATCCCTAAGTTCAGGATACTCACGAACAGAAGCTGAAAGAAGCCCTCCCGCGCGAAGCCGCTGTAGGTATAGCCGGATGGGAGCCTAAGACCTCCCGCAAACAGATAGGAAATCTGAATCAGGCAGAAAATCAGGTAAACCACGCCGATCACGGAAAGGAAGGTCACCGCCATCACCGGCTCCAGCTTTCTAAGCTCCTTCTGATCGGCGCTGATTTTCGTTTTCCGAAGGGCGCTTAAGATTCCAAAATAGAAGAGCACGCCCCAGAAGAACATGAACAGAACCGCGATCAGATGCTCCGGCAAAACTATTTGAAGGAATACCGTGTCAAATATCTGATCGATCAGCTGTTCAAACCTCTGATCCGCAGAGGCCAGCAGCGGAAGGATAAAGAACAGAAAAAGAAGACCGATCAGAAGTCCCAGAACCACATAGACTGCCTTGGACTCCTTTTTCTTTTCTCCCGTTTCCGCAAAGTTTTTCCTCTTTTCTGCCATCAGATCTTTTCCGGCCAGAAAGACTGCCGGGAGATTTTCCACCACCGAAAGGCCGAACTGAAGAAGGCTGCCTGTATATTTTAGGAACCTCCATGTTCCATCCTCACAGGAATTGTGGACAAATAGGATTCCGTACAAAAGAAAGCTTCCCAGCTTATTAAACCAGAGAATCATGCCGTTGTCCGTCAGACAGTTGGACAGGCCCAGAAGGAAAATGGCTGTCATGTAAAAAACAGAGCTCTTTTTCAGCTTCCCATCTTCCCTTTTCAAAAAGATTACATACAGCCCCAAAAGCCCGGCTGTAAAAAGCGGGTATGTGATTCCCGAGGGGTTGTCATAGAGGCAGAACACATAAAAGGCCGAAAATAAAAGGCTTGCTTTCAGAAAAAAGGGTACACTCTCCCAGACCGCAGGCTTCCCGGCAGTCTCTGTCACGTTCGCTATTTTGTTTTCTTCCATCTCAATTTTTCTCCTTTCCTGTTCCCTTATATGAATACGTTTTTTATTTTCTTATTGTTGCGCTTCTTCTTCGTCATCCGCGTCTTCCACGTACTCCAGAATATCTCCAGGCTGGCAGTGAAGCGCCCTGCAGATGGCGTTCAGCGTTGAGAAGCGCACCGCCTTCGCCTTGTTATTTTTCAGAATAGACAGATTGGCCATGGTGATGTCCACCTCTTTGGAAAGCTCGGTGAGGCCGATTTTGCGCTTCGCCATCATCACATCCAGGTTAATCACGATTGACATCTGCAGCACCTCCTAAATCGTCAGATCATTTTCCAGCTTGTAGCTGACAGCCTGATCGAAGACCCCGGCCAATACCTTGCTGAAAAGGCCCGCGATGACAAAGACCAGGATAATCACCAGCATCGCCATGGTAAGCATGAGAAAGAGACGTACAACACTTAGGGCCGCGATGCAGAAGCTGTAGGTGCCCATTCTTCTCAAGCTTCTCACATTTTCCTCCACAAAGCAGTCTTCCTTCAAGACAGTGGAAAACATATTCCGAAGCTCCAGAATAATCAGCACCGCAAAGACGCCCGACAGAAAAAGAAGCGCCATCATCGGAACATAATAAGTCTTATAGCTGAGAATATACCTTCCGATCACCTTCAGGGAAAACGGCAGCGTCAGGCATACCAGAATCCCCGAATAAAACATGAAATCAAGAATTCCTTTTGTAAATTTCGCAAGCTTCATATTCCTCATAATTACCTCCTGAAAATACTTTCTAATTCACAGCCACTCCACCCACATGCGGAATCGGCTGTGAATCGTAACCCTGACGTCAAAAAAGATGCAGCTATCCTCTGTCTCCAGCTGATACCTGCATCATAGCACATTATTTATCGAATTTCAATATATTTTTATTGTTTTTCGATAATATTTCTTTTTCTATATCTTTTCTATATCTCCTAGCCTTCTGTGCTTTCTTCTGATTTCTGATCCTTCTCCTGGCTTTCCTCCGATTCTTCCCCGGAATCTTCAGAATCCTCCTTCGGCCCTTCCTCCCGGACCTTGGCGATGCCGGCTATGCTCACGTTCTCGGAATCCACATCCATCAGCTTCACGCCGGAGGCGATGCGTCCTACGACGGAAATTCCGCTGCAGGGGATCCGGATGATGATGCCCTCCGTGGTGATGAGCATGACTTCGTTGTCCTCATTCACCGCCTTGGCGCCTACCACGTTTCCGGTCTTTTCGGTGATCTTATAGCACTTTACGCCCTTGCCGCCCCGGTTCTGTGCGGTAAATTCATCCATTCCCGTAAGCTTTCCAAGGCCGTTCTCGGAAACCACCAGGAGATATTCTCCCTGGCTTCGCACCTGCATTCCCACGACCTCGTCCTGATCGGTAAGGCTCATGCCGATGACGCCCATGGACACGCGGCCGGTCGCCCGGACGTCCGTCTCATGGAAGCGGATGCACATGCCGAATTTCGTGATCAGGAAGACATCCTGCTCGTTGTCCGTGTACTTGACCTCGATCAGCTCGTCGTTTTCCCGCAGATTGATGGCCAGAAGACCGGTCTTCTTCACATTGGCGTATTCCTGGATAGAGGTCTTTTTTACCAGACCGTTCCGGGTGGCCATGAAGAGATATTTTCCTTCGCTGTAATCCCGGATGGGAATGATGGCTGTGATCTTTTCTCCTGCCTGCAGGGACAAAAGGTTGATGATCGCCGTGCCCCGGGAGGTCCGGCTGGCCTCCGGGATCTCGTAAGCCTTCAGGCGGTACACCTTTCCGGTGTTCGTAAAGAACAGAAGATAGTGATGCGTCGAAGTCATCATCAGATCCTCGATGTAGTCGTCGCTGATGGTCTGCATTCCCTTGACGCCCTTGCCGCCCCGGTTCTGGCTGCGGAAATTATCCGTCGTCATCCGCTTGATGTAGCCCAGATTCGTCATGGTGATGACCACATTTTCCTCCGGAATCAGATCCTCCATGGAAATGTCAAACTCATCATAGCCGATGTGGGTCCGGCGCTCGTCGCCGTATTTATCAGCGATCACCTGGATCTCTTCCTTGATGACGCCCAGGAGCTTCTTTTCATCCGCCAGGATGCCCTTTAAGTAATCGATCTGCTCCATCAAAGCCTTATACTCCGCCTCCAGCTTCTCTCTCTCCAAGCCTGTCAGCGTGCGCAGACGCATGTCTACGATGGCCTGGGCCTGCACGTCGTCCAGGGCGAAGCGCTCCATCAAAGCCTGCTTTGCTTCCTGGGTGGAACGGGAGCCGCGGATGATCCGGATCACCTCGTCGATATTATCCAGGGCGATCAGCAGTCCCTTTAAGATATGGGCGCGCTCCTCGGCCTTGTTCAGATCGTATTTCGTCCGGCGGGTGACCACATCCTCCTGGTGAAGCAGGTAATACTTCAGCATATCCAGAAGATTCAGCACCTTCGGCTCGTTGTTCACCAGGGCCAGCATGATCACGCCGTAGGTATCCTGGAGCTGGGTGTGCTTGTAGAGCTGGTTCAGGATCACGTTGGCATTGGCGTCCTTTCGCAGCTCGATATTGATCCGCATACCCTCACGGCTGGACTCGTCGCCGATGTAAGTGATGCCGTCGATGCGCTTTTCCTTTACCAGGTCGGCGATCTTTTCGATCAGACGGGCCTTGTTTACCATGTAAGGAAGCTCCGTCACCACAATGCGGCTCTTTCCATTGCTCATGGTCTCGATATTCGTCACCGCGCGCACGCGTATCTTGCCCCGGCCGGTGCGGTAAGCCTCCTCGATGCCTCTCGTCCCCAGAATTTCCGCTCCCGTGGGGAAGTCCGGGCCTTTTACAATCTTCAGAATTTCTTCGATGGTGGTATCCCGATCCTCTTCGATCCGGTTATCGATCAGCTTTACGACAGCCTTCACCACCTCCCGGAGATTGTGGGGCGGGATGTTCGTCGCCATTCCCACGGCGATGCCTGTGGTGCCGTTCACCAGCAGGTTCGGATAACGGGAGGGCAGCACGGAGGGCTCCTTCTCGGTCTCGTCGAAGTTTGGGACGAAGTCTACGGTGTTTTTATTGATGTCCGCCAGCATTTCCATGGAAATCTTGCTCAAGCGGGCCTCGGTGTAACGCATGGCCGCCGCCCCGTCCCCGTCCTCGGATCCGAAGTTTCCATGGCCGTCCACCAGCGGATAACGGGTAGACCAGTCCTGGGCCATATTGACCAGGGCTCCGTAGATAGAGCTGTCTCCATGGGGGTGGTATTTACCCATGGTATCGCCGACGATACGGGCGCATTTTCTGTGCGGCTTATCCGGACCGTTGTTCAGCTCGAT
>CALWBB010000229.1 GCA_944375885.1 uncultured Merdimonas sp.
TAATCTTCTAACTCTCCGGCGTCTTCATCTTCATCGTAATCATCAGCTTCGGTGTCAGTTTCGGCGTTGCTCTCAGCATCATCGAGTTCACCATCATTATCTAAATCGACGTTAGCCTCAGTGCCAGTATCCTCGGTCTGAACTTCACCATCATCCTGTACATCGTCGATGTCGTCACCGTCTCCGGTGTCAGTTTCGGTATTGCTCTCAGTACCATCGAGCACACCATCATTATCCAAATCGACGTTAGCCTCAGTGCCAGTGTCCTCGGTCTGAGCTTCGCCGGCATCCTGTACATCGTCGATGTCGTCACCGTCTCCGGTGTCAGTTTCGGTATTGCTCTCAGTACCATCGAGTTCACCATCATTATCCAAATCGACGTTAGCCTCAGTGCCAGTGTCCTCGGTCTGAGCTTCGCCAGCATCCTGTACATCGTCAGTGCTGTTTTCAAGAGATTCCTCATTGGAGTAATCTTCTAACTCTCCGAAGTCTTCATCTTCATTGTAATCATCCTCTTCGGCTTCAGTTTCGGTATCACTCTCAGCATCGTCGAATTCACCGTCGTTATCCATGTCGCCATCGGCTTCATCGATGTCAGCGTCGGAGTCGATGTCCTTGTCCTGAGCTTCGCCATCATTTTCTTGCTCATCCCAATCAGACTCGGAGGAGTCATCATCATAGCCATCGGTTTCATCAACCGCTTCGTTATTGTCCCCATCCATAGGCGAATCAGAGAACTCCGTTTCACTCTCAGCGCCTTCATCAATTCCGTCGCCCACATCGTCATCGAAATCATCAAATCCAACGCCGTCTTCATCGCCAGAGGATACTTCATCATTTTCATAATCGGCATTATCATATTGAGAATCAGCGTTTTCTACATCCTCTCCCTCAGAAAAACCTATCTCTTGACTATCATCTGGTTCTTCGTCGGAATCGGATTCCTCATAATCCTCGGCACTATCTTCGGGAGATTCAGTAATGTCAGTACCTTCATCAAAACCGCCAGATTCGCCTGCTTCTTCGGTTGTGGCTTCTTGTGTAGCTTCAGAAGACTCGCCGCCAGTTTCGGCTGCAGAAGTTTCGCTTACTTCCGAACTGCTGCTAACTTCACCACTGCCGCCGCTTTCAACGGAGCCGCCGCTGCCTTCAATTCCTAACATTACTTACACCTCCTTGTTTTTTACTTTGCTTTTTTGCCTGTCACGGACTTCTTTTAACCATTGACCATCATTCGTGGGACCGTCATCAAATCCCACTCCGCCACATATAAGGTCAACTTCAATTTGAGTATCTATTGAAGTTTCTCCTCCCGTTTGACCAAGCGGTTCAGCAGGAAATTGTTCAAGTCGTTTCATGTCCGTCCCCCTTATCTGTAGCAGTAATCAGGCTGAACGAAAAACGTAAGTTGTTCCGGTACTCCGCCATAGCGGAATGTAGGAACAGAAATATGTTTACAGCGATTGGCTGCCCGCTGGATGCTGTCTGTTAAGCACCCGTTTATCTCTCGTTCCAAAATGCTTCCCCGCACAACACGGAACATAATAATTTCTTCTTCCATCTGGAGGCTGTTGTACAACATACTTTCCAACTGAGCCTTACTATCAAGTAAAGCGTTGTTTACTCGGAAATAGTTATATGGAGAAGACGGACATTTGGGATAATTCTTTCTGTTCCAAGTGTGGTCTTTTGCGATTTCATCATCACTTAAATTCATGTAACCGTAATTGGGAACGGCAGAGGAATCTGCGTATTGGTTATCCCAAGTAACATCAACGTGATGGTAGTATCCGTTTATCTTTACGATATTCCATGCGTGAGGACCAGAGCTGATTGAGTTGCTGCCTTTACCGGAAACGACCCAGCACTCCAATCCAATTTTGTCGCATAAAAATTTAAAGGCTTTTGCGAACCCCTCACACACGCACTTGTTTTTCAATAGTGCTCCGATAATGTTATGAGCTTCTGCGATATTACGATCATTAGGTCTATGGCTGCCTGCAGCAACAGTATCGTATTCCAAGTTGCTTTTTAGATAATCATGCAAGGAACGAACTTTGTCATAATCTGATTGATGATCGTTGATATGCTCGTCGATAATTCTCTGTGCAACATCATCTAATTGGCTGCGAATCTTGGACGCTTCAGCAGGAGAGTATAAATAAACAGGCATTATGTCTCTCCGCATCAAACTTGACATAATGCGGAACTCTTGACCTACATAGAAAATCTCTGGATGGTCATTCAAGATCCCAATAACCAATTCAACAGCCGAAATTGAACCGGTAATGGGAAAACTTCTTCCTCTATTTTGAAAGCATTGGAGGGCAGCGTCATATATTCGTTTATTGCCCCCCAAAGTGTTGTAATACACGCTCTGCACTCAACTCACATCCAATCTGTATAATCACCAAAACTTTTTGCTTTTCTTTACCGAGACCTTCAATTCTCGGCTTATAGTGCCACTCTGATTCTTGATATAAATTTTGCACTCGCCTAAATTCTTACCTAATACATAACCGCCCCGGTACTCGGCAACATTTCTATCGCTACTTACAGCCCGCAGAAAATCTTTGCCGTAGGCATTTTCGGGAACAAGCTGATATTTCCATTCTTTTTGTTCACCAACACTAAGTTCAAGGAAGCTGCAAGGACAAATAATATCTTCCATTTCCGGCTGTACTTCCAAAGAAATTGTCTTAGATACTTCCTGGGTATATGCGGTAATGCAGCAATGTCCACAAGCTATCGCAGTGATAACACCGGAGGAAAAATCCACGGCTGCTACCGAGTGGTCATCGCAGTTCCATCGAATTTCATCTTTGTTTTCTGCGTTTTCGGGAACGATTGTTAATGTTAATTCGCTTGTTCCTCCCACCGGCATATAGAGAACTGAAGGAAATAGTGTAATGTCGGTTATCAAATTGCGTTGGCGAACCTTTATGACTTCTATTGCAGCCGGATACGGGTCATCCCCGACATACACGGCTATTTCAGCTGTGCCTGCAGCACGAGGATATAAGGTACAGCCATCCACATCTACGATGTCGCTTGAATCCGTTACAACTCGCAAAGCGACCCCGCTATCAGCTGGGAAGATATGTGTCTCCAGTTCTACGGCACGTCCAACATCGCAGACTTGCGGAAGTGTAACGGTGCATATGGGCGAGGCTTGGCATACAAGTTCCAAATCTTCTTTTTCGCTTTCGGTCAAGAGTTCTTTTGCATGAGCAGGAAAGTTGTAACTTAACTGTGAAAGGAATGGACACAATGCTTCTTCTTCGATGATATCTAAAAGAAGTTTTCCAATATCATCGGGGTCAACGCTGAAATACAATCTGCTTCCTTGTTGCTTAATAAAGCGTGTTTCAGTTCCCATCACTAAAGCGTATATAGGAGCATCCGTATCTAATCTGATGCAGTCATCCTCGCTCTCGCATAACGCAACAACAACGGGGGCATCATAAGGCAGTTCGTCCCTGGCATCAAAAGATTTAATTTCCACGGTTGTCAATGGGCAATCTGTCCATGTAATGCCATCTTCCGAAACTTCTTCAAATATGCCTTGTTCTTCCAACACCTCATAAACAGCGAAAGTCATTTCATCGTTTTTACTTACATTAACTAATGGAATGATTATGCCTTCCTCAGCTTCTTCGCCGCCTAACATTTCTAATTTGTCTAGCCTTTCATATACGTTTGCATCCATCGGCAATACTTGGCTTACAAAAGAAATGCAATGAGCGTTTCTGTGTGCCAGTTCCTCTAACCACTCACAGGTAAACTCGTTTGAAACGCAAATCATTTCGTAGCTGGAATTAACCTCACGATAGAGTTCCGTAAACAAACAATCAGACCATTTTTCTAGCCTTTGATGCTGAAAACTCATTAAGGAACTATAGGGAGATAATTTTTTGCCGTTTACTGAAATTTTAAGTTCAGGCAAAAACGGGTTATAAAATACAACTACTTGATTCATTTATTGCCTCTCGTTTTTCCATAGATTCCCTTGTATATCAACTGATATTTGTTATAGTTGATCTCCTCAACACGTTTATTGAGAAGTAAGTATCGAAGAACTCTGTTCTTGATGTTTTCGTCAGTTAAAAGAACATAGCTGTCGAGATGGTCATAAACACGGCTGTACCAGTTTTTGATTGAAACCATATCCTTCTTGTCAATGCAGTCACGGGTAATCTTTGTTTCGTTTTTATAATCCTTTGTAAAGCGAATCGGGAGAGCTTCAAACAAACCGTTGCAACTAATAAACTCTGCCAGTTTTGCAGCGAAAGTTCCGTTGACAGGAGCTTCTCGCTCAAAACATGAACACCAATCGACCATAGACTGAACAATGTCTTGTTTTTTAGACGCGTTAATATCGGAGTTGTTTATAATTTCCAATAAATCATCCAACTGAAAACCTTCCTCGGCGGCAAGGCCTGTTTCGTATTGGAAGACAAGTTCTACTGCCAACTGTCCCTTTATCACGGAGAGAGCATAATCGTCTGTGATAAGGTCAGTCTGATGATACTGTTCTTCGCTCTTGTCGATTTGAGTTAATACAGCTTCGACCCAGTTATTTTGATAAACAACTGCAACACCCATAGGAAACCGGGATATTTCTCTAATTTGACTATCATTGAGTCCCATGGAAAGACCTGCAATTTTACAGTCTTCATAATCGGGAAGTCTCATAATAATTTTTGTGTTTGTATTCTTAACAGCAGACACGTCGACTGCCGTAGGAGACTGGTCAACAATAATAAAGCCTTCCCCGTATGTACGCATTTCTGCGATGGCAGAACTAATCATTTCTACAGATTTTGCCTGCACACTTGAACCTTCACTACCGCCGGTTGGACTGCGCTTCAGAATGTTGTGCGCCTCTTCCATTACTGTCACATGGCGAAGCGGTTGGTTTTCTTCGCTTGTACACATACGATATTCATTCAATTTGAGTATCAGCACACCCATTAGCAAGCTCTTGGTTTCCAGAGAGGAAACCCGGCTAAGATCGACAATCGTGTAGTGGTCAAACAGATACTCTTCATCAATATCATTGACACTGCACAAAACCTGACCCGAAATACCGTTAGTAAGAGAATTAACTCTCGTTACAAGCGCTCCGGTGTAATCGCCCTTTGAATCTGACGAATAGGAGGAGGAATTGATGATTTCGGGCAAAGCCTCCAAAACATCCTTAAATGTCGGGAACTTGCTATGACCGTTAGGGATGTATATGGAGTTCTCCAAATCCCAACCGCATTTTATATATGCCCGTTCAAATGATTCTTTGAGAATAGCGGGCATAGCTGCGTAAAGCGGCCAGCAAGCGTTAAATATCTCAATCAATCTGTCAAGGTGTTCAAGGACGTGTATCCCCTGGTTGAATCTAAACGGATTGATGTGGAGCATCGAGTAATATCGAGGATTGGTGCAGTACACATGGATTCCGGGCAGTTTGCCGTAGTAACGCTTATATTCGCCCTTGGCGGGTTCGACTACCAAAAACGGAATCTTGTGTTCAATCATTTCATCCAAAATACGATATGTTGTATTGGATTTACCGGAACCAGTAGAGCCGGTGATAAAGCAATGCGAGCGAAAACTTTCAAGGTCAAGCTTAACTCTCGCAGTTTCCTTTTCTCCCATGTGGTAAACCTGTCCAAGCTCAACTTTCTTTCCACGGGGAGTACCGCTTGAAAATCTAACATTACGTCCAAACTCTGCCATATTGAGAACAGTTACACCCGGTACAGAGTGGCGCGGTAATCCCATGATATATGGCATTTCGTTACCGCTTATCAGACTGCAAGGATTTACCGTCTGACTTTCAACCTCGAAGAATTGGTCGTCACCAGGAATGAAAAAACGAGGGTGAACACAGTAACGCAGGTATTCTAAGAGAGCAGGCGTATTTTCTGCGTTGTCTTGCTTCCACACGTTAACATAAGAATTTTCGACACCGGAATCATAACCTGCCATCAAAGCTTTATATGTGCTTGCAGCAACAACGGAGGTTTGCACATTTTCCGAAACAAAATAACAAGCTATGTCCCACAAACCAAATGCTTCACAATTTTTGATGCGAGCAAGGTGCTGGTCAATTTTTTCAAGGATGTATTTAACAGACTTATTTTCACTTGTTACGGTAATGGTACGGCTATCGCCGGTTGTATCTGTATCCGTCTCGGTAACAGTTTCACCTTTTGTTTCGGATGTTCCATGGGTAACGGCACTCGCCCAGGAACTGCCGGAACTATAGCCAGTAGATGCACCGCTATTAAAACCAATTCCTAAGAAGCCAAACGAGGATCCGTGACTACGAGAGGTAGAACGGCTGTTAAAATGGCTCGTTGTATCAGTAAGGCTATCATTGAGCGTTTTTGAAAAGTTCTCGCTCATACCTTTAGAAACTGCCTTGCTGTAGTTTTCTCCATAGGAAAGCTGCGTTGAAGCGAAAGGAGAGAGACCGGAATAAATTTTTTGCAGTCCTCGCTTACGCTGTTCAAGAATTTCCTTATTCAAAGGTTCGGCAATAAATACTGCGGTATATTCCGAGCCTTTCATAGTATCAATGAATTTTTCGATACCTTGTACAAAGCGTTCTTTGTCTTCATCCCTCGTAGAAGGAACGATAGACACCGAAGAAACATTTTGGCGAGTGCCAAAACGTCCACTTTTATTTATTGAACCTAATACTTTTTGAACCTCCTCCTGAGGGATTGCTTGTATCTGGCTGCCTGCGAAATTACCTTTGAAGCTCTTTTCTAAAATAGCTTCTGCTGTAGAAGTATTATCAACGGAACGCACACCGATATAAAAACCAAGTGTATTTCTCGTACTCTTAATCACAAGGAGACCTGCAGCTTGAATGTTAAAGAACGCACTATAAACACTAATAAGTTTGTCGTTCGCATTTTCATCGACATCATAGACAATGCGTTCAATTTGATACAAACGGATATATTCATCGGACTTTTCTGCTTCATCAAGCTTCACTAACGGATAACGATCCAGATTGATTAAATAATTCTTATTTACGAAGGCATCGGCATACAGCATACCCTTTTCCAAAGCAGCGTTCGCCTGTGCTTCATCTGACATAAGTTCAAATTTTTCGTTCTCCATTAGTGTCCCCCTGCCGCACATTACTGTGCTGTATATGATAATTTGAACCGCTGTCTATCTTTTTTAGAAAGCAGTTTCAAAGTGGATTTTCATTGTTTTCCAATGCCGTTTAGCGACTTTAATACCTAGTCGTCGCTGATTGAATTTCATCGTTCATATTCCATCATAACCATCGCACGAATAGTTCCCTTTGCCTGTTCGTCTAAATGTTCAATGATTTCCTCAGCCTTTTTTTACAAGAAAGGAGCTTGTTTCAAAATTGGAATAGTCAACCCCGTCGTTAAAGCGAATAACCAACTCTTTCGGAAAAATAGACAGTTGGCGAATTATTTTATGAGTTTTTTGATTATGGTCATAAAAAAGAACCAATGATAAGTATGTACTCCAAGCCATTTTTCTAACTTTTCGCTCAATGGCACTATAGGTTTGCCTGGATACTCCGATAAGATTCGCCAATTCTTCTTGTGAGATTTCTGCTCTTGCTCTCAACACAGTTAAGTTGGGCGTCAATGTCGCAATAAATTTATCCTTTTCTTCATCTGTAAGCAGCCATTTTGTTGTACTATCCATGCAAAAACTCCTTTCATAATTTAGTAAAACTTGATTTCGTGAAGTATATAACTTGACGAAGAAAAGACCGAAGTCCTTGTAATCACTAAGGTCTTCGGTCTTTTTGACGATAATTTTGACGGCTTATATCTCAAGATTTAACTTGTTCATGTTAGAGTATTTAAGTTCAAATGAAGAATGAACATAACGATTAAGCGTAATATTTACATTAGCGTGTCCAAGCACCTCGCTCAAACTTTTAATCTCAAATCCGACCTCTACGCAACGAGTAGCAAAGGTATGTCTGAGTGCATGGAAATTAGCATCGGCAATACCGCTATTTTTTACATAGGACTTAAATCGGTTCTGCATTGTGCGAGGTTCAACAAAGCGGTCGGTGCCAGTAAGAATGTAGGCTTTAGGATTGGCAATGAACTTTTTAGCCATATCTACTACAAATGCTGGAAGCGGTATTTCTCGCATGGAACATTGACTTTTGGGTTCGGTTATCACTATTTTCGTTTTTGAAAAAGCCCTATTTCTGGTATCTTGTATGCGCTGCAAAGTTTTTCGTATCTTTAGAGTTGCTTGGGTAAGGTTAAAATCTTCCCACTGTAATGCACACAATTCTCCTACACGAATTCCAGTATACAGGGCGAGAAGGACACCAAATTTATATAAATCCATTGCATCTACAAGAACGCTAATTAACGCATCTTGCTCTTTTTGCGTTAAAACTCGCATTTCTTTTTCTTTCTTCTTGATAGTGAGTTTGCTGAGATTACACGCAACAGGCAGCCCTTTATATTCAGCGTATTCTATTGTGCTTTTCACAATGGTCAGTATATCGGTTACAGTCTTTGGAGCCAAACCTCCGTTATTATCTAAGCGGCCTTCAACAAGTTGGAGTTCGATGAAGTCCTCAATTATTTCGGTTGAAATAATCGAAAGAGCGTATTTTCCTAATTGAGGCTTAATGTGGGTATTTATTAAATGCGTGTAACGAGCGTGAGTAGATTCCTTTGTATTTAATTGAGACGAGTGAAGCCATAAATCCAGAAGTTCGTTGTAGGTCAGCGAGCTGCGATTTGTTACGCTCGCTTTTTTAGAGGAACTACGTTCTTCTGCTAATTTATATTTTACTTCGCTATATGTTTTTCCATAAACATAAGCATACTTCGCCCTGTTTTCTGCATCATAGGAACGAATGTATCTTCCTTCCCACCTGCCGTCCTTTCTTTTATAAATATTTTCGCCTTTTCTTGGCATGGTTATATTCTCCTTTCTGCGTGATATTGACGGATATTTTGACGGCGAATAGGAATAAACGAAATGAAATTCTTGCGTTTTTATGTAAAATTCGCTATCAAAAAGTCGAATTTAAAATTATTTTTCGACTTTTTTCTCCTGCATATTGACAAATTCGGCAACATCGTGTATGATTCTACACGATACTTTTCATAATAGGGTATACGTCAAGTTATATACTTTACGAAACAAACAGCGTATCGGCGGGCTTAAATGCCTGCTTTTTTGTTTTTTGCGATATTAAATTATGTGTACCCGTCTTCTATCAATTTGACAATCATTCTCTTGTGCCGCCGAGCAAGTGTATTCATTTGCTCTGACGGTTTTTTTGTCCGCTAAAATATACCGTTCGTTTTTCAGTATAATCATAATTTCGTCAATACTATAAATACAGAAATCTTAATTAAAATACTTATAGTATGCCAAAATCAAGAATAAATATCAATAGTATATAGATAATTGATAACAATATTTATAGGCTATATATAAGGAGATATATTATGAGCGAAATTTCTAAACTTATCGGACAACGTATCCGTAATTATAGAATCCAACAGAAATTGAGCCAGGAGAAACTGGCAGAACTATCCGGTTGTCATCCTACCTACATTGGGCAAGTAGAACGTGGAGAAAAGAACGCAACACTTGAAAGCATTGAAAAGATTGCATCTGCGTTGAACGTCCCTCTTGCTCAGTTATTTGAAAAACTCGGTGACGGAGAAACGTCTGACAACATACCTCTCAAATGCTATGAGTTCGTGTCGGCAAAGACGAAAGCGGAACAGGAGCATCTTTATCATATGCTTGTTGAAATGGATAAGTATAAGAACAAATGACATTTCAAGACAGCAAAAGACCGTAATGGTGTGGCAAACAGCCAATATCCATTACGGTCTTTTTGGCATAAATAAAAAATTATCCATACTATATTGTACAGGAAGTAAGGTATGAGCAAGGGTACTGTAAATAACAACATCCAAAACGCGCTACGCCATCAAAAAACCAATCAGGATTCCCAGCAGGCCGCCCATCAGCACCTGCAGGGGCGTATGGCCTACAAATTCTTTCAGCTTCTCCTCCGCCAGCTTTTTACCGTTCATAGTCCGGAAGGTCTCCACAATCTCATTGAGCAGCTTGGCCTGCTTGCCCGTCTCCAGACGCACTCCCATGGCATCATGCATCACGATGATGGCGATGATCACAGTCACCGCAAAAGCAAAGGAATCAAGGCCATACAAGAGCCCGGACGCTGTGGCCATGGCGCAGACCGTGGAGGAATGGGAGCTGGGCATTCCGCCAGATCCTGTCAGCCTCTCCGGATCAAATTTCTTCGTCATCAGCGTATGAATGATCGTCTTCAGCAGCTGGGCCACAAACCAGCCCGTCACCGCGCTCATCAGTATTTTATTTCCTATCAGCTGTTCCCAAGCGTTCATCTGCCTTCCTCCGGTTCTCCTTTTCCTATCAATACCGACTTTCCCTGAAACGCAAAACCATAACTCCGGATATGCTTCCCCGGAATCCCCCGGGCAACCAGCCAGGCCGAATATCTTCTTTCCCGGATCTGGTGCAGGGCTGCCTGAACCGTATCCTCAAGGCTTTCCTCATGCTTTTCATTCCGCGCCTTGAACTCCAGAATAATCGCATCGTCTTTCCGAAAATTCTTTGGTTCCAGCATGACATCATATCTTCCAAACCCGCTTTCCCGGTTAGAGGTAATACGATAACGGCTCTGCAATTCCACCAAAAGGCCCAGGACAAAGCCATGATAAAACCGTTCCGCACCCTCTCCAGCACGGCTGCCTCCAGTATCAAAATAGCTGAAGCAGTTTAAGGCTACCTGATTCATATAAACATTCATCCCCTCTACATCATCCTTCAGCAAAGCGGTGATGAAATCACTGTAATCAGCCTTTACATCCCGGAACCAGCCCCGAACCAGACTATGGAACATGCGCTCTACCTCATAATTCGTAAGCGTTAATTCATATTCCGCTTCTTCTCCATATTCCAGATTTTCTTTTTTCTCATAGCTTAGAACCTTTAGATATCCGGCAGCAAGCAGAAGGCTCCAAACTGCTTCTTCATTCCCTGTCAGCTGGTTATAGACAATCTGCTCTTCTATCGGCGTCCGGATCGCCTTTCCTTGCAGCAAAGTCTCAAACTGCATCTTTACTCTGCGATCTCCTTCACGCAAAAGCTTATCCACCAGACTGTTGGAACTGCTATTCGCCCAATACGCCTCCAGCTTCTGTTTGTCAAGATAATTTAAGATAGACCAGGGATTATAAACATCTCTGTGATTTCCAAAAATAAAACCATCATACCAGTATTTTACCCGTTCCTTTTCTGCGGAAAGTCCGTACTCCTCCAAAGCCGCAGATACTTCTTCCTCCGTAAAGCCAAAAGCATCCGCATATTTGTCTGAAGTCGTCGTTACAACCTCAAGATTATTCAAATCAGAAAAGACAGATTCCCTGCTGACCCGCGTAATGCCTGTCATAATCGCCCGTTCCAGCCATGGATTGGTTTTAAAGGTAGAATTAAAAAGGCTCCGCGTAAAGCCTGCAAGCTCCTCCCAGTAACCATTCACATAGGCTTCCTGCATGGGGGTATCGTACTCATCCAGAAGAATAATTACCTTTTTCCCATAGCAGCGGAAAAGAAAACCAGAAAGCTGATACAGAGCGGAGGTTACATCTGCATTCGATACTTCGCTGGAAAGAATCCGGTCAAAATAAGCCCGATCCGCATCAATCAGGGCCTCCTTTTCTTTCAGATATGCATATTTGATATAGAGATTCCGGATAATCTCGCAAAGCTTCGCCCGCGCATCTGCATAATTCGTCTCCTTCACTCTGGCAAAGGACAGACTGATAACCGGATATTCTCCCTGCAGGGAGCGATATTTTTCCTCCTTCCAGATAGAAAGTCCCTCAAACACCTTCCCCTGCCCCGCATAATCAAGAGAAAAAAAGCGCTCTGTCATACTCATGTTCAGTGTCTTCCCGAAACGGCGCGGGCGGGTAATCAATGTAACACTGTCGCCGCTTTCCCACCATTCCCGGATAAAAAACGTCTTATCAATATAGAAATAGTTTCCCCGGATCAAATCTCCAAAATCCTGAATGCCGATTGCCGCCGTCCTTGCCATAGATCCCTCCGTATGCCGCTGCCTTTCGTCTCGTTTTCAGTATACCGGATCCGCGGAAAAAAAACAATCTTTGAAATTTCGCGGCGCACCGGCTAATATCTGCTCATGCAGGCATGATGGATGCCGGGCGCACCGCACAAAAATATCCCTGCCGGAAAAAGTCTGCGGCCGCTTGGACGCCCACCCCGGCAGGGATACAGAAATTTCATATTTCACAAATTGTGAATCAGGCGCGCCCGGCCCGCTTTACAGCCTGCGCGTCTCAGATTGAAGGAGCGTTCTCCAGCAGATATTTCTCTGCCTTGGCGTTCCACAGGCCGTTCGTCTCCGCCACCAGCTCTGCCAGCTTCGCGAACAGCGGATCCGTCTTGCCCTTCTCCTCAAAGTCCGCAATGGCCGTCAGCGGCAGGGAGATATGGGTATAGATCAGCTTCTTTCCGCCCGGCACATGGGGCAGGTTCAGGGTCGTCTCCCGGGCCACATCCATGCCGCCGATATGAGTCACCAGAATAGCCGGATCCAGCTTGCCCTCGCCGATCATGCGCAGGCATTCCTTCATGTCCTCGGTATTTCCGCCGGAGGTTCCTACCACATGGGTTCCGGAGTAATGGACATTGTAGAAATTGAACTTCGCGGAGAATTCCGGGTTGGAGGGGCCTGCGAAGAAGTTCAGGCAGCCGTCCTGGGCCAGAATGCTGTCTGCCAGCTCTACCACCGGAGCCACCGGGGCGAATACCAGCACGTCGTCATAGCCCGCTCCGTCTGTGAAGCTCATCATAAACTCGCGGTCGTTTTCTACCTTGCCCGTATTTGCGTACACAAGCTTGATTCCGTTTTCCGCAGCCTCTGCCGGGGAAAGCATCTGCTCCGCCCGGGCCAGTCTCGCGTCGTCGATATCGGTCACGATGAGCAGGGACGGCCTTCTGTCGCAGTGGATAATGTAGTCGATGGCAGCCAGTCCCATGGGGCCTACGCCTGCCAGGATCGCCATCCTGCCGCCCTCGCGGATTCCCATATCATGCTCATATTTTCCTCTGGTTACATGATACATGGCGTGGAAGGTTCCAGCCACGCAGGACAGGGGCTCTGTCAGGGAGCCGCCGAAATAGCTCTCGCCGGAATAGTGGAGCAGGCAGCCCATCTCCATAACCTCATTGGGAATGATGACGTAGGTAGCGTCTCCGCCGATATACTGGTAGGAGTATCCCGGAGCCGCCAGGCTTCCCTTGTAATTCAGGGCCGGCTGGATGGAAAACTTCTCCCCTGCCTTGAATTCATCCGCCCACTTGGCTCCCACCTTTACCAGCTCGCCGCAGAACTCATGTCCGATGATGGTCGGATGCTCCGCCACATCGTCCGGCACGCGCTTGTGATCCGCGCCCTGCATCGCAGCCTTGTAGGAAGACATGCAGATGCTGTCGGACACGACCTTCGCAAGAATCTCATCCTCCTTCGGCTCCGGAAGCTCAAACTCCTCCAGACGCAGATCCTCTTTGCCGTAAAGTCTCAGTGCTTTCGTTTTCATGTATGTTCTCCTTTCACGCCCCGGCGGCCTGCTCTTTCTCTTTCCTCCGCCGGACTTCCTTTTTTCTTTTATTTTCCTTATTTTTCCCGTTCCACAAGCTTCCAGGCCATATCCACCAGATGCTCAAACTGCGGATCCGCAAGCTGCGGGCAGATCATGCTCTGGCGGGAGGAATTCACATCCTCGCCGGAAATCTCCATCATGCCATACCTTCGGCACAGCTCCTGCAGCCTCGTAAGCTGCTCTCTCGTGTTGCGGGCCGGCATATAGGTCACGCCGCGCACGCCCTCTTCCTTGAGCATCTCAAAGAGCTCATCCAGGAAATCATCCTCGAACTTCGCCGCCTTCTTGTCTCCGGTGACGGAATTCGTCACATCTCCCAGATAGGGATAGCACAGGATCGCTCCCACCTCGTCGGCCAGCTTCACCAGCTCCCTGAACGGAAGGCACTCGTCCGTGGCCGGCACGTAAATCCTGCCCACCAGCTCCGCCTTCATCACGCCCAGCAGATCATAGATCCGATGGGGGTTCCCTGGATTGGAAAGCCGCTCTCTCGCCGTTTCATTCAGGGCGATCCCCAGCTTCTGCTCCACAAATTCCGCGCAGGAATCCTCCCCTGCCTTCTCAAGAATCTTCTGGCTTAAGGCAAAGAGCAGATGGCGCTCCGTGATGGATCCGCCATTCTCATACTGGGAAACCGGAATCACATCCCTGTCAAAATCAAGCGTAATCCCAAAGGGCTCCATCAGCCGGTTAATGTTCTCCGTCATCCTCCGGTTCCGCGCGTTTCTTCTTTCCCGCAGAGGTCCAAAGACCTCCTGGAGCCTGGCAAAGCCGGATTCCGGAACGCTGTGGATGGCCATGTAGCAGATTCCCGCCTGATCCGGATTGTTCAGCTTTCTTCCCTCCATCCGGGTTCCGGAAAGATCCGCCCGGCACTCCATGCCGCAGGTCGTTCCGATCCCGGCGATTTTCCCGGCCTTGCGGAACTCCACCGCTCCCGCGATGGTGTCGTGATCCATGATTCCCGCCGTCTGCAGGCCCTCGTCCCGGGCGCAGTAGACCGCCGCCGCAGGGGAATAGGGAGAAAAGGAATAAATCGTGTGGATATGATTGTTGGCATACTGGGGCTTCACCTCAGGGTGCTGCTCTTCCCCGCCGATGATAATCGCCAGGTTCGCCAGACGCTCCTCCGGATCCGGCGCGTTCAAAAGCCTTAAGACCTCCTGGCGCTCTGTAAATTTGTCCATAAGCCGCCTCCCGTCCGCCTTAGTTCAGCATGGTCTGTCCGCCGGTCACCGGGATCGCCTGCCCCGTCTCAAACTCCTGCTCCACCGCGTAGAACAGAGCTTTCGACACGTCCCTGGGCGTACAGCCTCTGTGAATCGGAGACTTGGCCAGATAATAAGCCTTCACATCCTCCACCGTCTTCGCTCCCGGCACCTTGCCCGCGTTCAGGTACTGCACAAAAAGTCCCCGCTCCGGATCGGACCAGAGGGGCCCGTCATAGAAATTGCCCGGGCAGATGGAATTCACCTTTATGTTCCAGCCCACCAGCTCCAGGGCGAAGCTCTGGGTCAGGCCGATGCCGCCGAACTTTCCGCCTGCGTAGGCGCTGTTGTTCTTCGATCCCTCCAGGCCGGACTTGGAATTGATCTGGATAATATCGAACCAGAGGCTCTCGTCCGCTTCATGCTGGGCCTTCATGATCGCGGAGGCGTACTTCGCCGCGTTGAAATAGCCTATGTAATTCACCTTCGTCACAAAGGTAAAAGCGTCGGTGCTCAGGTCCT
Source organism: uncultured Merdimonas sp. (assembly GCA_944375885.1). Classification (GTDB taxonomy): domain Bacteria; phylum Bacillota; class Clostridia; order Lachnospirales; family Lachnospiraceae; genus Laedolimicola. Next base: position 15,461 of record CALWBB010000229.1, read on the forward strand.
CGAGGCTTCCTGCCTTCAGCACGCCCGCGTTCGATACGAAAATGTCGATACCGCCGAAATGCTCCACAGCCGCGCAGACCATCTCTTCCATGGAAGCCGCGTCAGACACGTCCACCTTCAGGCCGATGGCCCGCTCTCCCAGGCCCTTTGCCGCTTCCTTCGCCTGCGCGTCGTTCAGGTCTGCCAGAACCACGCTGGCGCCTTCCCGGTACATCTCTGTGGCAATGCCAAGGCCAAAGCCCTGGGCGCCCCCGGTGACAATCGCGATCTTGCCCGCCAGCCGTCCTGTGGTCTGGGGTCTGTTGTGGATGTTTTTCTTTGCGTACTCTTTTGCTTCTGCCAAGTTCATAATAGAATCCCTCCTGTTGATTCTGAAACTTTAAAATTGGTCCGCCGGTCCGTCCAGTCCTCCGGCGAAGCGCACAGAGTGTTGGACTTTCCCTTGATTTCTAGTTTTATTATAGCATCACTTCAACATAAGTCAATATAAAAATCACAAAATCAACATAAAATTCAACATAAAAATTTTTCTCCGCCATAAAAGCAAATGCCTCTGCTTCGCATAAAAAAACGGCATAGCCAAAACTGACTATACCGTTTTTTCGTTTATCTAATTCTTTTTCTTCTTATTTTTATTGAGCTGGCTGGAAATCAGCTTGTCCAGGTAAATGGACTTGAACTGCTTGCTGGCCAGGGCCTGCTTTAAGGGCGGCAGCTCCAGGATCGCCGCGAATACGGCCGCCATGGCGCGGTGGTTCGCGAAGGCCTGATTGTCAAAAATCAGGTTCTGCAGAGTGCCCTTCTCGATGGCCTGCAGCACGAAACGGTGGGTGCTGTTTACCGGGGTGATGACCTGGATGGGCCGGCGCTTCATCTCGATGGCCTTCTTCGCGCAGTTTCCGGCGCAGACGCCGCAGCCCAGGCAGATATCCGTGTCGATCACAGCCTTTTTCTTTCCGTGTTCATCCTCCTTCATGGAAATCGCAAGGATCGGACAGGCCTTCTCGCACCTTCCGCAGCCCACGCAGGAATCCTCCTTCACCTCGGGGATATAATTCGTGGTGGCCACTGGCTGCATGGGGCTGAATTTCCGGGCCGCCTGCAGGGCCTCGCAGCAGCAGCCGCAGCAGTTGCAGATAAAGGCCGGATTTTCCCGGACATTTTCTCCGATCTGTACCAGATTGTGGTCGTAGGAGCGCTGCAGGGCGTCCATGGCCTCCGCCTTGTCGATGAGGCGGGCGTAGCCTCCGTGCTCCGCCAGGGAGCGGGCCACGTTTCCAAAGGTCAGGCAGACATCCAGCGGCGCGCCTATCTCGCAGGGATGGCCGGCGTGGAGCATCTTATGGCGGCAGTAACACAGGCCCAGGCCGATGTACTCTGCCTCCTCAATGATATGCGTGGCTCTCTCATAGTCCAGGATGTGCAGGGTATTCTCGTTGGTCAGCACAGGCTCCCGCACATAGACGCGGCCCAGCTTCGTCTCCGTGGCCCAGAAAAGCTCCTTTACGAAATCCTCCTCCACATTCATGTACTGGTAATAGAGCTCGCTTAAATATTTCTGATCGATGTCTCCCCTGGTGCGCATCAGGGCAAACTCGATAAAGCCCGCCATGGGAGGCGGCATGACGAATTTGCGCACCCCGTTGTGGTAGGAGTCCACCAGAAGGGCCTTCTCGCAGAGATGAGTCAGAAACTTCTCCGCCTTCGCCTCGCTGGTATTCCAGATCTTCGCGGCCTTCTTCGCCGTAAAGGGGCGCACCGGAAGCATGGAAACCCATTTCGCTTCCTTTTCCGTGTAGAGCACCTGCAGAATCTTATAGAGCGTCCCCGAAAACGCGGGCGCGCCCTGGGTAAACCAGTTGATGCGGTCTTCCAGATTCTTGTAGGCGTTTCTGCTGGTCAGATGTCCCATATATCGTTTCCCTCCTTTTTCTCTTTCCGTATCTATTCGTTCTCCGGCTCCGGAAGCTCTGATTCCAAGCCTTCCGGTTCCGCTGTCGCAGTCCCTGCCGCTTCCGCAGGGATTTCCGGATCCGGAAGCTTCTGTCCCAGTTCCTCCTCCGCTTCCTCCCGGATATCCTCCAGCTTCTCCGGAGAAGCCTTCGGCAATTCCTCCACGGAGCTTACGCCGAAGCTTCGCAGGAAATCCTCTGTGGTGCCAAAGAGGATCGGGCGGCCCGGAGCGTCCAGGCGGCCCACCTCCTCGATCAGTCCATACTCCACCAGCTTATTTACCGCGTGATCGCTTTTAACCCCACGGATCTTCTCGATCTCAAGCTTCGTCACCGGCTGCTTGTAGGCCACGATGGAAAGGGTCTCCAGAAGCACCTCCGTCAGCGTATATTTCTTCGGCTGCTTGACCACCCGGATCAGATCGCCGTAATACTCCTTTTTCGTGCAGAGCTGCCAGGCGCCCTCCAGCTCCAGCAGGCGGAGCCCTCTGTCCTCCTCCTCATAGCGCAGCTCCATGCGCCGCAGGATGTCCTCCATCTCGCCTGTCTCCAGCTCCAGAGCCGCAGCCAGCCTGGAGGCCTCCACAGAACCTCCCGCCGCAAATAAAATCGCTTCCACGGCCGCCCGGATGGCGGCCTCTGTTCTCTTTTCTTCCAAATCCTATGCTCCCTGTCCTTCTGCTTCTATATAAATGTCCCCAAAGGTCTCGTCCTGGCGCACGGTCAGCTTTCCGATCTTCATCAGCTCCAGCACCGCCAGAAACGTCACGATCACCTGCATCTTCCCGCGCCGGCGCTTTCCCTCCAGGAGCCTGCGGAAGCTGGTGCGCCGCTCCTTTTTCAGAGTCTCCTCCACATCCAGGATCCGCTCCTCCAGGCTGACCTCTTCCATCTCGATCTCGCCAAAGCCGCTGCGCACCGGGTCAATCTTGTCGGCGCAGCGGCGCAGAACCGACTGGAAGACCTCATCCAGCTTCGCAAGCGTCAGATCCCCCAGGAGCTCCTCTAAGTTCACCGGCTCGATATAGGAGGCCACCTCCTCCGGGATATCCTCCTCCCGGTAAAAATACTGTCCCGCCTGGTTCTGTCTCTCCCTGAGCTCTCCGGCCATGTATTTATACAGCTTGTACTCCAAAAGGCGCTCCACCAGATCGGCCCTCGGGTCGATCTCCTCGCCTTCCTCATCCACCTCCGGCGGGAGTAAAAGCTTCGCCTTGATCTCCAGCAGGGTGGCGGCCATAACCAGGAACTCGCTCATGATATTGAGATCCTTTTTTTCCATGGCCCTGATATATTCCATATACTGATCTGTAATCGTCACAATGGGAATATCATAGATGTCTATTTTATTGCTTTCTATCAGATGCAAAAGAAGATCCAGCGGACCCTCAAACGCAGGAAGCTTCACGGGAATTCCCATGCCTGCTTCTCCCCTTCCTACCGAATGCTTTTCGCCCCGCGAAGACTGCGGCTGTTTCCGCAGGCCGCCTCATTCTCCGCCAAGCCTTATCACCGACAGCTCCGCCGGATTGAAAATACGTAAGTTTATCGTATGCGTCCCCAGTCCCCGGCTCACCACCAGATCCTTATCCATCCAGCGGAAATGCCCCGCGTCATAGCGCGGAAAGAGCCTGGCCTGGGGCGTAATCACGCCGCCGACGCCTGGAATCCGGATAATTCCCCCGTGCAGATGGCCGGACACCGTCAGATCCGCGCCCCAGCGGGCGTAGGCGTGAAAATGCACCGGATTATGGGCCAGCAGGATGCTGTACCGCTCCGGATCCGGCCTGCCAAAGATCTGCTCCAGCTCCTCCTCCCGGAAATTGGCCCGGCAGAATTTCTGATAATAAAATTCCTCCAGCTCAAAGCCGTAGATATCCATCAAAAGGCCGGCAGCCTCGAACGCCGTCTTTTCGTTCTCCAAAAGGACTACGCCCAGCTCCCGTAAGTTCTCCGCGTAATCTGCGTACATGGAGCCGTAGATCTCCGGATGGAGCCGCGCCCGGTACTCGTGGTTCCCGTTTCCGCAGAAGACGGGCAGCCCCGCCTCCCTCAGGCGGCGAAGCAGCGCCACAGCCGGAAGAAAGGATTCCCCCGGCCGCCCTGTCAGAAGATCCCCCGCCGCCAGGACGGCGTCCGGCTTCTGCGCCAGGATGGCCTCCGCCAGACGGGCATTGTCCTGGCCGTAGCTCTTATTGTGAAGATCCGCAAGCATACAGAAGACCGGCCCTCTGGCGCGGGCCGGCAGCTTCTTTGTATTTACTTTGTATTCAAATATTCTAAAATCAGACATAGGAACAGAGTATCATAAATCCGGCCCGATTGCAAGGCGCAGAATTTATGGCTGCAGACGGGCGTAGAGTTCGTTCATCTGGGCGCGCAGCTCCCGGTAGACTGCGTGTACGTTTTCATGCACCTTGTATTCCTTGGCTCCGGCGTTCTTCCGGATGCCTGCGAAGGCCTCCTCCACGTTCCGGTAGCAGCCCATGGTGACGGAAGCCACCATCAAGGCGCCGATGGCCGTACTCTCCGCGTTGTCCATACGGATGACTGGCTTGCCGTAGATGTCTGCCTGCATCCGGTTGAAGGCCTCGCTCTTGGACAGGCCGCCGTTGATCAGGATCTTCTCCAACGGCACGTACTTTTCAAAGGAAGCGATATTATTTCCGATCTCCATGCAGATGCTCTCAAGCAGGGCTTTGAGCATATCTTCCCGGGAAGTGTTCAGCGTGATGCCGGAAAAGAGGGCCGTCGCGTCGCTGTTCCAGTCCGGCGTGGAGCGTCCCTGGAAATAGGGCAGGGCCAGGCAGCCGTGGGAGCCTGCCGGGATCTCTGTCAGGATATCGTTGAGCTTTCCATAAAAGTCCGTCTCCTCCCGGAAGAAGTTGCGCTTAAACCATTCCATAGCCGAGGTGCAGGTGAGCATGCTCGCCTCCAGAATATAGGCGCCCGCCTCAGAGGAAGCGTTGCAGACCACGTCCCAGTCCAGGTTCTCCGGCACCTCCCTGCAGGTCGTGAGCAGGAAGCCGCCCGTCCCCAGCGTCAGGGATACCTGGCCCTCTTTTACCACGCCCTGGCCCAGCATACCGCACTGCTGGTCGCCGCCTGCGCTGATCACCGGCACGCCCTCCTTAAGGCCTGTCTGCTCAGCAAATTCCTTCGTCGTGTATCCAAGGATACTGCCCGGAGCCTTCAGCTCGCAGAGCTTTTCCTCATCCACCTCAAAGAGCTCCAAAAGTCTCGGATCCCATCGGCAGGTCTTCAGGTTCATCAGCAGGGAACGGCTTCCATAAGTATAATCCGTGTAGAAATTCCCGGTCATATGGTACACCAGGTAATCCGGAATCACCGTCAGCTTATAGGCCTTCTCATAGAGATCCGGCTGGTTCTGGCGCATCCACTTCATCTTCGCGCCGGAAAATACCGGATTGACCCGGGAGCCGCAGAGCTGGAAGATCTCCCTGTGATGCTCCTCCATGGCCTGGCACAGCGGCACCGTCCGCTTGTCCTGCCACATCTGGGCGTTCCCCAGATGATTTCCTTCCCGATCCACCGGAATCACGGAAGATCGCTGGGAGGTCAGAGCCACCACGTCGATGCTTTCCTCCTCCTGGGCGGCAAATTCCGCGGATTCCTTCACGATCTGCGTCATGCTGTCCTTGAAATCCAGCGGATTCTGCTCAACCCAGCCATGCTCCAGCGTGATCACCTGGTATTCCTTCTGCACGGTATGGAGCATGGTCCCATCCTCGCGGAACAGGATGCCGCGCATACTTGAGGTTCCCACATCCAAAATCAGAAAATTCATTTGTTCTCCTCCTTCTCTTTCTCCCCTGTTTTTCTTGGCAAAGATACAGCTTTTACAGCATCAGATATCCGAACGCCTGGCCCAGATAGTGGGCGTAGCCTGCCCTTTCCACGGCCTCCGCCGCGAGAATCGGGATGTTTCCTATCTCGCTGCCGCCCAGCGTATAGGTCAGCTTTCCGATCTCCTGGCCTTCTTCCACCGGCGCCTCCAGCTCCTCCATGGCGTACCACTTCTTTTCCACCGCCGTCAGATCCTCCCCGGTGGTGCTTAAGTATGAAAACGTCCCGTCGTATTCTCCCCGGACCTCTTCCTGCACGCCGCCCCGGACCGGCACCGTGACCAGAGGCTGCTCCTCCAGATCCTGATAAAGGCTGCATTTGGCGTATCCATAGTTCAGAAGAGCCGTGGCGTCCGAAAACCGCCCCGCCGGATCCGGAGCCGCCATGACGACGGCGATCAGCTCGATGCCATCTTTTTCCGCTGTGGCGGAGACGCAGTATTTCGCCTGGCTTGTGGAGCCCGTCTTCAGCCCGGTAGCGTAAGGGTACTGGCGGATCAGCTTATTGGTATTGGTCAGGCCGAATTCCTCCGTCCCCCGCTTAGTGGTATGGGTGATGTTTTCCATCCAGATCGTCGAATAAGTATGTATCTGCGGATATTTTGTGATGAGCTCCCGGGACATCAGCGCGATATCGTAGGCAGAGGTCAGATGCCCTTCCGCGTCCAGGCCGCAGCAGTTGACAAACTGGGTGTCGTTCATACCCAGCTCCTTCGCCCTCTGGTTCATCATATCCACAAACAAGCTCTCCGTCCCAGCGATATGCTCAGCCATAGCCACCGACGCGTCGTTGGCAGAGGCCACGGCGATACACTTGATCATGGTCTCCACGCTCTGGGTCTCCCCCTCCTCCAGGAAGACCTGGGAACCGCCCATGGAGGCCGCGTAGGCCGACGTCGTCACAGAATCCTCCATACGGATCTTTCCCTGGGAAAGGGAATCGAAGATCAACAGAAGCGTCATGATCTTGGTGACGCTGGCGGGCGGAAGCTTCTCATGGGGATTCTTCTCCAGAACCACGGTTCCCGTGGACGCCTCCATCAGAACCGCCGAGGGAGCCGTGATGCCAAGGGAGTCCCCCTCAGGCGCATCGGCCATCTCTGTCCCGGCAGGCTCTGTCCCAGCTGCCCCCATTTCCGCAGGTTCCGTCCCGGCAGCTTCTTCTTCCTCTGCCCGGACAGGGAAACCGGGAGCAGACAGACACACAGCCAAAGCCACCAGCAGAGCCAGTATTTTTTTCATAAAATCCCTCTTCTATCTACACTGCAGTTACTAAAATGTAATGCGAAAGAAAAGGGATTTATACCTGTTATTCTCTGTCATCCAGATCCACATAGGGCACATGATGACCCACGTACTTGTAGGCAGGACGGATGATCTTGCCCGCGTTCACCAGCTCCTCAATGCGGTGCGCGCACCAGCCGGAAATACGGGACATGGCAAAGATCGGGGTAAAGAGCTCGTTGGGCAGATCCAGCATGCTGTACACAAAGCCGCTGTAGAAGTCCACGTTGGCGCAGACAGGCTTTAAAAGCCGCCGTCCCGACATCAGGCACTCGCCCGCGATGCGCTCCACCCGCTCGTAGAGGCCGAACTCCTCCTCCCTGCC
>CALWBB010000230.1 GCA_944375885.1 uncultured Merdimonas sp.
TGGTATTTACCCATGGTATCGCCGACGATACGGGCGCATTTTCTGTGCGGCTTATCCGGACCGTTGTTCAGCTCGATCATGGAGTAAAGAACCCTTCTCTGCACCGGCTTTAAGCCGTCCCGGACGTCCGGAAGGGCACGGGCCGCGATGACGCTCATGGCATAATCGATATAGGAATCCTCCATGGTCTTTTTCAGATCCACGTCATGGACTTTGTCAAAAATATTATCTTCCATTGTCTTTCCTCTCCCCTGCCTAGATGTCCAGGTTCTTTACAAATTTCGCGTTCGTCTCGATAAATTCACGTCTCGGCTCCACCTTGTCTCCCATCAGGGTGGTAAAGGTCAGATCGATCTCCGCAGAATCGGTATCGTCCATGGTCACGCGCTTCAAAATGCGGCGCTCCGGATCCATGGTAGTCTCCCAGAGCTGCTCCGCGTCCATCTCTCCCAGGCCCTTGTAGCGCTGGATCTTGTTATTCTGATCGCGGCCTACCTCCGCGAGAATGTCCGCAAGCTCCTGATCGCTGTAGGCGTACCAGATCTTTTTATTCTTCTCCAGCTTATAGAGCGGCGGCTGGGCCAGATACACGTAGCCCTCCTTGATGAGATCCGGCATGAACCGGTAAATGAAGGTCAAAAGCAAGGTGCTGATATGGGCTCCGTCCACGTCGGCATCCGTCATCAGGATGATCTTGTGGTAGCGCAGCTTCGTGATGTCAAAATCGTCATGGATCCCCGTTCCAAAGGCAGTGATCATGGCCTTGATCTCCGCATTGGCGTAAATCTTGTCAAGCCTTGCCTTCTCCACGTTCAGGATTTTTCCGCGCAGGGGAAGGATGGCCTGGGTCGCCCTGGAGCGGGCCTTCTTCGCGGAGCCTCCGGCGGAGTCTCCCTCCACGATATAAATCTCGCAGTGCTCCGGATTCTTGTCAGAGCAGTCTGCCAGCTTGCCGGGCAGGGCCATGCCGTCGAGGGCCGTCTTTCTTCTGGTCAGGTCCCGGGCCTTTCTGGCCGCCTCCCTTGCCCTCTGGGCCAGAATGGATTTTTCCAGGATCACCTTGGCTACCGCCGGATTCTGCTCCAGGAAAATCATCAGCTGCTCGGAAACCACATTGTCCACGGCTCCCCTGGCCTCGCTGTTGCCAAGCTTCTGCTTAGTCTGTCCCTCGAACTGGGGCTCCGCGATCTTGATGCTGATGATCGCAGTCAGGCCCTCCCGGATATCGTCTCCGTTCAGGCTGGGCTCGCTGTCTTTTAAAAGCCTGTTCTTTCTGGCGTAATCGTTAAAGGTCTTTGTAATGGCGTTTTTAAAGCCTGTCAGGTGGGTGCCGCCCTCGGGGGTATTGATATTGTTCACAAAGCTGTAGCAGTTTTCCGTATAGGAATCGTTGTGCTGCATGGCGACTTCCACGAAGACGTCGTTCACCAGGCCCTCGCAGTAGATAATTTGATCGTAAAGGGCAGTCTTAGAGCGGTTCAGATACTGGACGAACTCCTTGATTCCGCCCTCATAGCAGAATTCCTTCTTGTGCTGGGGCTCCACCCGGTCGTCCCGGAGAATGATATTCAGGCCCTTCGTCAGGAAGGCCATTTCCCGCAGACGCACCTTCAGGGTATCGTAATCAAAGACAGTCTCCTCAAAAATTTCCTTGTCCGGCAGGAAGGTCACCTTGGTTCCGGTGGCTTCCAGATCGCAGTCACCGATGACCTTCAGCTTATTGATGACGTGGCCCCTCTCATAACGCTGGAAATACACCTTTCCCTCGCTTCGGATCTCCACTTCCAGCCATTCGGAAAGAGCGTTTACGACGGAAGCGCCCACGCCGTGGAGGCCGCCGGATACCTTGTAGCCCCCGCCGCCGAATTTTCCGCCGGCGTGCAGGACGGTAAATACCACCTCCACCGCCGGGATCCCGGCCTTGTGGTTGATCCCTACGGGAATGCCCCGTCCATCGTCCACCACTGTGATCGAATTATCCGGGTTGATCGTCACATCAATGTTTTTGCAGAAGCCTGCCAGCGCCTCATCCACAGAATTGTCTACAATCTCATACACCAAATGGTGAAGTCCGCGGGCGGAGGTACTTCCAATGTACATACCAGGTCTTTTGCGGACGGCCTCCAGCCCTTCCAGGATCTGGATTTGATCTGCTCCGTATTCTGCGCTCATTTTCGTTCCTCCTACTAATTTTCACTGTATACAGATCCTTCAACCACCTTGAATACCTTATTGATCGAAAATCTGTGGCCTACAAACTCATCCAGGCCCGTACAGGTGATCAGAGTCTGGATATCATGAATGCTGTTCAGTAAATAGTTTTGCCTGTTCTGATCGAGTTCAGACAGGACATCGTCCAGAAGCAGGACAGGGGTATCCTCCGCCACCTGCTTCACCAGCTCTATCTCAGAAAGTTTCAGGGAAAGGGCCGCGGTGCGCTGCTGCCCCTGGGAGCCGTATTTGCGGATATCCACGCCGTCCGCCGCGAAAAGCAGATCGTCCCGGTGGGGACCCACGGAGGTAGTCTTCATGCGGACATCCTTTTCCCGGCTCTGCCGGATCTTCTCATAAAACTCCTGGGCGGAGACATTTTTCTCATAAGAAACCAGAAGCCTCTCCCGTCCCCCGGACAGCTTCCCATGAATCTTTTCCACGATCTCACCCAGGGAAGCCGTAAACGCTTCCCTTCCCTCAATGACCTTTTTCCCATATTCCGCCAGCTGAACATCCCAGACATCCAGCGTATCCAGAAGCTCCGGGCGGAAGGAAAGATCCTTTAAAAGCTTGTTTCTCTGGGCCAGAACCCGGTTATAGCCGGAGAGCTCATGAAGATACACCCTGTCGAGCTGGCAGAGCTCCATGTCAAGAAAGCGCCTGCGCTCCGCCGGTCCCTGCTTGATGATCCCCAGATCCTCCGGGGAAAAGAATACAAAGTTCGCGATGCCAAAAAGCTCGCTGGCCCTGCGGATGGGGACGCCGTTCACCGCGATTCCCTTGCTCTTATTTTTCTTCAGGTGGATATCGATCTGGTATTCCAGGTCCCGCCTGCGGATCTGGGTGCGGATATGGGCTTCCTCTTCCCCGAAGCGGATCAGATCCCGATCCCGGCTGCCCCTGTGGGAGCGGGTCGTCCCGCTTAAATAGACGGCCTCCAGGATATTTGTCTTTCCCTGGGCGTTGTCCCCGTAGAAAATATTCGTCCTCTCATCCAAAAGAAGACTTAACTCCCGGTAATTCCGGAAATTCAGAAGCTCAATGGATTTTACAATCATACGATTTTATAATCCCGGCCGGCGTAACGAAAGACGTCTCCCTTGTGAAGCTTGCGGCCCCGCCGCTCTTCCGTCTCCCCGTTCACCTGCACCTTACCGTCCAGAATCTCATACTTGATATCCGAGCCGCTGTCCAAAATCCCGGCCAGCTTCATGGCCTGGCCAAGCCGGATGTACTCGTCCCGGATCGAAACCTCAATATAGTCCATCTGTCTTATTTCCCGTCCTTCCCCTTATACGGAGGCGCTGTTGAAATTCACCGGAAGGATCAGATAGATATACGTCTGGTTCTCATCCCGGATAAAACAGGGCGCCTTCGGATTTACAAGATACAGAGTCACCATCTCGTCGTCGATGACCCGCAGCGCGTCAATGAGGAATTTCGGATTAAAGCCGATCAGGATATCCTTTCCTTCCTTCTCGATGAGGATCTCCTCGTTCATGGAGCCCAGGCCGGAGGTCAGCTTCAGCCGCATCTCTCCGTCCGTGATCTGGATAATGATCGGTTTCTTATCGTTTTCCCGGATCAGAAGGGTCGCGCGGTCGATACAGCTTAAGAGCTCCCGCTTGTTGACCTTTACCTTCGTCTCATAATCTGTGGAAAGCATCTGCTCGATCCGGAAATACTCGCCCTCGATCAGCCGGGACACCACGGTGGTCTCGTCAAATTCAAAGACAATATGATTTTTCGTAAAGAACAGATTCACCAGGGAATCCATCTCGCCGGAAAGGATCTTGCTTACCTCCATGAGCGTCTTGCCCGGAACGATCACCTTCCGGGGCTGATACTCCTCCTTCAGCTCCAGATTCCGGATGGAAACCCGGTGCCCGTCCAGGGACACGACCTTCAGATGGTTTCCGTCGATCTCAAAGAGCTCGCCCGTCATCATCTTGTTGTTCTCATTATCGGAAATGGAAAAGATCGTCTGCTTGATCACTTCCCGCAGGGAAAACTGGGACACAGTCACAGGCTCTGTCTTTTCAATATAGGGAAGATAGGAGAAGTCCTCCCCGGATTTTCCGGCGATGGAAAATCTGGCCTTCTCACAGGTAATCTTCATCTGGAAATTAGAATCGGTCTCGATCACCACGTCGTTATCCGGAAGCTTTCTTACGATCTCGGAAAAGATCTTCGCGTCGATGGCGATGATGCCCTTTTCCTGAATGTCTCCTTCAATCACAGTCTCAATGCCAAGCTCCATATCGTTGGCTGTCAGCTTAATCTGTCCTGCGGAAGCGTCGATCAGAATGCATTCCAGAATGGACATGGTAGTCTTAGAGGGAACTGCTTTTAGGACAATGCCCACGCCCTTCGATAAATCTGATTTTTTACAGATGAACTTCATAATGTGTATAACTCCTTTCCTCTGCCGGCAGGGGGCGCAGATATATAAATAAATAATAAAACCCGTCGTATTCGTAGTAGGGGCTGTGAATATGTTGATAACCAGTCTTAAGGCCCGTAAACAGCGGAAAGTCCGGTGGGATAACTGTGTGAAAAACTGCCGGAAAGCTTAGGGATAAATTCCCGGCTTATCCACAGGCTGATTTTCGTTCCAAAGTTTTCCCCACAGGATCAACATCCTTTCCACATGAGAATGTTGATAACGGATCAGAAGGCTTCCAAAGGTTTCAGACCCTTGGAGCAGCTCTTAAGCTGGATTCAGCTTCTTTTTGATCGTACCGATCAGGCGGCTGGCAGAGTCGTTGGACTCCAGCTCATGCTCGATCTTTTCCGCTCCGTGCATGATGGTGGTGTGATCCCGGCCGCCCAGGATCTCCCCGATCTTTTTATAGGTGGTTCCGTTCTCCTTGCAGAGGTACATGACGATCTGCCTGGGGTAGACGATGTTCGCGGTGCGCTTATTGCCCCGGATGTCGTCGGGGCTGATGTGGAAATGCTCCGCCACCACCTCGATAATCAGATCCGGCGTGATCTTGCGGCTCTCTCCCGGGGAGATGATGTCCTTGATGGCTTCTTCCGCCAGAAGCATGTCGATGGGCCGCTTCTCCAGGGTGGAAAGGGCGATAAGCCTGTTGAAGGCGCCTTCCAGTTCACGGATGTTGGACTTGATATTCGTGGCAATGTAGGTGATGATATTGTCGTCGATCTGGTAGCCCTCCAGCTCCTCCTTTTTGCGCAGGATCGCCATCCTGGTCTCAAAATCCGGGGAGGACACGTCCGCGATCAGGCCGCACTCGAAGCGGGTGCGCAGCCGTTCCTCCAGGGTCTCGATGTCCTTGGGGGGACGGTCACTGGAGATGATGATCTGCTTGTTGGCGCTGTGGAGAGCGTTAAAGGTGTGGAAGAATTCCTCCTGGGTACTCTCTTTGCCGATGATGAACTGCACGTCGTCGATCAAAAGCACGTCAATATTCCGGTACTTTTCCCGGAAACGGGTCATACCGGAGGGATCACCGATTCGGAGGGTCTCGATCAGCTCGTTGGTAAAATACTCGCTGGTTACGTAGAGTACCTTCATGGATGGATTTTCTTTTAATATGTAGTTGGCGATGGCGTGCATCAGGTGGGTTTTGCCCAGTCCCACGCCTCCGTGGAGGAACAGCGGATTGTACACATTGCCGGGCGTCTCGGCCACGGCCAGGGAAGCCGCGTGGGCGAACTTGTTGTTGCTGCCGACCACGAAGGTGTCGAAGGTGTATTTCGGGTTGATATTGGACTTTTCATAGTCGATGTTCCCTGTGATCTGGCTGGATCCGCTGTCTTTTTGATGTTTTTCAGGGGAAACGTCCGTCTCTGTCGCTTCTTTTTCCGTGATGAACTCTACTTCGTATTTTTCGCCTGTGAATTCCGCGATAGCCACGAAGATAGGAGTCTTAAATTTGGAATTCAGATAAGTGATCATCTGCTCGCCCATGGGAACAATGATTTTAACCACATGATTTTCAGCGCTGTGCACCTTCAGAGGAAGGAGCCAGGTCTCAAAAGAGACGTCAGAAAGTTCGTGCTCTTTCCGGACATGCTCCAGGATTTCATTCCAGTTCTTTTCTATCAAGTTCATTCTTATATCTCCTCAATGCCCGTAAAAGAGCAATTTATCCTATGATTAATAATATACCAAATTTCAGGCGCGATCAAGTGGAAACTGATGCCCGGTGTGTGTGGATTCTTTTAGGTGATACAGTTCACACCGCCCTCCGCCCCCATGCGCACTCGTCGCCCTTCCAGGGCTTCAGTCCCGCTCCTTACGGAGCTAAGACTGCTTATGGGGGCGGAGATTACGAGTTACACTCGTAATCTGTGAGAGAAAAAGGAATCTTATATGCACGCATGAAGATTCCTTTTTCTCTCACAGATACGGTGTGAACTGTAATCTAAGGGTTGTCCACTTTTTATCCACATATTATCCACATATTGTGGATAAGTTTTTGGACTCCACAAGATATGAGGGATAGAAGAAGAAAAAGAAAAATCCGGCCAAATTGCTTGACTTTGCGGGATTTTATGAATATAATTGAAATGATGTTTTTTAGATAGGAGGTGCCAGAGATTATGAAAATGACATTTCAGCCGAAGAAGAGATCCAGATCTAAGGTTCACGGATTCCGCGCAAGAATGAGTACTGCAGGCGGCAGAAAAGTATTAGCAGCCAGAAGATTAAAAGGAAGAAAGAAATTATCCGCGTAGGCCGCATATATGTGGCCTATTTTCCTATGTTCTTCCAATATGCCGCTTGGCGGCGAAGCATGGGGGACACATGAAATATCCGCATTCAGAGACTTTAAAAAAGAATCAGGATTTTCAGCTCTTATATAAGGAAGGAAAATCCTGTGCCAACCGGTATCTGGTACTTTATGTGCGGGAGAACGGATTGGGAAAGAATCGATTTGGTGTTTCTGTCAGCAAAAAAGTCGGCAACAGCGTCGTGCGCCACAGAATCACCAGACTGATTCGGGAGAGTTACCGGCTGCATGAAGACGTGTTTAATAGTGGTTTGGACATGGCAGTCATCGCAAGGGCCAGCGCGAAGGGAAAAAGCATGGCGGAGATAGAAAGCGCGCTGCTGCACCTTGGAAAGCTTCAGGGAGTCTTCAAAAAATGAAAACAGTATTGATCAGGCTGATTCAATTTTATCAGAAATATCTATCGCCGATGAAACGTACAAAATGTCCTTATTTTCCCAGCTGTTCTCAGTATGGTCTGGAAGCCATCCAGAAGTACGGGGCTTTGAAAGGCGGCATCCTGGCTGCCTGGAGGATTTTAAGATGCAATCCGTTTTCCAGTGGTGGATATGATCCCGTACCATAAAGGAAAGTTGAAGGAGGATTTTTCCATTGACAGGTTTGTTTTTGACCAAGAATGCTACTCCGATCCTGAGCCAGTTCGCGGCCATCCTGGGTTGGATTATTAATGGTATTTTTAATATTCTGGATTCGGTCGGTGTGTCGAATGTAGGATTGACTGTTGTTATTTTTACAATTATTATCTATACGCTGATGCTTCCGCTTACTTATAAGCAGCAGAAGTTTTCCCGCATGTCTGTGCGGATGAATCCGGAGCTTCAGGCGATTCAGAAGAAATATAAGGGAAAGCAGGATCAGACTTCCATGCTGAAGATGCAGGATGAGATGAGAGCCGTATATGCTAAATACGGCACATCCCAGACGGGAAGCTGCCTGCCGCTTCTGATTCAGCTGCCGTTCCTGCTGGCGGTGTACCAGGTGGTTTACAGGATCCCTGCTTATGTGGATAAGGTTCGGGCAGCCTATGATCCTCTTGTGACGAAGCTTTTGGACAGCCAGAGTGTTTTGGAAAGTCTGTCCAGCTACGCGCAGTTCAGCAGGCAGGAGTATACAGAGAATACAATC
This sequence comes from uncultured Merdimonas sp., assembly GCA_944375885.1. Taxonomy (GTDB): domain Bacteria; phylum Bacillota; class Clostridia; order Lachnospirales; family Lachnospiraceae; genus Laedolimicola. Next base: position 8,103 of record CALWBB010000230.1, read on the forward strand.
ATTGATATTTTGAATAAGGCTTCCACTGCCGACTGGGATCTGCTTGCTTCCAAGCTTCCGGATCTGGGCGATATCATCGAGCAGGTTCGGGGAGTGCTGGAAGGATTCAATGGCTTTTTAGGTTTGAATATTGCCAACTCTCCCTGGTTCAGCATCAAGCAGTTTTGGTCAGAGGGAGCGTATCTTCTGGTGATCGTGGCTCTGCTGATTCCGCTTTTGGCAGGTCTGACCCAGTGGATCAGCGTACGTCTGATGCCTACGGCTGCGGCGGCGGCTTCCACAGGAGAGGGAAGCAATGAAGATATGATGAAGTCCATGCGGATGATGAATAATTTCATGCCGCTGATTTCTGTGTGGTTTTGTTTTACGCTTCCTGTCGGCGTAGGTATCTACTGGGTGATGAGTGCGGTAGTCCGTACGATTCAGCAGCTTGTTATCAACAAATATCTTGAAAAAGTAGATATTGATGAAGAAATTAAGAAAAATATTGAAAAATACAACAGAAAGCGCGAGAAGGACGGCCTCCCGCCCCAGCGTTTTAATGATGTAGCGAGAACAAATACCAGAGCTGTAGAGCCAAAGAATACGAAGAAGCGTGAAATTACTTCTGAGGAGCGTCAGAAGCTGATTAAGGATTCTACAGAGTATTATAAGAAGGGTGAGGCAAAGCCCGGAAGCCTTGCTGCAAAAGCGAGGATGGTAGAGCAGTATAACGAAAGAACGAAGAAAAAGTAAGGGACGGGGGTTTTATCACTATGGAAGGCATTGAGGTTTCTGCAAAAACAGTAGAGGACGCAGTTCTTGAAGCGGCGATTCAGCTTGGAACCACGCGGGATAAGGTAGATTACGAAGTGATTACTGCAGGAAGTCCGGGATTTCTCGGGATTGGAAGCAAGAAGGCAGTGATCCGCGCCCGTAAAAAGACGGATGAGGAGATAGAAGCAGCTTTAAGGGCAGATCAGGAATTGGAAAAAATTCTTGATCGTGTGAACGAGAAGAGTGAGAAGGCTGCCGCAGTTCCAGAGAAGAAGGAAGAAAAGAAAGAAGAAAAGAAAGAGAAGCCTGCAAAGAAGGAAAGACCCCAGACTGAAAAGGCAAAGAAAGCTCCTGTAAAGGAACAGAAGGCGGAAGCTCCAAAGAAACTGGAGAAAGAAGAGAAGAAAGCTCCTGCGAAGCCGGTGGATACTGAGGAAGTTAAGGATTTCCTGGATAAAGTGTTTGCGGCCATGGATATGAAAGTTCAGATTACGATTACGCAGAAGCCAGAAGAGCATGAGGTGACGATCAATCTGGAAGGCGATGACATGGGTGTTCTTATCGGAAAACGGGGACAGACCCTGGATTCTCTCCAGTATCTTTCCAGCCTGGTGATCAATAAGGGAAGCGATGATTATATCAGGGTAAAAGTCGATACAGAAAATTACCGGGAGCGAAGAAGAGCTACTCTGGAGAATCTGGCCAGAAATATTGCTCAGAAGGTAAAGAGGACGAGAAAACCTGTGGCTCTTGAGCCCATGAATCCCTATGAGCGCAGGGTGATCCATTCCGCTTTGCAGAATGATAAATTTGTCTGCACCCACAGCGAGGGTGAGGAGCCTTACCGTCATGTGGTTGTAGCTTTGAAGCAAGGCGTCCGCCTGGATAATTACAACGGACGGGGAAGAAATCGTTATAATCGTAATTACAGGAAAAAGGAACGCTGAGGCGTTCCTTTTTTGTCTTAGAGGTTTAAAAGGAAAAGGCGTGTATTATGAGTGAGTTTGATACGATAGCGGCAGCGGCGACAGCCATGGTGAGTTCTGGAATCGGAATTATACGCATCAGCGGAGGAGAATCCTTTTCTGTCATGGAAAAAGTTTTCCGTCCCTATAATCAGAGAAAAAAAATGAGCAGCCAGCCGGCGTACACCGTCCATTATGGTACGATCGTGGATAAAGATGAGGTGCTGGATGAAGTGCTCGTAGTCCTTATGAGGGCTCCCCACAGTTATACGGCGGAAGACACGGTGGAAATAGACTGCCATGGGGGAAGACTTGTCATGCAGCGGATCCTGGAGCTGGTGCTGCAAAATGGGGCGCGTCTGGCGGAACCTGGAGAATTTACAAAGAGGGCGTTCCTCAATGGAAGGATTGATCTTTCTCAGGCGGAAGCCGTCATGGATGTGATTCAGTCCAAAAATCAGATGGCGCTTAAGTCTTCTGTGTCTCAGCTCCAGGGTTCTGTGCGGCTGGAGATAGAAAAGCTTCGTTCCGCAATCCTCTATGAGACGGCATATCTGGAGGCGGCTTTGGATGATCCTGAGCATATCAGCCTGGAGGGATATCCGCAGGAGCTTTTAAAAAAGGTGGAAGGGCTCTGTAAAGAGCTGGATGATCTTTTGAAAGCATCGGAAAATGGACGCTTTTTAAAAGAAGGAATCAAGACGGTAATTCTCGGAAAACCGAATGCGGGAAAGTCCTCTTTGCTGAATGTACTGCTTGGAGAAGAGCGGGCCATAGTGACGGAAATCGAGGGAACGACCCGGGATGTACTGGAGGAACAGCTGCAGCTTGGGGATTTGTCTCTTTTGCTTTTGGATACAGCTGGAATTCGGTCTACAGAGGATTTAGTAGAGCAGATCGGCGTAGAGAGAGCCAGAAAACAGGCGCAGGATGCGGATTTAATTCTTTATGTGGCGGACAGCTCCCGGCCTCTGAATGAAAGTGATGAAGAGATTCTGGATATTTTGAGAGGAAAAAGAGCTCTTGTACTGCTGAACAAATCTGATCTGCTTCCCGTGCTGACGCCGGAAATGATGGAAAAAAAGACAGAGCATAAGGTGTTGTCGATTTCGGCGAAGGAGGAACAGGGGATCCGGGAATTGGAGCAGGAGATTCGCGCTATGTTTTTCCAGGGTGAGCTGGACTTCAATGAAGAAGTACTGATTACCAATATGCGCCAAAAGGAGGCCCTGAAAGATGCAAAATCCAGCCTTCAGATGGTGATGGAAAGTATCCGCAGCAATATGCCGGAGGATTTTTATACGATTGACTTGTCGGATGCTTATCAGGCTTTGGGAAAGATCCTCGGGGAAGAGATGGATGAAGATTTGATAAATGAGATATTTGGAAAATTCTGTATGGGAAAATAGAGGAGAATTATGAATACTGTATACAAAGAAATCTGTCAGGCTGTCGTGGTGGGAGCGGGCCATGCAGGCTGTGAAGCTGCTCTTGCCTGTGCCAGATTGGGGATAGATACGGTTTTGTTTACCGTCAGTGTGGACAGCATCGCGCTTATGCCCTGCAATCCCAATATCGGCGGAACTTCAAAAGGCCATCTGGTCCGGGAGATTGACGCTTTGGGCGGCGAGATGGGAAAAAATATTGATAAGACTTTCATTCAGTCTAAAATGCTGAACGTATCAAAGGGGCCGGCAGTACATTCTCTGCGGGCACAGGCGGATAAATCTGAGTACAGCCGGAGTATGAGAAGAGTGCTGGAAAATACGGATCACCTTTCGATTGTGCAGGCAGAGGTGGCGGAAATTCTGACGGAAGAGGGGAAGGATGGAAAGGTCGTAAAGGGCGTCAGGACAGTATCCGGCGCTCTGTATGAAGCCCAGGCAGTCATTCTTTGTACGGGCACTTATCTGAGGGCGCGCTGTATTTATGGAAATGTGAGCAGCTATACTGGGCCGAATGGGCTGCAGGCCGCCAATCATCTGACAGATTCTTTGAGGAAGCTCGGCATCGAATTGTTTCGTTTTAAGACGGGTACTCCGGCCCGCATTGATAAAAGATCCATCGATTTCAGTAAAATGGAGGAGCAGCGCGGGGATGAACAGGTAGTGCCGTTTTCGTTTACTACAGATCCAGAGAGTGTACAGATTCCGCAGGTATCCTGCTGGCTGACCTACACAAATGAAAAAACCCATGAAATTATCAGGGAAAATCTGGATCGTTCACCCTTGTATTCCGGCATGATTGAAGGAACAGGTCCCAGATACTGCCCATCCATCGAAGATAAGGTTGTCCGCTTCGCGGATAAAGAGCGGCATCAGGTTTTTATTGAACCGGAAGGGCTTTATACAAATGAAATGTATGTGGGCGGAATGTCCAGTTCCCTTCCCGAGGATGTGCAGCACGCCATGTATTCTTCAGTGGCAGGTCTTGAGCATGTCAGGATTGTAAGGAATGCTTACGCCATTGAGTATGACTGCATTGATGCAAGACAGCTTTATCCCAGCCTGGAGTTTAAAACAATTCATGGCCTTTTCAGCGGAGGACAGTTTAATGGAAGTTCCGGTTATGAGGAGGCAGCGGCCCAGGGACTTGTGGCGGGGATTAACGCGGCCCGTATGATTCAAAAAAAGGAGCCTTTGATTCTCGATCGCTCCCAGGCTTATATTGGTGTCCTGATTGACGACCTGGTGACAAAAGAGAACCGGGAACCTTACCGTATGATGACCTCCCGCTCGGAATACAGGCTTCTTCTCAGACAGGACAACGCAGATCTGCGTCTCACAGAAATCGGACATGAGATAGGATTAATTTTAGAAGAAAGATACCAGGGGCTTAAGGAGAAAGAGCGTCAGATACAGGAGGAGATCCGGCGCGTGGAACGGGTATATGTGGGAACTTCAGAGAAAGTACAGAAGCTGCTAGAAAGCTATGAGAGTACTCCCCTTCATTCAGGAATTTCTCTGGCAGAGCTGATTCGCAGGCCAGAGCTGAACTATGAGGTTCTTGCTCCTGTAGATCCGGACAGGCCGAAGCTTTTGCGTGGCGTGGCAGAGCAGGTAAATATCCATATTAAATATGACGGGTACATCCGTCGTCAGCAAAAGCAGGTGGAACAGTTCCAAAAACTTGAAAACAGAAAAATTCCGGAGGATTTGGACTACGACGAGATTCCAAGCCTTCGGATCGAGGCAAGGCAAAAGCTTAAAATTGTGAAACCAGTTTCTGTAGGGCAGGCCTCCCGCATCTCGGGGGTATCACCGGCAGATATCTCCGTACTGCTGGTGTGGCTGGAACAGAAAAAGGGAAGGAAAGGCTAATGGAAAAGGAAAGACAGAATGACATCAGAAGCGCTTTTGAAAAAATCGGAATTGCTTTGAGTGAAAGGCAGCTTTGGCAGTTTGAGCAGTATTATGAAATGCTGATTCAGAAAAATGAGGTTATGAACCTGACCGCCATCACAGAATTTGAGGAGGTGGTACAGAAGCATTTTCTGGACAGCCTGATGATTCGGCAGCTTATGGAGCCGAAGACAGGAGAGCAGTGGCTGGATTTGGGGACTGGGGCAGGTTTTCCGGGAATTCCTTTGAAAATTGTATATCCAGAGCTGAGGCTGGTGCTTCTCGATTCTCTGAATAAGCGTGTGAGGTTTCTGCAGGAGGTTATCGAGGGTCTGGAACTTAAAGAGATTACGGCAGTCCATGGCAGGGCGGAGGAGCTGGCGAGAAGGGCAGAGTATCGTGAACAGTTCGACTGCTGTGTTTCAAGGGCAGTGGCAAATCTGGCTTCACTTTCGGAATACTGCCTTCCCTTTGTCCGCGTAGGAGGATGCTTTGTCCCCTATAAGTCGGAAAAGGTGCAGGAGGAGATTAGGGGAGCAGAAAAGGCTGTCCGGATACTGGGAGGAAGGATAGAGAGACAGGAGGAATTTATGCTGCCGGGATCGGATATTTATCGCTGTCTGCTCTGCATCAGAAAGAAAAAGCAGACGCCGGAAAAATATCCGAGAAAGGCCGGAACACCGACGAAAGAGCCGATTCGGTAGAAGCAGGATCCTACCGGTCTTCGTTAGATGGATGAGAGAAGGGGCTTGCCTGGCTTACTGTCTGCGAAAATAAGAAGAAATAGAATGGGAGAAGTTTATCAATGGCCAGAATCCATATTGAAAGCTTATCAAAGGAATATCAGAGAAAGCTCTGTGAGCGAAAGCTTAAAGCGCAGACGATAGAAAGTCTTGCTGCATCCATCAGCAAGAAGTATCTGCAGAAAAAGCGCGCGTTGAAAAAGGCGGCGCTACTCTGTGTGTTCATTACGCTTCTTCTGGCTGTCATGACTTTTTTTGCCCCGACTGCTTCAGCTGGAAGCAGAGATGCTTTTCTCTTTTCCTTTTTCATTGTGATTTTTATAGAAGTACTGATTCTTCTTCTTACCTATGCTGTTATATGCAGGATTCCCAGACAGTTTTCCAAATGTCTGAAAACAGGATATCCGGAATTAGGTATAAAATATGGATATGAGCAGATAGTCAGCGGCAGTCTTGCAGAGCCAAAGTGTTCTCGTCAGCTTCCTTTTTCTATGGGAATCGAAGATATTTTCAGATTGAAGGACAGCGATGATATTGTCGTAGTGGGTTTTGTACATGGGCTTATCAGAAAAGGGAGTGCAGTACATATTATTGATAAGAATGATCCGTCAAAGGGACATGGAGTGGCTGTCGTGACTGCTATCGAATTAGCAAATAAGAAAAGAGTTTTGGAAGTGGCGGATTGTGTGGCGGCCTTAAGATTGAAGGATGGGAACAAAATCAAGATAAATCTGGTTCCGGGTATGTATTTGTACAGAGATGTAGAATAAAATGTTTCACGTGAAACATTCGTTCTCTTGTAGTTTTCTGAATATCTGTGATATAATGATAGCGTCGATATAGAAAGAAAAATTCTTTGCATATCGGCGCTATTATTAATTTACAAATGTTTCACGTGAAACATCGAGGAGAAATATTATGGGAAGAGTGATAGCAGTAGCAAATCAGAAAGGCGGGGTGGGAAAAACAACCACAGCCATTAATCTTTCAGCTGCTTTGGCAGAAAAAAATAAGAGAGTTCTCTTGATTGACATCGATCCGCAGGGAAACGCCACCAGCGGTGTAGGTGTAGAAAAAAATGAAATTGAAAACACGATCTATGACTTGATCCTTGGAGAAGCCTCGATAGAGGACTGTATTGAGTATACGGAATTTGAAAATCTATATCTGATCCCATCAAATGTAGATCTGGCTGCGGCGGAAATCGAATTAATTGGTATTTCAGATAAGGAATTTATTATCCGAAAAGAAGTAGAAAAAATCAAGGATAAATATGATTTTATTCTAATTGACTGCCCGCCCTCGTTAAACCTTCTCACGATCAATGCCATGACGACAGCGGACACGGTACTTGTTCCGATACAGTGTGAATACTACGCACTGGAAGGATTGAGCCAGCTGATCCATACGATCAATTTGGTTAAAGAAAGGCTGAATCCATATCTGGATATGGAGGGAATTGTTTTTACTATGTATGACGCTCGTACGAATCTTTCTCTCCAGGTGGTGGAAAATGTGCGTGCTAATGTAAAACAGAAAGTTTACAGTACGATTATACCAAGAAATGTCCGTCTGGCTGAGGCGCCCAGTCACGGATATCCTATCACGATTTATGACCCAAAGTCGGCAGGCGCGGAAAGCTATCGGGCCCTTGCGGAAGAAGTGCTTAACAGGGAGGAAGAATAAATGGCTGTGAAAAGAGGAGGTCTGGGAAAGGGCTTGGACAGCCTGATTCCGGAGGCAATTAAGACGACACCAGAAAATACAAAAATCGTGGAAAAGGTTGTAGAGAAGGTCGTAGAAAAGCCAGTGGAAATGAAAGTGAAGATATCCATGGTAGGCCCGAACCGGGAGCAGCCCAGAAAACAGTTTGATGAGGACGCCCTGGTTGAACTTGCAGATTCCATCAAACAGTTTGGTATTATACAGCCATTGATTGTACAGGAAAAGAATGGCTTCTATGAAATTATTGCAGGCGAACGACGCTGGAGGGCGGCCAAGCTGGCTGGACTAAAAGAGGTTCCGGTAATCGTAAAGGATTATTCCGACCTGGAGGTTGTAGAGATCTCGCTGATTGAAAATATTCAGAGAGAAAATCTAAATCCCATTGAGGAGGCTCTGGCTTATAAGAGGCTTCTCAATGAATTCAATCTCAAGCAGGATGAGGTGGCGGAGAGAGTGTCCAAAAGCCGGACAGCTGTGACAAACTCTATGCGTCTTTTAAAACTGGATGAGAGAGTCCAGCAGATGGTAATTGACGATAAGCTTTCTACCGGCCACGCGAGAGCGCTTCTTGGAATCGAAGAACCGGATCTTCAGTTCGCGACTGCCACAAAGGTGTTTGATGAAAAACTCAGCGTCCGGGAAGTGGAAAAGCTGGTAAAAAAAATCCAGCAGGGAAAACAGGAAAAAAAGAAGGAAGAACCGGTACACGATTTTATTTATACTGATTTGGAGGAAAAGATGAAGGCTGCCATGGGAACCAAGGTATCCATTCATCAAAACGCGAAGGGAAAGGGAAAAATAGAAATTGAATATTACTCCAGAGAGGATCTGGAGCGGATCATTGATATTATTACCAATGTGGAAAACAGATAAAAGGCTTCAGGAGGAGAACCAAAGATGAGTCCGATATTGGAACAGATCTATCAGAGGACAGGAATCGATGCGGCGTACATTCTGATTGGAATCACAGTATTGATTTTGATTCTGCTGATTTTGACGATTGTAGCGTTATGTAAACTTAAAAAAGTAAACCGCAGATATGACCGGTTTATGAGAGGAAAAGATGCGGAGAATATGGAAGAGACAATCCTTTCCTGCATTGAAAAAAATGAGCAGATCGATCAGATGAATCAGCTGCTTCGGGAAGATATCGTAAGTCTCCGAAAAAATCAGCGTATTACCTATCAAAAAATGGGAATTGTAAAGTATAACGCGTTCCGGGAGATGAGCGGTGATTTAAGCTACGCGCTGGCCCTCCTTGATCAGGAGGATAATGGCTTTATCATAAATTCTGTATATGCCAAAGAAGGGGGCTATTCTTATATTAAAGAAATCGTAAGAGGAGAGAGTTCCATCCTTCTTTCCGATGAGGAGAAGGCAGCGCTGAATAAAGCGAAAAGCCAGTCTTGAAAAACGGGCAGGACTGGTATATGATAAAAAACAGGACTGACGCCGAAAAGCGGGAATTTTAAGGAGCGGCGCAGAAATGAAAAAAGGAGAAAAAAGATGTTAGATATCAAATTTGTGCGGGAAAATCCGGAGATTGTAAAACAGAATATCAGGAATAAATTTCAGGATCAAAAGCTGGGTCTGGTAGATGAGGTCATTGAGCTCGACGCCCAGAAGCGGGCTGCCCAGCAGGAGGCGGACAGCCTGCGCGCGGACAGAAATAAGCTTTCCAAGCAGATCGGAGCTTTGATGGGACAGGGTAAGAGAGAGGAAGCTGAGGAGGTCAAAAAGCAGGTAGCTGCCCAGGCGGACCGGCTGGCAGAGCTTTCTGAGAAAGAAAAGGATCTGGACGAGAAGATTTTGAAAATTATGATGGTGATTCCGAATATCATTGATCCCAGCGTACCCATCGGTAAGGATGACAGCGAGAATGTGGAGCGGGAGCGCTTTGGAGAACCGGTGGTTCCTGATTTTGAGATTCCCTATCATACCGAGATTATGGAAAGGCTCAAAGGAATCGATCTGGACAGCGCCAGAAAGGTAGCTGGAAATGGCTTCTATTATTTGATGGGCGATATCGCGAGGCTTCATTCCGCAGTGCTGGCCTATGCCCGTGATTTTATGATTGACCGGGGCTTCACCTACTGCGTGCCGCCCTTTATGATCCGCAGCAATGTGGTGACAGGCGTCATGAGCTTTGCAGAGATGGACGCTATGATGTATAAGATAGAAGGAGAGGATCTGTATCTTATAGGAACCAGCGAGCATTCCATGATTGGAAAATTCATCGACACGATTCTTCAAAAGGATGAGCTTCCCAAAACTCTGACCAGCTATTCTCCCTGCTTCCGCAAGGAAAAAGGAGCCCACGGCCTGGAGGAGCGCGGTGTGTACCGTATTCATCAGTTTGAGAAGCAGGAGATGATCGTAGTCTGCGAGCCGGAGGAGAGCCCCATGTGGTTCGACCGGCTGTGGCAGAATACGGTAGATCTGTTCCGCTCCCTGGACATCCCGGTACGTACTTTGGAGTGCTGTTCCGGCGATCTGGCAGATCTGAAGGTGAAATCTGTGGATGTGGAAGCGTGGTCTCCGCGTCAGAAGAAATATTTTGAGGTGGGCAGCTGCTCAAATCTGGGTGACGCTCAGGCCCGCCGCCTGAAAATCCGTATTAACGGGGAGAAGGGCAAGTATTTCGCGCATACATTAAATAATACAGTAGTCGCCCCGCCCAGAATGCTGATCGCGTTTCTGGAAAATAATCTGCAGGCGGATGGAAGTGTAAAGATTCCGAAAGTGCTGCAACCGTACATGGGCGGCAAGACAGTCATTCAATAAAGAATTATCCACATTTGTGGAAAAGTGTGTGGAAATGTGGATAACATATCGAATTTTACCCTGAGGAGGTGAAACCTGTGCATGAATATCTTCGGGCGGTGGGCTTTAGCCGCATAGAAAACAAGGAGCAGCTGAATAAACTTCTGCAGATGACAGAGGAAAGCTATCAGACAGAGAAGACGGCAGTCTTGGCCAGCGGCAATGATTTCTCCGAGAGAAAGAAAGAATTCGCGCCCCGGATGGGAATTATGCTCCGTGGGGAGTACGATGAAAAGGGAGATTATCAGAGAGATTATTATTTTCCATATTTCACGGGTACTCAGGAAAAACTTTACGACGATGTCAGTATCGAACGTCACGCGGAAAAAGAATCCTACGCAGGGGTCTGCGAGGATCTGTCCATGGGCGTGACAATCATTTTCTATCTGCAGAATATAGTGGACTATTTAAGTGAAAGACGTCTGAACTTTCTTCCATCAGGCGCTGCCGCCATCCGTTTTTCCGGACTTTCCATCGACGGACGTATTCTTCTGCCTGTGGCAAAACGCATGACAGAGGAAGAAAATTCAGAAGCTATCCTGCAGCGCACCCGTCTTCTGAAAGCTGCCCGGGAGGGAGATGAAGAGGCGATTGAAAACCTGACGCTGGAGGACATGGACACTTACTCCATGATTTCCCGCAGAATTGCAGATGAAGATGTGTTTTCCATCGTATCCACGTATTTCATGCCCTATGGAGTGGAGTGCGACCATTACAATGTCCTGGGCGAGATACTTAAAATCGAACAGGTGGAGAACAGCCTGACCAGGGAAAAGATATATGTACTGACCATCGAAAGCCATGATTTGATTTTTGAAGTCTGTATTAACCAGAGAGATCTTCTGGGCGAGCCGGAGGTCGGACGCCGTTTCAAAGGAATCGTCTGGCTGCAGGGAGAGGTAATTTTCCACAGCTGAGATTTCAAAATTAGAATTTCGTAATGAGATTCCATACCCTCAATTGGCAAGAGCAGATATGGTCAATTGTCAATTGAGGGTAATTCTATTTTCACGGTAAAGAAGGGCTTGATACAAAAGAAATGGCGGATGAAAATAAGAAAAATATCATGGAAATCACGGATTTTTGCGCGCCGCAGCTGGATATATATGCCCGTCTGTCAGAAAATCAGCTTCTGAACCGCTGTGACCCAGAGCAGGGACTTTTTATCGCGGAAAGCCCAAGAGTAATCGAGCGGGCTTTGGACGCAGGCATGGAACCAGTCTCCTGCCTGGTGGAACGGCGTCACATCGAAGGAGAGGCAAAAGAAATCATCCACAGATGTATAGAAGACTGGGATATTCCTGTCTATACGGCGGAGTTTGATGTGCTGACGCAGATTACAGGCTATAAGCTGACCAGGGGGATGCTGTGCGCTATGCGGCGTAAAGCTCTTTTGGGTGTACAGGAGGTATGTAAAGACGCACGGCGGCTCGCGGTGCTGGAAAACGTGGTGAATCCTACTAATGTGGGAGCTATCTTCCGTTCAGCGGCGGCCCTTGGGATTGATGGGATATTGCTGACACCGGAATCCAGCAACCCTCTGTACCGCCGTGCAATCCGGGTAAGCATGGGAACAGTTTTTCAGATTCCATGGACTTTTTTTGAGAAAGGAAGCTGGCCCCAAAAGGGCATGCGGATCTTAAAAGAGCTGGGATTTCAGACAGCAGCGCTGGCGCTGAAAGAGGATTCCATATCAATTGATGATCCGCAGCTTTTGTCGGAAGAGCGGCTGGCACTGATTCTGGGGACAGAAGGGGATGGACTGGCATCTTCTACAATCGCTGACTGTGATTACACCGTGCGGATCCCTATGGCGCACGGAGTGGATTCCCTGAATGTGGCGGCGGCCAGCGCGGTAGCTTTCTGGGAAACGGGAAAAAGCGCGTCAGCTTGCTGCAGGAAACCTGACTTTACTAACACATGGCTAGCGTCGGTGTACCAAGGGTGTATTGCCCCTTGTACACCGACGCTGCTTCTAATTCCAATATTACTCTGGTTTTAACTCACGCAGTTTGTAGAACTGTTCTTTATCCTGATACTTGCTGTCGCAGACAGATGCTACAGCGGCTTTGAATTCTTCTTCTTTTCTCTGGCTGTCGACTACGACGAATTCATCCCCGCCAATTCGATAGGTTGTCTGAGGAAACAGCTGACTGATATGGGCCGCGGCGCTGCGGATGAATTCATCTCCTGCCATATGCCCCATCCTGTCGTTGACCGTTTTCAGGCCATTGATATCAAAGCAGGCGACGCCCAGAAAGTCACCTGGCTTTTCGATATATTTCTGAAAATCTTCGTTAAATTTATTCCGGTTAAAGAGCCCTGTCAGAGAATCTTCGAAGCTCATGCGCTTTAAGGCAGATTCAAGCCTTACGCGCCTGGAGATATTAAAACAGATTCTCTGTATCAGCTGGCCGTTTTCATCTTCACTGATCAGCAGATTGATGCTGTTTAGATAGATATCTGCCTTCAGCATAAGGAGGCAGACGGGCAGGCAAGATGGCTTGGGAAATGAGTTCCCTTATGCAAATGCCAGACAGTGTCTGTTAAACTGAGAATTATGAACCTGATTTATTACAGGCTAAAAAGAAGTTTATTTTGATGCGGATTTGCGATGATTACCGGCTAGGTGTATTGCATGCCCCTATTTAGTTCATAAAAATTTTCAACATATAGTTGCATATTTTTTTCTGAGCAGTTATCATATAAATACCATTTTATAATTTTATTCTTTATAGGAGGGATGGGAAGATATGGCACGAAAAGCCTATTCTGAAGAAGATAGAGTGCAAGTGCGGAATGCCCTGATGGCCACCATGATCCAGTGTATCGCGGATCGGGGATTGATTCACAGCAGTATTGATGTTCTGTGCAGAAAAGTAGGGATCTCCAAGACCTTCTTCTACAGTTTTTTCTCATCCAAGGAAGAATTGGTGCTCTACGCCCTGCGATACCAGCAGCCCAAGCTGCTGGATTATGCCAGGTCCCTAATGGAAGACCCCGGACTTAGTTGGCGGGCGGGAGTGGAAACCTTTCTGAAAAACTGCTGTTATGGAACGAAAAGCGGAGTTGCCGTTTTGTCCATTGAAGAGGAGCAGCAAGTGCGCCGCTGCCTTTCCGAGGAGAGTTTTCAGGCGTTCCGGCGGGATCAGATTATTTTTTATGGGGAACTGCTCTCCGTCTTTGGCCTGTCTGTGGATGGCATTGACTGCCGGTTGTTCGGTAATCTGGCCCTCAGCATGATGATGGTACACAAGGCCATTCCAGACACCATGCCATTTCTGTTTCCAGAGGTGGCAGAGGACATGGTGGATTTCCAGGTCAGGGCGCTGGTGGATGAGATGGAGCGGATAAAAGAGGATGTGCGGCAGGTGAAAGCAAATGGATAGAGATGAGTACCCATGTCCAAACGGACGGGAAAGACAGCAGAATATCGTCAGACACAGAGCCTTGGGATACAGGTTTTGGTTCTGTGCGGCCTTTTCGCGCCCTGCGTCAGCCTGTCCAAATGACAGGGTGTCGCAGGGCATTTTTTATTGTTCGGAAAGAGGTGGGTTGATATGAATTTACCAAAACGCAATAGTGCGGACGGACGCTGTTACTGGATGAAGCCCGAGGTACAGGAGGAACTGCAGCCGCTCTTTGACCAGTGTATCCAGGATGCCATTGACGGGAGAATCACGCGGCTTGATTCCCTCTGGCCGCCGGTAGT
>CALWBB010000231.1 GCA_944375885.1 uncultured Merdimonas sp.
ATCTTTCGCAATTTTCATTTGGCCCATATGGTTGCAGCCAGCTTCCGCAATAATAAAAGGTTTTTTATACATGACTGGTTTCTCCTTATTGATAATATTTTCTAAAATACTTTATGCATTTCCAAATATCCAAAACACTTATAGTACTTATAGAATTTTCCTTTAGATTTCAATCCCAACTAGCTAATTTCTTTTATTAATTCAAAAAATTGCTCTTTAAACCATTTGTCTTCTCCCTTCTTTTCCTTTAAATACAAATGAATAAACTCTTTATACCTATTCACTGATATTTCTCTTTTTTCGATGGTTAAAAGCGCTTGGTTAATTTTTGAGATGTTGATTATTTTCGCCTCTAATAACTGCGAATATTTATTCATTACATTGCAAAATAGAGATATTTTATTTATACTGTCTGTTGTCAATAAAAAAAGCGGTTTTTTAAATAATACCGCATAAGAAATACTTGTAGAAAAATGTCCCATAACAAATTCTGCATCTTTTACAAGTTCAGCTGTTTTAAATTTTATTCTTTTAAATTTTTTCAAAATATCATTCTTATTTTCATAACTACTTCTAGGATGTTCCGCTATAATTACTTTTAAATTATATTTCTGTTCTATTTTATCAAAAAATTTCTCTAATTGATCATAATACTCATCCCCATCAATAATATAACCACCTGACAAATTGTCTGGATGATACGGCAAATACTGATCCAAAAACACACAATATGGCTCATTGATATTTTTACTTTTTTCATCCCGAATCTCTAAATACTTTTCATAATCAAGAGAATGTATATGCCTAATCACTGTATGGTCATCTATATAGCCCAGTTTTAAATACTCTTCTTGATTTGCTAGCCCTCCTAGAACAAAAAAGTCTGCGGCTTTGATAAAGAACATTTTTCTAGGTATTCGTATAAATACAGAATTCAATATTCTTTTATAATTAAAACTTCCCCATACTCGTTTTATTCGTTTTGAAGATTTTGGCTTGTCAGGTTCCACATTTGTATCTATCCTACTTATATATCCATATTTTTGTTCTCTTTTGATAGAGCAATGTATAAAAAAACTGTCGTAATTAAAATCCTGTGTCAATACAAACACTGCATTTTTTGCCGCTTTTTTTGTTAATTGCTTAAATTCTTTTTTGCGGTATAGTATTTCTCTTTTTGTATTATCTATTAAATCAAAACGGACTTCTCTAAATGCTATTGGATTAATAATTGGCGACAAATCTACAACATGGGTTTCCCAGTTCTGTTTATTGAAATACTCAATACAATATCTTTTCTCATAACTTACGAGAGGCGGAGTTGAAAAAAGAAAATATATTTGCTTTTTCATAACATACATCACTCCTCAAGTACTAATTCAAGATACCTATTTCCCATTATTTCCCTTGTAAATCTGGATTCGTAATCTCTCTTGGCATTATTCCCCATTTTTATTCTTTCCAATGGGGAATTAATCAAACGCTGCATAGCATTGATCAACGCTCGAGTATCACCCAATTTGACTATATATCCATCCACCCCGTTTTTTACTACTTCAGGTATTCCTCCACATTCAAAAGCAACAATTGGCACCCCTGCTCTCATTGCTTCTACTCCTATGAGTCCAAAACTCTCATCCGCTATTGAAGGAATTACAGTAAAATCAAAAATTTCCATATATTCTCTTGCATTAAATATATTATGGAATATAGATATTTTCCCCCCCATCTGATGATCATCGATAAATTTCTTACATTCACCAAAATAATCTAGATCATAAATATTACCAATCAAAAAAATCTGCAATTTTTTTTCACAGTTTTGTAAAATTTCATATATGGCTTTCAAAAATTCCAATTGCCCTTTATTTCTAAGAAAATTACCAACTACACCAATATGAACATCTGCATTCTCATAACGTATTTTATTCATTTTTTCTTCTCTCAAAAGTTGATTTTCGAAACTAATCCCATTAAAAATCACTTTCATGTCACTTTTTAAATATGAGTTATCTAAAATCCTATTTCGGGTAAATTCAGATACTGTAACTGTTTGGGTAGCCTGCTTATTTATTTTTCTGTCATAAGGCAGACATAATATTTTTTTCAATCGCCCCTTTTTAAAGTCACTATGAAAAACCATAATTCTTTTATTTATATTAGCTTTATAAGATGCCTCTAGCATTTGATTGCATAAATCATCTCCGATATAACCTCCATTATGAATAACAACAATATCTATATGGCTCATTAACAAAAATTCTTTCATTATTTTTATATTCTTTTTCCTCATAGGACTATATCTACAATTTCGTATAATTCTTTCACATATCCTTTTTAAAAACTTCCTTCCAATCTTTAGGTTTCCTAACGCCTGACTTTCTGATATAATATCTAGTCTTACAAGATTGTTAAGTCGCCTATATATTTTCACATTATTTCTTTTATCTATACAAGGAATAATTTCTATATCCTGTATTTCTCTGTCTTGTATTTCTTTGCACATTTCGGCAAATACAGCCGCTGTCCCTCCATTGACAGGATTTGAACAAAAAACAAGTATCTTTTTCATTGTAACCCTCTCTTTTTCTTGTTTATAGCATTTAAAAGCATTTCTTTGGTAATTCCTATTGTGTCTGGAAATTTATAAATAACCCCTCCTATTAAACTAGTATATAAAATCCCAGTAAAAAATATTTTTATTGCTATTTCAAAATTCTCAAGCCTATCTCCTATTATAAACACAACTAGCCAACGAGACAGGACTGCTGCTACCACACAACAGAATAGCGTTTTTAATTGTATCGCTAAAGTTTCTTTATACTTTATTTTTGAATAGTAAGCACAAAAAGCAATTACCATAATTGTAGAAAAGAAATTAGATACCATATAATTTAATCCTATTCCATCTGCTCCTAATCCATTTGGAAATAATTTATTAGGAATTTGAAAAATAATAACACCTAGAACTACGAAAGTCTGAGAAATGCTAGTGAAAAGCGCCTGCTTTTTCGTTTGTTCTGTAGCAAGTAAAAAACTTCCCCCAACTTGCCCCCATGCCTGATATATTGTATATACCATGATGAATCTTGTTACAGAAATTGCTCCAGAATATTCTATTCCAAAAAGGAACGGAATAATCCAGTCTGCGCACACTAAAATAAATACCGAAAAATATGCGGATAGCCAGAACATATGTCTCATAGCCAAAAGTAATTTAGAGCGTATCTTTTCCATATCATTTACGATAACCGCAAATTCACGTTTTAGTAACTCCGCGTATGGCGAAAACACATATCCTATAACTATGTTGATTTGTAGTGCTACTCCATACATAGCTTGCTCAGATTCCCCTGCATATTTCATAAGTACGGAATTCATAACAATAATCATTAATTGAGACCAGCAGGACGATAAGACAAGTGGTTTACAGAATCTAAAAAACTCTTTTCCATATTTTTTATTTAAACTTGTATATTTATCTGCATAACGTCGCTTATGCTCTCTAAATAGAGCTGACAACATAAGCCCTGCTATTAGTAGGGTAATCCCTGTCTGAAAAAAATAAAATATATATAAATTTAAGGTACCTAAAAAATATCCCACACAAATACAAATGCATAACATTATTTTCAAACCAATTTGCATAAAAGCTGGAAATCTTGATATAGCTAATGCATCATACATAGATATGACATCAGATAAAAGTTTATTTAAAATTGCTGCGTTTAATCCAAGCAATATCAAAAAAAGTGTTTGTCCTTTAAAATAAGTTCTAATATCTCCAACTGCTATATATAGCATTATCACAGATATATTAAGCAGTATACTTATCACCAGAAAAAAACGTAGGTAGAAACAAACAATCCCTTTTTCTTCATTTCTCTGCGAAAACTTAGCTACCATAGCATTAGATGCAGATAAATTAGCAAGAACCACTGTAGAAGTAAATACATTCAAATTGTATGAATACAAGCCATAGGAATCTACAGAAAGTACTCTCGGAAGCAACAACTGAATAATTGCATTAAATCCCGCAATTATAATAGAACTGCTTAGTTTAATAATATATCTCCCAGAAAAACCATCTTGACGCACGTTAAATAACCTCTCGCTAACATTTAAAAACGTACTCTACCGGAAATCTCAACATAATCTTAAAAAAAGTAGAAAATTGCTTTTTCTTCAAAGCTGTATATGCCTCTATTTTATGGATCTGAAATATGCGCCTTTTTATAATTAACTTTCCTGTTTCTCTCGCTTTACTTAAAACTTCCTGTTTGTACTTTTTGCATATTTTCATTTCGCACAAATATCTTCTATATGTATTTCCAGTAATGTTTCCTTTTCTTATTACATAAGTAGCTAAAAAATCATCCATATATACTAATTTCCCATATTTTCCAATCCGAATCCAAAGATCATAATCCTGTGCAGATAATAATGTTTCGTCAAACGCTCCCGCTTTTTCCAAAACATCCCTTTTTATTGTCATGCAACTGGTCGAAAACAAATTTCCTTTATATAACTGTAAAAACAAATCTTCTGTTTCTTGATAATTTTTATTTCTTCTAATAGCTTTTCTCTTTTTAATATTATTTTCCAAAGCTTCATACTCATTATGCGCTATAACATCGGCTTGAGGGTTTTCTATAATTGCATGGATTACTTTTTCTATTTTATTTTTTTCCCATAAATCATCACTATCCAAAAACATTATCCAAGTTCCTGTCGATTGTTGGATTCCATAATTTCTAGCTGCTCCTGCCCCACAATTCTTTTGTACAAATAAAAAAATTTTTTCTCGCATCGCAAAATGCGTTTCTTTATACTTTTTTATTACTTCAACAGTTCTGTCTTCAGACCCGTCATCTATCAAAATAACTTCTTTTGGCAACCTAGTTTGATAAAATATGCTATCTAATGCCCTTTCTATATACTTTTCTCCATTATACACAGGCACAATTACCGAAATATCAATATTCTCTTTAATATCCATATATTTTCTCCAATGCTATCTCATCTTTCGAAAAAAAATTATTGTCTACATGAACTCTCATATATAGTTCTAAAATTAAAAGTAAATACATTTTGGGAAAATTCTGCACATAATTATTTTTATCTGATACAAAACCTCTGTATGCATCTGCATCCCAATATTCTCTGCTTATACTCTGTTCATGATTCAATATTTTATAAATATAATCTCCAAAATCCCCTTTTCCCCACTTTAAAATTGGTGAACAAAATCCCCTTTTAGGTGCATTCAATAATTCCTCAGGCAGATATTCTTTAGCAATCTCTCTAAGAAGCCATTTTCTTTGTTTTTTAGGTGCTTTTATACTTTCCGGTAAACTCATTGCCAGTTCTACTAATGGTCTATAAAGAAAAGGTATTCTTCCCTCTACAGAATGTGCCATAGTTGTTCTATCAGCTAAAAGCATGAGATCATCTGTCAAATATGTTTTTATATCTGTATACAACAAACCATTCAAACCTTGTTGCTGAAACTGATTAAAATAGAACTCTTTAATATTGAAAGCCATGTGAAATCCATTGCCTAATTTATCTAAAAGCATTTCATCAAAAATTTGCTCACTTTCTATCATGTGTTTTTCTGGATATTTTTTTAACAGTGCTGCTGTTTTCATTTTTTTTGATGTTAGTGGCGATACCTTTTTTATCATGGCCGCAGCCATATTAGTTAGACCAGGAAATGTTCCTATGAATTGCTCTTTTTTATTACCGAAATAGTAATTATACCCTGCAAAAAGTTCATCACCTCCTGCTCCACTCAAAACAACTTTAATTCCGTCTTTTGCCACTAATTTATTAATTATATAATTAGGCAAGATTCCTGAATCTCCTAATAATTCATCACAATACCATATCATTTCAGGCAACAATGTTTTCATATCCTGTGCAGATACTGTATAGCAATGATGATTTGTGCTATATTTATCTGATACCAGCTTTGCTAAATTACTTTCATCAAATTCATTATCCTCAAACCTTAAAGTATAGGTACTAACTGTGGAAACTTCTTCACTTACAAGAGCAGCAAGAACTCCTGAATCAATTCCTCCAGACAAAAAAACGCCTATCGGAACATCGCTTCGGAGATGTAACCTCAAAGAATTCTTCAGTTCTTCAATTATTCTCTTTTTTGCCTCCTCAATTGATATAAAAATCTGAGGTTGCCTCCTACAGTCCCAGTATTCGATTGTTTCTAGCCCTTTTGCACTTATTTTTATATAGTTTCCTGGCATTATTTTTTTTATATCAGAAAATACTGTATTAGGAGCATGAATATATTCATATCGTAAAAAATCCCCAATTTGTTCGTGTGAAATATTTTTTGTTACATGCGGCATATCTAACATTGCCTTAATTTCTGACGCAAACCCAACCACCCCATCTTGAATTGCATAATATAAAGGCTTTATTCCAAATCTATCCCGTATTAAATACAACTCTTCTTTTTTTTGGTCTGCTAATGCAATTGCATACATCCCCTCCAGTTGTTCTAACATATTAATTCCATATTCTTGGTACATATGAAGGAGAACTTCCGTATCACTTTTTGAATGAAACATATGCCCTTTTTGAATAAGCTGTTCTCTTAGTTCTTTATAATTAAATATCTCTCCATTGAAGACAATTGTTACCTTTTGATTTTCCAAAGACATGGGCTGCTCACCTGCATCCGTCAAATCAAGAATTGCCAACCTAACAAAGCCCAATGCAAGTCCCTTTTGCAATTTTAAAATTTTTTGTGCATCCGGTCCCCTATGAATAATTTTTTTTAAAGAATTTTCAAGCGAAATATTGTATTTTCCTTCCTTATCATATAATCCCACAAAGCCACACACTATCTTTTCTCCTGTTATCTAACTACTATTTGCGTCTCTATTTGGAATGGAAATTCTATTTCAGCCTCACATATCACTGAGCATATATTTTTACTTTCGCCATATGCTTCGGAGGCTTTTCCCTCAACTCGCTCATTTGATCCATATACCATTCCAATATGCTTCATTTTATAATTAAAAGTGATACTGAATTCTTCCCCATTTATTTTCACACTGAATCCATTGCTCAATTTCTGAACATTTCCATCAACATGAAAAAACAATTTAATCGCATGCTTTCCTGAACCTTTAAATGAATCGATAATTTTTACATAATTTTCTTTTACCCAAATGATACGTTTTACCTCTTTAATATCTTTTAACCTATTGTATCCTGACAAATAAATCTCCATAAAATTTTCAGTCTGCTTTATTCGCGGTTTTTCGGGAACGTACTTTTTTAAAAACTCATCTGAATAAAATGTCCGCATATCTGGTTCTGGCTGTATTGCATCTATCATAATACCACAATGTGCTTCTATCCCTTTGTCTCTTCTACCTCGTTTTGTAAGTTCATATGTTTTTCTCCCACAGTCACAAAGAACACAAATTCCCTTATAATATAAAACTATTGCTCCTGTATCATGATGAAAATGCCCCGTAAGATTATTAGGATATAGCGAACGATTCACATGTGCAAACAAAATCCAATTATTATTATCAATCTTACCCCAGTCATCTAAATTATAAAAATCGTTTTTTTCAAAACTGCATTTAGGTAGATACTTATTACCTAATCTAAAAAATAAACTATGATATCCTATATTTCGGTTACTGATATCTGGTTTAGATTTATTTAACAGTCCTTCTGCAATTTGCGGCGTTTCTATAATCCAATCAGGCCTATAGTCTGGAGATATATCTCCTATATAAGGAATAGATTTTACCCCTTGACTATTCTCTATTTGAAAATATTTACAAGCCTGCGCCATAGCTTTTAGATTTGAAGCTAACTCTAGTTGTAATTTCAAGTCTCCAAACTGCTGTGCGGTCCAATAAATGTCGACAAAGTTTTTTGTAATTAAAAACTGATAATGTATAGAGCCCTCTCGCAGAAACCCAGCGTTTATCAGAATTCTTTTTCTTTCGTTTAAAATAATCTCTTTGCCAATCTTTTTATATTTATCTATATCAAGCGCCATTCCCGCAATATAAATAGCTTTTCCATTCTCCAAGAGATGGTTGCCTGTAAATTTATCACCATAATACTCTAAGTTCTCACATATATATTGTGTCTGTTCTACAATAGAATTATATATCTTCGTTTGTTTAAGCTCGTTATCATCGCTTGTCACACTCAAAGCATAAAGCCAATTTACAATTCTTTCTCCAACTGTATATGTCTGAAACACTTCGGCATGAAATTTTTCTACATCGCTGACTGAATGTGCCTCTATCCAGGAGATAATCCATCCGATTATTTGTGAATGTATCTTGGCTTTGGAAAAATTATTCTCCAATCTAATTATTGTTTCATTATATAGCCAGATAAAACGATGCAATGCTGCTACGTCTTCATTATCTTTAAACTCATACCTCCAATTAATATTCTTTCCTATTTTTAATCGAACAGAAGCAAGCTTTATTTCCCACTGTTCTTGACACATTTCAGTTTTTCCATCATAAACTTTTCCTGTGCAAAACAAACTCAATTTATTTTGTAACACAGTTTCGTTAGATTTCTCAATTAACCCTTTTTCCAAATATGGTGGTATTGTCTGTTTGATTTTTGTATTTTTACACATAAAAAAAAGACTATATTTTAAATATTGCCTGAAATCATAGTCCCTCATGTAATTTATTATTGTTTTCAACATTTTATTTCGTCCTTACTTTTTGTCGCATAAATTCACTAGCATGTTTTAATACTATTACGAAATTCAAATTTTAAAAAATTCTCCCATTAACTGATAGCACTCTGGATTCATCCCCATTTTAAACTTCGCTATATCTTCTGTATAAATATAATCAATACCCCCCAAATCAAATTTTTCTATTCCATCATTTTTTAAATCAATCGCGATAAAATAGAGTAAAAAATTATTTAAATTATTCTTCCTTCCTTCTTTACTATTCCATCCTATCAAATAATGTGCCCATTTATTTTGCTTATATATGATGTCAAATGCAACAATTTCCTCTGATATGTTTAAAATATAATAAATATTCAGTGGTGAATTTTTTTCTTCAAACAAACTTTTTAAAATATTCTCTGGTATTCCTTTATATCCTTTTGCTTTTTGATCACTCAAATACAATTTAAGAAAATCTTCATACTCTTTATTACATTTTTGAACAGTAAAACCTCCTTTCTCCGCCGATTTTAGCTGATTTCTCCATTTACTATTCAATCCTTTTCTTATATCTTCTTCGCTCTGATGCAAATTTAATACGCCAGACGAATATCCATGTCTATTCCACCATCTCCATTTGCTTTGTAATATACTTACCACATTGTCTGAAGAAAATGCTAAATTAGGTGCCCAAAAAAAGGGAATTGGGATCCTCTCTTTCAAGCGATGCAAAACCTCAACTGCATTTTCCACTTTATTATATGGCTCTCTTAACAATGGTCCCCTATTTATACGTACTGCTATAGGAATTTTGCATATTGTTTTTATCCATGCTTGAACAAAACCTATGCATGTCTCATCTGGAGTATATATGTTATATTTTTTTACCAATCCTCCTTCAAATTTTGACTTTATTTTCCCGTATAGCCAATCTTGTGGTATATTGCATAGATCCATATATATGTTTTTCCTATTCTGCTCACTAGTTTCATCACTCTTTATTTCCTTTAATGTAAGTCTACAAGAGTTTGATTCTGTGAATAATTTACATTTTTTTATTAGTTTACGTATGTTTATGCCTTGATGTATCGGAATTACAATATAGTCTTCTGACAATTTTCTCGCCTGCTTATCTTTGGCAGCCACAGGTGAAAGGGATGGCCAATACATCACTAGTATTCCTCTTTTTTCAATTTCATTTATAACTTTTTGTTTATCTGAACACTTCTTCAAAGAATATACCGCTGTATATGGGCAAGCAGCATTGTTATCTATAACCGGAATTATATCTTTTGAGATTTTACAAATAATATAATTCATCAACCTCAAATTTTGATTTCGTATATAAGAAACCATTTTCAAGTTTTCATAGGAGTATCCTTTCATTAGTTTAAAAGAATACTTCGAAATTATTCCTTTATTTTGAGGTTTTTCTTTAATTGTTTCAATATGGACACCTACTTCAAAATGCGTATTACGTCTATATCCCGTACATTTTTGGAGTATCCTTTTTACTCTCCATGAAACATTAAATGATGAATCAAAACATCCCGCTAATTCTTGTTTTAGACTTTCTCCTATTTTCTTTATATCCTCTTTTTCACGGTTATAATATATAATTGCTCCATCTGGTAAAGGTAACAGTTTATGTGGACTATAGATTGTAAAATCTGATTTATTTCCAAATTTTCCATACTGATATAATACATGTGCACAATCTTCAATCAAAATGCTATTATGCATGTCACAAAACAATCTTGCTCTGCTTGCATCATGATATATACCGAAATAGTGAACCAAAAGAAAAACATCCGGTTTATATTCCTGTTCCATATATTTTATTGCATTCCAGTCAGGATCAAGGCAATCGTTAATCGGATAATGTATTACATGTATGTTTTCTATCTGAAAAAAGCTCTCTGTGTCACAGCAAAAATATGCGGGAATCCATACTACTATTCGGTCACTTTTATTATATTCCTTACATTTATTTAATATAAAATTTAAAGATTGTCCCGAACATGAAGTAAAAATACATTCTTCTTCCGTCCAAAACGGGGTTATTCCTTGTTTTGTTTTTCCAAATATTTGTCTCCATGTTGGTAGTTCTGAACCTGTCATCGTTTTTCCTCTTCTATAATTATTTTGCAATTAAATCTATAGTTTTACTCAATTTTATATATCCTTCATTTTCTTTTTTTTTCAGATACTTACAAAAGCCAAAAAAACTGTCAAAATCATAACTCCAAAAATCATTGTAAAAACATTCATTTTTTTTCTTAATGCTATGAAACATAAAAATGAGAGATTTATCTTTTTTAATTGCTTTATTAATTATGAATTCTAACTCTTTTAACGTTGTATTTTTCAAAACAGGAACACTATACAAAACAAACGTATCTGTTTCATTCAGCATAGTATCTTTATAAATCCAACTAAACATTTGAGGAATATGCATAAATCCATTAATTTTACGCATACATTTTCTTAAAAATTGAAAGTCTTTTAATCTATCACCTGTTCTAACATAAATAATGCCA
Organism: uncultured Merdimonas sp.; assembly: GCA_944375885.1. Taxonomy (GTDB): domain Bacteria; phylum Bacillota; class Clostridia; order Lachnospirales; family Lachnospiraceae; genus Laedolimicola. The sequence goes on from CALWBB010000231.1 coordinate 11,245, forward strand.
TGGCGCTGCAATTCCTGTTTCATTTTTTGAATATCACTTTTTTTTAATTCAGAATGCGGGCTAGCAATTCCTATTTTTCCAATTCCACACCATTTACGTAATTCATCAACACCTTGAATAAAGCCATCTAATTGATTGTTATGAAATTTGCCATGACCTGCAATTTCTACCATTGACGACTCAGATAGTTCTATAACTTCTTTTTTCGACATAGAACTATCTTTACATGGCATTTCCCCAAATTCATTATTTTTGACATATTCAGTTGTTATGTTAAATGTTCCTGGAATTCGAAGAGGTTCCAAAACTTCACGAACAATTCGATAATTATCTTTTCTCCCATCATCAAAGGATAATATAATATTAGGCATTTGACTCCTCACACACTAATTCTAGATATTTTAAAAAAACGAATTTTCTTAATTCCTATAATTATCTTGGCAAATCTGTCTATTTGCGTAGCTTGTTTATTTTTTGCAATGTAATATAAAACATTTTCAGTTATGCCTTGAGGTTGCATTTTTTCAATAGCTTTTATAACTTCTGTACAGCTTAAATTGGAATTTATTTTATCTAATCTTTCACTTCTTCTCTTTCCATACTCCACTTCTTGAATTGCAGCAGCAAATAACAACTTAATATACAAATAATATACAATATCTTTGTTTAAATTGTTTTTTATTAGGTATTTTTCAAACAAATCAATTGTTTTTTTTCTTCTGTCAAATAATTTCTCTCTATATTTTTTAGTTAATATGCTATTATAAGTGTAATATTTATAAAAAATTTCAGGAATCCAAAGAGCATTGTTCACACTCTCCAAATATGTCAAATTAAAGAATAAATCTTCTGACAAATCAAGTTTTTCATCAAATTTTATATTTTTCTCTTTAATAATTGATAAACGATATATTTTCCCCACGGGACTATTTAGACCGCTGGATAATATACAAAAAAAATTATTAAAAATTTCTGTTCTTGTTGCATAGAATGATATATTTTTGCATGTTTCAAAATGAACATTTTTATTTTTTTCTACTCTACATAATCCAGACTTGACTAAATCAGCATTATAGAGTTTCTGATATTTCATTAATGTCTTAATCATATTAGGAAGAACTATGTCATCTGCATCTACAAACATAACAAACTCCCCTTTTGCTAAAGAAATTCCTTTATTGCGCGCTGCACTAACTCCCTGGTTACTTTGGTGAACTGCAATTACATTTGTTTTTTTCTTTGACATTAAATTTGCTATCTCCCACGTTGCATCTTTAGAACCATCATCGACAATAATAATCTCTTTTTTGGGATAGTCTTGATTATCAATCGAATCAATACAGTCTTGTAAAGTTTTTTCAGCATTATATGCCGGCACAATTATCGAAACTTTTTTTCCCATAATCTTCTCTTCTCGACTGGTAAAACATTCCATAATAAAATCACAAATTATTGGATTTCTCAGAAATATTGTGATAGTTTTTCAAGTGTCCTGATTCACCTAACCTACAGTTACTATTTATACCTTCTTGCATATTACCTTTCATGATATATCTGTCAAACAATATATTTGATGCATTTTTCTAGTTATTTTTGTAATATCAAATCTTTTAATTATCTCTATGTTACAATTTCCTAAAATATATCTTTCGGACTTATTTTCCATTAATCTACATGTTTTTTCAAAAAATTTATTTTCAAAATCAGCAAGAACAATTATCCGTCCTCCTTGACCATTCTTTATTAAATCCACATTTCCCCGAATCTTCGACACCACACACGGCAGCCCACATGCCATTGCCTCCATCAATGCCACAGATAGCCCTTCTCTCTTTGACGGAAACACAAATACATCGGCGCTCTTGCATATCTCAATGACATCTGTCCGAAAGCCCAATAAAAAAAGTTGGTTTCTTACTCCCAACTTCACTGCCAATTCTTCCAGGTATTCTTTTAACGGACCTTTTCCGCATATCGCATATTTAATTTTAGGATTTTTTAATTCTGCCAACGCCCTGATTACCACTTCATGGTTTTTATTCTTGTTTAGTTCGCCTACAGACAGAAATAAAAAATCATCTTTTCCAATTCCCAGTTCCCTCCGTTTTGCTTCCCTATCCACCTGGACGGCCTGTATCTTCTCTACATCTATCCCTACGCCTGGGACATATTCTATTCTCTTGGCGTGGAACTTTTCTTTTGCCCTCTTATAATCTTCTTTGTTAATCGTAATGAGAATATCTGTATACCTGGACAGCCATTTTTCCACCGGATAATACAAAATCCAGTTCAGTAGCGGCGCTCCTTTATAAAAGTGAAATCCATGGGCAGTGTAGATCACTTTTGTCCCCTTGCCTGCTTTTTTCGCTGCCAGCCTGGCAATCATCCCTGCCACAGGCGTGTGGCAATGCAGGCCTGCGTATTTTTCTTTCTGAATCAATTTTTTTAATTCAAGATAAGACTTTATCAGTTTAGGGACATCATATGGTGTTCTTGCGTATTCTACCTGAATTTTTTTCACATGTAGATTTGAAAGCTGCTGTTCAAATTCCCGCACTCGCTTCTCTGTCCAAACGCTCCTGTCTTTAAAGTTGCAAGCCACATGGACTTCATATCCCAGATCCAGAAGCAACTTGATATTATTCATATTGAACTGCCCTATCATAGATGGCACAGTTGCAGTCATCAGAAATTTTTCCTTCATACTTTGCATAAGCAGTTCTCTTCTTCTTTCTCCAGCCTTTTTACGGGTACGCCCGCATAGGTTCCTGGTTTCTCAATATCTCTTACCACCACCCCGCCTGCACCTATCATACAATCTTCACAGATCACAACATTATTGCTGACGGATGCCCCTATCCCGATCCAGGAACGCCTGCCTATATGGACGCTTCCAGCCAATTTCGCGCCCACAGAAACATGGACAAAATCTTCTATTACATTGTCATGCTCTACAACAGCTCCTGAATTGATAATACAATGCCTTCCTATCGTAGTCCCGGGATTAATCACTACATTTGCCATAATTACAGTGCCCTCGCCAACTGTTGTCCCAGTTTCTGAAATCACTGCCGACGGATGAACTGCAGTGTACCATTTTATTCCCTGGATTTTCGCTGCCAACCGTTCCCGCACCCTTGCATTTCCTATCGCGATTATATAACTGGCTTCAGGTACCCTCGTAAACTCTGCTGTTGTTCCCAGTACTGGAAATCCAGAAAAACTGCTGCCACAGTTTGGATTATCATCTAGGAATCCTACCACCCTGTCCCTGGAACGGCACACAATATCTGCTACTACTTTTCCATGGCCTCCCGCGCCAATAATAATTACAGGCTCATTCATTCTGCCGTCACTCCTTCTCCTGTGTCCCCTGGAACTCCTCCATCGTCGCCGATGTCCCCGAAGAGATCCCCTCCCTTTTTAAAACCACAGCAGCCGTATCCAGCAGGATCTTCAAATCCCCCAGGAAAGTGATATGCTGCACATACCACACATCCATCTCTAACTTCTTCTCCCAGGATACCTGGTTCCTCCCATGTACCTGCGCATACCCTGTCAGGCCTGGCCGCACATCATGCCGATGACGCTGGAAGGAATTATAAAGGGGAAGATATTTTACCAGAAGCGGCCTCGGTCCTATCAAACTCATATCCCCTTTGAAGATATTCCACAGTTCTGGCAATTCATCCAGGCTTGTACTCCTGAGGAATTTCCCGTAAGCAGTAAGCCTCTGTTCATCTGGCAGAAGGTTTCCATCCTTATCCTTCTTATTTGTCATAGTCCGGAATTTGATCAGGTTGAAAATCTTTTCATCCTTCCCCGGACGCTGCTGCATAAAAAAAGGGTTTCCCTTCATTTCCGCGGCCCCCACTATAATAAGGAAAATAAAAAACGGGGAAAGTACTATCAGTCCCATCAAGGCCGCAAAGACGTCCAGATACCGCTTTACATATTTTGCGTAAAGCCCATAACGGGGTTTTACAAATCTATGCTGCTGAACCGTTATATTTTTTCCGCTATTCATCGGTTATTCAAAACACTTCCTAATCATCTCAATCACCACATCCTGCTCCCCCGCCGTCATCTTATTATCGCTTGGCAGACACAGCCCCCTCTGGAAGATATCCATCCCCACATCCAGCGGCCTTCCATCTTTCCCCTTCACGCCACCCGCTATATAGGCGTTCGTCTTCGCGCGCCCGTTTCCTTCCCGCGTCACGAAGCCGTTCATCCGGTAGATGGGCTGCATGTGCATGGGCTTCCAGATGGGGCGTCCTTCTGCGTTATATTTCGCCAGCGTCTCCAGGATCTCTGTCGGGCAGCTTTTCCTGTGTTCCGGCTTAAACAACACGTCGCACTCGCCGCGTACCTGGCTGCACAAGGCGTCCTCGTCAATCAGAAGACAGCTCAGCCAGAAGTTCGGCTCCGAATTCTCCGCGTCATAAGGATTCATCTGTACCGGAAGACCTTTTAACCCTTCCTTGTACCGCTCGTAAATGGCTTTCTTCTGGGCGATATGCTCTTCCAGGAAGCCGAACTGGCCCCTTACCACTCCGGCGATCACATTGCTCATCCGGTAGTTGTAGCCCAGCTCCTCGTGCTGGTACCAGGGCGCGTTTTCCCGGGCCTGCGTGGACCATTTCCGCACCTTGTCCGCTTCATCCTTGTCATTGGTCAGAAGCATCCCGCCGGAGGATCCGGTGATGATCTTATTTCCATTAAAAGAAATAGCACTCACGTCTCCGAAAGTGCCTGTCTGTCTTCCCTTATATTCCGCTCCCAGCGACTCTGCCGCGTCCTCTATCAGAAACGCTCTGTGTCTGTCGCAAATCGCGCGGATCTCATCTATCTTGCCCGGCGTCCCGTACAGGTGCGCCACCACAACGACCTTTACATCCGGGTACAGTTCAAACGCTTTCTCCAGCGCCGCCGGATCCATGTTCCAGGTGTCGTATTCCGTATCAATGAATATCGGTACGCCTCCTTCATACACTACCGGATTGACCGTGGCGTCGAAGGTCATATCAGAGCAAAAGACTTTGTCTCCGGGCTTTACGCCCGCCAGCTTCACCGCCATATGGAGGGCTGCCGTGCCAGCTGACAGGGCCACCGCATACCGACACCCAATCTTCTCGCAGGCCAGGCGCTCTGCCTCGTTGATATTTTCCCCCACTGTGGACATCCAATTGCTCTCATAGGCTTCCTTTACATATTCCAGCTCCGGCCCGTGCATGGTCGGCGAAGACAGCCATATCCTGGATGCGAATGGTTTGAATTGGTTCTCCTGGTTGAACATTTGAAATTACTTCCTTTGTTTCTTCCTTTAATTCTTTCTTTAATACTTGCTACTCTTTCCTTACAATCTCCAGCCCTACCTGCAGCTCTACCGTCCTCCCGAACAGCTCCACGGTAAGCCAGGCCAGCCGTTTATGCCGGTCGATCCGGCTGATCTTTCCTTCCAGTCCTTTTAGGGGGCCGCTTATGACGGTTACGCTGTCGCCCTGGATGTACCCTTCTGAGAATTTCATCAGGCGCTCTTTCCCGGACAGCGCTTCCACCGCCGCGATATCTTCTTCTGTCATGGGCGTCCATTTCTCGCCTGTGCCCAGAAGCTTGGTAAGCTGCGGCACACGCTTTAGCGCCTGGTACAGTTCCTTTGGCCTGGAACTGATGACAAAAAGATAGCCCGGGAACAAAAGCCCTGTCTCCAGATGCCACTTCCCCAGGTATTTCTTTTTCCGCTCCATGCGCGGCGCAAAAATCTCATCAAAATATTCCTGCACCTGGTACTTTCCGGCCTCTTCCATGATCTGTTCTTCCCGGCCCGTCTGTACCTGGATGACATACCACCTGGCTTCTGTGCCCATGGCCGCACCTCTTTTCCGCTTCCTTTCCCGCAAAAAGGATAGGCTTCGCCACTCCGCGCTTTGCCCGGATTCCTTTTTTGCAGGATGGCCGCCCTTGTCCGGAACGCGGCAAAGCGACGATCCCGGAGTCCAGGTTTTTGAAATGGACTGTTCCAAATGGAATATAAAAAATTAAATATTCTATACCAAAGCTCCTCGTGTCCGAGGGTCTCCTGCTGCCGCGGCTCCTGCGGAGAACCGAAGTACCTCCGCCCTGCCCCACTTTCGCAGGAGCTTTCACCCGTCTTTCGGGTATCGGCCCGCTTCAAGACCAAAGATTTATCTTCACGCCGGGGAAACCCTGGCGCTGCAAACTGCCGTATGCCTGTCACAGACTGTATGCCTGCCGATCTGTCCTGACTGCCAAACCATATGTCTGTCAAATCATATATCTGTTAAGCCGTACATCTGCCAGAATGGTCAGAATGCAGAAACTGCGGCTCTCTTTTGTGGCGCTCCAGGCATTCCTCCTGAAGTTTCAGGAACGCCGGAAACCTCTCACCGCATTTTTCCAGGTCAAAGGCCTCCTGGCTTTCTGTCACATTACTCAGTAAAAACGCGCTGTACAGCTTCTTGTCCACCTTCTGCCCGTCTATGACGCGCCAGCTTTTCCTCTGGGGCATCTTCTGGTAAGTCCCGGTGTGATGGTTAAATCCAGAAGCTTTCAACACAAATGGCTGGATCCAGGCAGCTTCTTTTTTCTGCTGCCAGAGTTTCTGCATCAGAATTCGTAGGAAAGTCCCCGGGGAACTGCCCTGCATCCCCAGGCTGTTGGGTTTTCGTTTCCCTAGCTTCAGAAAATCAGTTCCTTCTATATAAAAACGCCCTCCCATGGATGCCACCCGCCTCGCAAGGAGAAACTGCTGCTCCCTTTGCAGCACCCGCTGCTTCCGGCAGAGTTCCCGGTACGCAAGCCTTGCTTTCTGGTATTTCCTGGAGAATTTCCACAGGCCGCTTCCTTCCTGTATCCGGCCGTCCGCCAGATACTTATCTGGATTCATGCGCCTGCGGCTTCGCTCCAGATACCTGGAAATCTCCCGTTTCCGGCTTTCCAGCTTTGGATCCTTAATAGGAAGGTTCACGAGAAGCGCTTCCTGGCTGTTTACCGCCGCCAGTTTCCAGAAGCCTGCTTTGACGCCGACTGGCCGCTGGCCGGACGCTGCATTTTCTGGGCCGTTTCCGGGAAGGTCTTCCTGCTCTTTGGAAATCGCCTGCCTTCCCGTCTTTCCAGGCGGCGTCCCTTTGAAGACCAGCTCTGCGAAATACCTTTCTTTTCCCCGGATGTTTTCCCTCTTAATCCTGCAGAAACGAAGTTCTTTCCCCAGAGCTTCCTGTTCGTATTGATTTCCTTTCAGCCCGGCTGGAAGCTCCAGCCCTTTCCAGGAAACGGAACCATTCCGGAAACGGATAGAGGAACGATTGGTCTTTCCGGACAAGCTTCTAAGCTCCCCCGGGGCTTTTTCCCGGAACTTCGACGCCCTGCCTCTTATCATGGCGTCTACTGCCTGCCAGACTTCTGCCGCCAGGTTCTGGACGACAGGGCTGTCCATATGCTCTGCGAAATGCCTGCGGTACGCTGTGGCATCCCGGCAGATCTCATACTTACCCAGCCTGTACTGCCGGATGAGCGCGTCCATCTCCTGTAAAAGCTTCCTGCGCTCTGCTGGATCTGCCTCTTCCAGAAGCTGCTCCTTACAGGAACGCCAGGCCCGGGTCTGCGCCATTTGGCGGAACCGTTTTTCTGCCTTGCCGAGCAGGGCATTGTATACCTGGCGGCCTATCTCAAACCGCTTTTCCAGAATCCGCTGCTGCCAGGGCTCCGGCCGAAGCGGCAGGACAAGCACAAAGTACTGCCCAAAAGCCTGGTTCATGAAAGAATCACCTCTCACATATGGCCAGCTCCCGAAGCACCGGGGCTGGATTTCGTGAAGTAACTAACTTCACGAAACCCGGCAGAATATTTTGATTAAAATTATGGAAAAATAAAGATAAAACAAGAAATTTTATATCTGCTATGGATGGAATATCCAATTTCTGGGCCGATACAAGGCTGGAAGAAAGAGAAAAGGGTTTACGTTCTGAGAGATTTGTGCTATGATGTACAGGAAATTGAGGAAATGAGCTGTCTCATTTTCGTAAAGTTAGTTACTTAACGAAAATTTTATTACATTCTTATCTGTCAAAAATTTCTGTTAATATATTTTCCGTTGTTCTAAATTCACGTACTCTTAATTAGCAAGAATATATGTACATGGCCCTCTGTTAATACTTGATCTGTATCCTGTCAATACCCTTTCCCCTGATATGATTGTTTTTTAGATCCTTTTAGCCATACGCTCCTAAGAAAAGTTGTAATACTTTTCTTAGTTGTATTGATAAAAGTGAAAAAATCACATATAATATACTCACTTGGAGGTGATTTGATGCTTATCAGATTTTCAGTTGAGAATTTCTTGTCATTTAAAGGATTAACTGAGTTTAGCATGGTAGCTGGAAAAGTGACGAGACATAGCGGGCACATTGCAATATGTAATAATAAACGTATGCTCAAAGGTGCCTTCATTTTTGGTGCAAATGCCAGCGGGAAGACGAATTTGATTCGAGCAATCGCTTTTGCTAAGAACATTGTTCTTAATGGCATCGAAAACACGAATTGTGATAAAAAGTATTTTCGAATTGATGGAATAAGCAAAGAGCGCCCTGGTGTTTTCCAATTTGACATTTTTTCACAAGGACATTTTTACTCCTATGGGTTTGCTATATCTTACGCAACAGCATCTTTAGAGGAAGAGTGGCTATACCAAATTGATAATCCAGATAGGGAATTTTGTGTCTTTTTGCGTAGCAAAAACGAAAATAATGAGGCCTTTACAATATCTTCGGATATTCATTTTACAGATGATCGTCAGAAGACAAGATTTTCTGTATATACGGATGATATTTCAAATTCTAAAATGAAGCAGACGCTTTTTTTAAGTGATATTGCTATGAGAAGCCCGGAGGATTCGCCTGAATATCAGCCTTTTAGGGATGTAATGAAATGGTTCAAACATTTGATAGTAATATTTCCAGACTCAAAATATAAGGGAATTACTCAGCTTTTAGATAACGATAATGAAAAGACCAGATTGGAAAACCTGTTAAATTATTTCGATACAGGAATTATAGCGGTCTCCAAAAAAGAAGTAGAATTTGACAAAGCTTTCTCCATGCTGCCTGATAAGGTTATTGATTCTCTTAAAACCGATATTGCAAAAAATCTTAAAGAAGATGGACAAAGCGCATTTATGCGACATGATGCCTCTTTGGTGGAAGTAAAAAACGTAAATGGCAATCTTCTCACATACGAAGTTGTTTCTAACCATGGAAATGATACAGATTTGTTTGAATATAGCGATGAATCCGATGGCACGCAGCGATTGTTTGATCTAATACCTCTTTTTCAAAAGCTGCTTTCAAATTCTGTTGTTCTAATTGATGAATTGGATAGAAGCCTTCACACAAAAGCTGCTCAGGAATTTATTAATTACTTCTACTCGCTAACAAAACAGAATGCATCTCAACTTATTGTTACAACCCATGATTCAAACATCATGGATTTAGACTTTGTACGTCAAGATGAAATTTGGTTTATTGAGAGGAAAAAAGATCATAGTTCTGAGATATATTCTTTAAACAAATTCAAGGCCCGCTTTGATAAGAAAATTGAAAAAGACTATTTACTTGGCCGATATGGAGCAATTCCTATTTTTAGGCAAGCAGCATTAGAACCAGATACATTGGAAGAAGGTGAGCAGGATGCCGAAACCATCTAGCCGTTTTCGTCTACAATCTTCTGCTTTCACCAGAAATGATGAAACAGAAAAAATAAATCCTAAAAGGATGATTTTTCTGTCCGTAGAAGGGGATGAGACCGAGAGGACATATTTTCAGAATTTAAACGAATATTTGGATGCTAATATTATTCAAATTGAAGTTTTAAGGCATCGGCGTGGTGATGGCTACAGCGATCCTATTTACGTAATAGAACTTCTTGAAGAATATATCGATCTGCGTCAAGGCGAACTTATTCCAGATGAATTACCTGCACCATTTACTGAAAAATACTCTAAAGAGTTTTGCCAAAAGTATCTCGTTGGTGGCAGTGAATTGACTGCAGAGGAGCGAAAACAATTCAGTGAAGATTTATTAAAAATCGGGATTGATATTGAATACCGTCGCTATCTGCAAAGTTTTAGGAAAGATATGGATTATTTTGCAGTAGTCCTTGATCGAGATTGTGGTTCCCATAGTAAACAGCTTATGCAGGAATGCTTGGATAAGTGTAATCAGCACAATTATGGTTGTTATGTTACAAATCCTTGCTTTGAATTTTGGCTTTTATTACATTTGTGTGATGTAAAAAAAGAGTTTTCGCCTGAAGAATTAAAAATATTATACTCAAATCCAACGGTGTCCAAAAGACACACAAAGGTTAGCTACGAAGTTTCAAAACGTGCCCATCACACAAAAACAATTTCTTCCATCAAATTTAAAAATTTGTACTATCCCAATATCTCAAAAGCAATAAAAAACGCAGGGAGTTTTTCTACTGACTTTCCTGATTTATTTGATAATTTGGGTAGTAACTTACCTAAACTGCTTGATATTCTTGAATTCCAGGATTAATTACAAAGGACCCTCCATTATGCTTATATTCCTGTGCGGTTTCCCTGCGGCGGCCCTGGCGGCAGGCCTGGCCTGCCGCCTGTCCCTAAGAAACCAGAAGCTTCTCCTGAATATCCTTGCCGTCTTGTTCCCGCTCTCTGAGCTGTGGAAGCAGCTTTTGCTTACCTGGACGAACGGCGGCGCGTACCGCTGGTGGTATTTTCCCTTCCAGCTTTGCAGTATGCCGCTTTATCTGCTGCCCCTGCGGCAGCTTCTTGTGCTTGGGAGGGCGCGGGAGCGGCGGCGGATGGGGGAAACCCGTTCTCCCATCCGCCGCGATACTGCAGGCAGCGAACGGCAAAGCCGTTCGCTGCCCGCTGCGCCGCCTTCTCCTGCCCCTTCCCCTGCCCGTTCCCCTGCCGCTTTTCTCATCTTGACGCTGACGGATTTCCTGGCGGATTTCGGCCTCCTGGCCGGGATTTTCGCCTTTGCGGATCAGACGGGGATGCGCTATGGGATTCCTGCCCTGACCCTCCACAGCTACCTGTGGCACTTTGCCATGATTTTTCTGGGAATTTTCCTGAATCTGTCCAGGTGCGCCCGGGAAGAGTGTGTTTCCGGCTTTCCTGGCGCGCGAAAAAGCGGCGGGAAGATCCGCCGGATGCTTTCCGGATTTCTTCCTGCCGCTGTATTATTCCTTATCCTGGCTGGGATCGCCGAGCTTCTGAATTTTCTGCTCCGCAGCAAGGGTTCTGTTGATATGTTCTACATCAGCCCCTGGGAGCCGTCCACCCAGGTGATCCTGCGGGATATCGCGGCGCGCTTTGGCCGGGACACAGAAATCCTTCTGTACCTGGGACTAATCCTCTTTGGGGCCGGGCTCCTGCACCTTTGCTCCAGCTGCCTGCGGCGGCTGCTTTCGGCGGCGTAAGACGGCGGGGCGCAGCCGCCGCGCTTGGCGGCGGCTGTCATTTTTTCAGGCGGCCATATAGCTTCATCTCATGGCGCAGCCTGGCAGCCAGCTTTTCCGTAAAGCTTCCTTCCCGCGCCCGCCATTTCCAGTTTCTCCCTACTGTCCCTGGCGTGTTCATCCGGGCCCAGCTTCCCAGCCCCAGCAGATCCTGGGCCTGCACGATGGCAAGATCGGCCGTGCTTCCCCAGAGGGCGCGCATCATGCCCCAGTGGTAGCCTTCCTCCTTCGAGAGGCGGAGGTATTCCACTGCGTAGGATACATCTGCCAGATCGGCGCAAGACAGCCAGCCCAGGATGGTATCATTGTCGTGCGTCCCGGTGTAGGCCACGCAGCGGCGGATATAGTTGTGGGGCAGATAGGCGGCGTTGTTCCCGTCCCGGCGGTCAAAGGCGAATTCCAGCACCCGCATACCCGGAAACCCGCTGTCTTCCAGAAGGCGGCGTACGGAGTCTGTCATATAGCCCAGATCCTCCGCGATAATCGGCTGCCGGCCGATTTTTTCTTCTATAGCCCGGAACAGCCGCATACCCGGCCCTTTTCTCCAGCGTCCTATCCTGGCGTCCGTCCTGCCGTAGGGAACCGCATAGTAGGAATCGAACCCCCGGAAGTGGTCGATACGAAGCACATCATAGACCTGGCAGAGATAACGGATGCGGCGTATCCACCAGGAATAGCCGTCCCGATCCATGTACTCCCAGTCAAAGAGCGGATTGCCCCACAGCTGGCCGTCAGCGGTAAAATCGTCGGGCGGACAGCCGGCCACCTCCCCGGGCATCCGGTTCTCATCCAGCTGAAACTGTTCCGGGTGGGCCCATACGTCTGCGCTGTCCAGCGCCGCGTAGATGGGCAGATCCCCGATAATCCGGATCCCCTTTCCGTTCACATATTCCCTCAGCTTCTTCCACTGGGAAAAGAACAGGTACTGGCAGATTTTCCAGAACTCCACGTCTTCCCTGCGGCTTTCCCGGATCTGGCCAAGAGCCTCCCGCTCCCTGTCCCGCAAAGGCTTTTCCCAGGTATGCCAGGGCGCCCCGCCATGCATATCTTTTAGCGCCATAAACAGCGCATAGTCCTCCAGCCATTCTGCATGTTCCCTTAAGAACTCCCCATAATCGGCCGGCGGCTTCTCCCGGAACCGGGCAGCCGCTTTCCGGAGGATCGGATACCGCTTTTCGTAAAGACAGCCGTAATCGATCTGATCCGGCGAGCTACCCCAGTCTGCCGTCCCATATTCCTCCCATTTCAGGTACCCGTCCTTTTCCAGCTCCTCCAGATCGATAAAATACGGATTGCCCGCATAGGAGGAAAATGTCTGGTACGGCGAATCCCCAAAGCTCACCGGGCAGATCGGGAGAATCTGCCAGTAGGACTGCCCCGCCTTGCAGAGAAAATCCGCGAATTTCCGGGCAGGCTCCCCCATGCTCCCGATGCCGTAAGGCGAAGGCAGTGAGGAAAGATGCATCAGGACTCCGCTGCTTCTCAAAGCTTATCACTCTCCTTATCTCTGGCTGCGCGGGCGCGAATCCCCCCGCAGCGTCTGCTGCGTTTCACGATTGTCCTGCCCCGTCAGCCTGCTGCGGGGCCTCTTTTTGGGTTGTGGAGCAAAAAAATTTTTGTTATACTGGAAATACAAATGGCGCGAAGGAAGTCCCGGGCCGATATCCGGGCGTTTTTTAAAATGTAATTGGAGGTTTCCCATGAAATTATTAGTATGCAACGCAGGAAGTACGTCCCTGAAATTCAAATTGTTCGAGATGCCGCAGGAGCGCGTGCTCGCGGAAGGCAGGGTAGAGCGCGTCGGCACAGACCGGGCCATCTATCATTTTTCCAAGCCTTCTGGTTTCCGGATTTTCCGGGAGAATCTCTCGATCCCCACGTATACCGAAGGGATCCAGTCTTTTCTCCAGGATCTGCTGGACGGGGAACACGGAGAGCTGTCGGACTTGGCTGAGCTTGAGCGGATCGGCTTCAAAACCGTACTGTCCAAGGGCCATTACGGCATCCATGAGCTGACGCCTGATGTCCTGCAGGGCATGGAGGCTTATATGGTGGTGGCCCCCGCCCACAATAAGCCTTATCTGGAAGCTATCCGCCAGTTCCAGAAGCTCACGCCGGACGCGGTGCTGGTGGGCGCTTTTGAGACGGCTTTCCATCAGACGATCCCGCTGGAGCGGAAGATCTACGGCATTCCTTATGAGTGGTATGAGAAATACGGCATTGAGCGTCTGGGCTATCACGGAGCCTCCCACAGCTATGTGGCTGAGACGCTGGCGGCCGCGTACGGCAGCACTGGGAAAGCCATCTCCTGCCATCTGGGCGGCAGCGGCTCTCTGTGCGCCATCGACGATGGAAAGAGCGTGGACACCAGCTTTGGCATCTCACTCCAGGTCGGAATCATACAGTCCAACCGCTGCGGCGATATCGATCCCTTCATCGTTCCCTTTCTCCAAAAAGAGGGCATGAGCCTGGACGAGGTACTGGAGGGCCTGACGAAACGCGGCGGCCTCTTAGGCATCTCCGGCGTCAGCAATGACCTGCGCGATGTGGAAGAAGCTGCCCAGGCGGGAAATGAGCGGGCCCAGCTCGCCATCGACGTCTTCTGCAACGGCATCGTCCGCTACATAGGCTCTTATTACGCGGAGCTTGGCGGCCTTGACCATCTGGTATTTACCGCCGGCATCGGAGAGCACGGCGCCTCTGTCCGCGAAAAGGTCTGCGGCCAGCTTACACATATGGGCATCCTGCTTGACCCGGAAAAGAACCGGAACTGCCCCGAAGGGGACGCCGTCATCTCACAGGAAAATTCCCCTGTGAAAATCCACGTAATTCCGGCCAACGAGGAGCTTGGCGTGGCGCGGAAGACGTACGCGTACCAGAGAAACTAAACGGCTGCGGCCGGCCGCCTTCGTTCTTTCTCTACGCCTCTTCTTCCCCGGCGCCGGCCTGCGCCTCCCTGCTTTTCTCCAAAGCCTGGTAATGATCGCCGTCCCAGTAATCGTCCAGGCGGACGGGCATCTTGTCTATCAGCTGGTTCATGCGCGTATAGATATTGAACAGGCCCTGCTGGGCGCTGTTGACCTCCTTCATGTACTGGTCGATCTTATGCTTGGCTGCGACCAGCTGGATTCCCTTCTCTTCCAGCTCCTTGTTGATCCGGGCAGCGATGACCGCCTTCTGCTTTTCGGCGTCCTCCATCGCCCTTTCTATAATTTGTTCGCCTTCTTTTTGCGCCTCATCCCGGATCAGCTCCGCGTTCCTGTGCGCCTCCTCGATGATCTTGGTCACAGTCCGGTAGTCGAAGAAGTCGCCGTCCTTCTCTTCCTGCATGGCAGAGAGCCGCTGTTCCATGGCGCTCATTTCCTGCCTCAGGGATTCCAGGCGGGCTTTCAGCTCCGCGTTCTCATTCAAAAGGCGTAGCTTTTCTTTCTGGACGGAGGATCCGCCCGTCTCTGCGCCTTCTTCCATCCAGGCCTCTCCAGCCTCTTCCTCTATGTATGCCGGCTCCTGTCCGTAGGTTTCCGGACGCGCCGCCAGTTCTTCCCTCGCCTGCTCCAGTTCTTCCCGGATTTTCGCAAGCTCCTCCAGCTTTTCGTTCAGCTCCGTTTCCTTTTCCCGCAGACGGCTGCGGCTGTGCTCCAGATCCTCTTTCAATCTGGGAAGCTCCTCATCCTCCTCAGCTTTCTGCTCCCGGCTCTCGTCCAGCTGGCGCTGAAGTTCATTTTTTTCCTTCTGGTTCAGTACCTTGACGGCTTCTATCTCGTTTTCAAGGGTCTGGATATATTCATGCACATCTTCCTTGTTATATCCGCCAAACAAAGCCGCCCGGAATAATGTCTTCTTTGCCACTAAGATTCCTCCCCTTCCTAGTTCTCATAGGTATAAATTACATGAATCCCCTCATCTGTCTTCTCACAGTCCATGGCAAGCGCCACCGTCTCCTTTTCCTCCGGATCCGTAATGCCGATTCCTATCTGATAGCCCTTGCGCAAAAGATCGGTAAATGGAATATGGTTTTCCGTCACGATCTGCTCCCCCGGCATCAGCTCCGACAGCCGGATATCCACAGACTCCCAGTATTTCAGTTTGCCTTCCATGTCATAGACATACAGCATGACCGGCCAGTCCCAGTACATCGGCGCGTTCCCCGTATTCTCCCAGGTCAGGTACACATTCAGCTGATCCTCCGCAAAGGAAAACTGCGTCTGCAGCTGGGAGATATAGAAGCGGTATCCCAGCAGATCCCGGACAGCCTCCGCCCCGGGAAGCTCAAGCTCTGCTCCTTCCGGGCAATGGGGCCCGATAAAGGACATGTGGGAACGCTCGATCAAATCCAGCGTGGTGGAAAGCTCTGTGTCCAGCATCTCCTCCATGAACAGGGAACTGGTAAACTCCCCTCCCACAGGCGCTGTCTTCCAGAAATCCGGGATCGGCTCATACTCCAGCTCTCCGTTTTCCGTCGGATAGCTGCCGCCGTTTCCGATCCAGTCCAGCCACTCTTCTGTGTCTCCCTTATGTCCTGTCATATCATTATATAGCCCCAGACCCGCGTCTGCAACCATAATATAATTCCTGCGCATCAAAATTCTGGCATTGTGGAAGTGATCCGAATAGTCCAGCACATAGTCCCAGCACACGTCTGCGTCCGGCATCGGGCCTGCGCCCTCTTCCGTGTTCGTGTGCCATTCGCCCCAGTGTCCCAGGCTTCCAAGCTCTATGTAAGCCAGGAAGCTGTCTTCATTAAAATAGTCTGCCAGCGCCTCTATGGCCAGAGCGTGGCGCTCCCGGAAGAAATCATTGCTGTAATCCGGCGAGTAGCCGCTTCCGTAGGAGGTATTGTAATAGCTCCCGTCCGCCGTCCGCTCATAGAGCCACAGAGGAATGTCCAGATGCTCCGCCTCCCCCGGCACATCGCAGAGAAAGCGCAGAACCGCGTGCTTTCCCTCTTCCTTCCACCTGGCGATATGGAATTTTTCCTCCAGCGCTTTCGTGTCATACTGCCCCTGCGCGGGCTCCCATTCCTCCCAGGTCAGGCCGATATAGACCAGGGACGTGTCTCCATGTCCGCTCGTCTCTTCCGCGGAAGGGGCATAGCCGATCAGGGGATTGACAAGCTCTTCCCCCGACTCGTCGAAATAGACGGTCTGGTTCAGCCGGTAGCGGTAGGGCAGAATATAGAGCAGGAGTCCCGCGATGGCCAGAGCCAGCGCCAGCATCACAAGATAAGGCGCTGCCGAACCTCTTTTCCTGTCATCCATGATACTCTCCATTATACTGAATTAAGGTTACATCCTTCACGCCCTCCACAGCCTGGATCTGCTCCATGAAAAGCGTATTGTTCGTCCTGCACAGAAGTTCCAGGGTAAGTTCCGTCACATTGCCCCGGATGGTCTTGGATTTCAGCTGGTGCCTCGTCTTGGCCAGGATGCGCAGGATCTCATCCCCGGCCAGCTCCGACTCATAGTGTGCCACCAGGATAAAGATCGCTCCGCGTTTTCTCCGGTTGTAAAACAGATGGATCACCAGAACCATCACCAGCATGGTGACGATGGCAAGGGCATAAAGTCCCGCGCCCAGCGTGATTCCCACGGAAATCGCCCAGAACAGATACAGAAGATCCATCGGATCCTTGATGGCGGTACGGTAGCGGACGATGGAAAGGGCGCCCACCATACCGAGGGAAATGACGATATTGCTGCTGATCGCCAGGGTCAGCATACAGCTTAAGACCGTCATGCCCACCAGCGTCGTGGCAAAGGAGCTGGAAAAGACGACTCCTCCGAAGAAGTGGCCGTACACCTTGTAAATCAGAACTCCCAGCACTACCGCCAGCACCAGCGCCACCGCCGACGTCACCACGAAATCCAGCGTCAGCCCCTGGCTGGACGCGAAGGATTCCCAGACTGAATTTTTAAAATAATCCTGTAAATTCATTATTATTTTTCCCTCCTGTTCGTCTTCGTAATCCCGGCCAGAGCATCTGTCAGATGGTGGGCCCTCTCATAGCAGAGCGTGTATTTGGAAATCGCGGAAAATTCCTGGCCGTCCAGAGGAAGAAGCTTCCGGATAAGGCCCGGCAGGAACTCCGTGAACTTCACCTCCAGCACCAGAACCTCCGGCTCCAGCACAGACAGCGTGGGCAGCTCCGGGTCAAAAATTTCAAAATCCAGAATGGCGGCGCGCACATCGCTGTCAAAGGTGATCCGCACCGTTCCTTCATCCTGAATCAGAGGCTCCCTCTCATAATCCACGATCACCTTTGGCCTCCACAGATTTACCATACATTCGTAATAGAATTCCCGGCACAGCGGATCCGGATGGCCGAGCAGAAACTCATATTCCCCCGCCATCAGTCTTTCATATTCTTCCCTCGTAAGGATGGCGGAATCCTTGTGGATATAGCTGCCCCACTTTTTCTTCCGCTCCAAAAGGATTCTGGAATCGCTGTAATTGTAGATGCGGATCCGCCATTTCTGCCGGTCCGCCACCCCCATCATCTTTTCTTCATAGGCGGAATTCCAGTAATTATCGAAATAAAGGCTCCGTATGGTATAGACCCCTCCTTTGGCATGGGGATCAGGCTCCAGGAAAGGCTCCAGGCGCCTTTTCAGAGCCTCCGCCTCCCATCTGGAGATGAAATATTTCCACTCGTTCCGGTACTGGGGCATCGTGTAAAAATATCCTGCCACTGCCTGTCACTCTCCTTCAAAGCGGGACGCCGCCACGGTTCCGTCCTCAAATACATAAAAACAGAGAACCCCGTAGATGGTGCCGTTCTTTTCCGAATTATAGTATTCAAAAGCCTGCTGCTCCGCCCCCGCTCCATTCACCGCCGTCACGCGGACGAAATACTGTCCGGGCGCAAGCGCCGCCGCAAGCGTGGTTCCATCCGTCTGTTGGTTCACTACAGGGCTTGCGAAGGTGAAGTCCTCATCCACCTCCACCCGGTAAGAAAGACTGCCGTCCGGGGAATAGGAATCCTCCCACTGAAGCGTCACATTGCCGCTTCCGTCCCCCGCCGCCACAGGATCCAGGATGTGGAAGGGCCAGGGCTCTGCCAGGCTTTCCTGGTAGAACTGATAGTTTTCCTCCACTTCCTCCGCCATGCTGTCCGCGAGAATATCGTACGTCTCCCGGTCTACCCGGGCATACATCCGGTCGGGCAGGGCGTAGACATACGGTTCCGCCAGAGCGCGGTACTCATCCACCAGCGCCTGCACCCTTTCCTCCGTCAGATACTGGGCGCGCAGAGTCTCCACCGCGTCCTCCAGGGCAGCCAGGAAGCCTTCATCCTGCAGAAGCCTCCGGAAGAGGACGGAATCTGTGAACGCTGTGATCCCATCTGTCCAGGCCGCCCGCGCCTCTCCCCGGAGTCTGTCGTACTCCCTGGAAAAAGCCCGGTCCTGATCCCAGGACAGGAAGAACCATTTATCCGAGGTCTGGGGACTGTATAAATAATAGCTCAGCTCCCCTGCCGCCGCGTTTCCGGTGAGCAGCTGGAAGGCCATCCAGTAGGCCAGGTTCTCCTGGTCAAAATACCGGGACAATAGATCGCTTACTGGGACCGATTCGTCGTTCACCGCGTCGAGAAGCTCCAGAATTTTCGTGTGATCATCCCCGCCCTTGATTTCCAAATATTCTTCAAAGGCCGCCTGATTAAAGCCTGCGTCCGTGGCCAGCCGCAGAGCTTCTTCGTGGCGCTCCCAGTCGAAGCCGTCGGCCTTGTAGAGCTGGCCGTCCCGGTCGAAGCCGTGGTTGTGAAGCCAGGTGCCGTTCACCTGCTCGATCTGGGTATAGAGGCCGTAGTCCACAAATTTCCCGTCCAGCCCTTCCGTCTTATCCTTCACGTACAGGTGTACCAGCCTGGTGCGCACGCTGACCAGCTGCGGGATCTCCTGCAGCAGCTTGTAAGAGAGAAGATTCGTAAAGCGCATGGGGTCGCTGACGCATTTGTTCAGCACGATCACCTTCTGATCCTCCCACTCTCCTTTTCCGCCTTTGATATCGATCCGGTAGCTCTTCTGGTGCTGTGTTGAGGAATTCTCTCCCCGCACCCGGATGGCCGCGTTGGCCGCCGTCTCCCCGTAGCCGAACTCTCCTTCCACCGGGCCGTTCTCGTCGCCCACCTGCAGGCTCGCCTCGCAGGCGTAGGGCTCGATTCCCCGCTCCTCATACCAGCCGATGGCGTGGCTGTTTACCTCCGTCCAGGTGTGGTTCGTCCCATCCTCCTCATTTCCCTGTCCGACTGTCAGGTACAGGGTCAGAACCTCAGCCTCGTCGTCCTCATACAGGGAAGCCTTATCCCGGAAGCTGCTGTCCGAGTAGGCGGCTCCCTCCTTCTCATAGGTCTCGTCCGGGTCGATCAGGCGAGTGATCGTCTGGGCGCAGCCAGAGAAGACGAGGGGAAGGAGACAGGACAGGAGAAGGAGAGCTGCCGTCCGAAGGGGAATTCTTCTTCCCTTAGTTCTTTCTTTAAGCGCATTTTTTTCTTTCATCATCATTTCCCTTATCACACATTCTCTTGTTCCAGATCTTTTGTAGTCCCATCTTCGTTTACGACAAAAGCTCTTGCTCCGTAAATCTTTCCAATGTCAGAAGAATAAAAGTCATAACAATCCTGCTCATATCCGGATTCATTCCTGGCGCGGACACGGATAAAATACGTTCCCGGCTCCAGGTTCCCAAAGTCATAGACCGGAAGCCGCAGATTTTCTCCGGATGCAATCACATCCTGAAACAGGTAATCCGATGCCAGGGTGAAACTGTAGGTAATCTCCTCGTTGTCTCTGTCGTAGGAGGCATCCCATTCCACCGTATAGCCTCCCTCATCATTTTTATAGGGAAGGCCCACATAGAACGGCCAGGGCTTTTCCAGGCTCTCTAAGTAATACTGGTAGTTCCTGTCGACCTCGCCTGGGAGCGCGTCTACCTGCCTGTCATATTCTTCGGCAGTCACTCTGGCGTTCTCAGAATCCGCTCCGCCGAAAAGGTATGGCTTCACAATCTCCGCATAGCTGTCGGCCATCTTCTCCAGTTTGTCATATGTGAGATAGTTCTGCCGCAGATCCTCTATCGCCGCAGTAAGCATCTCCACATACTGATCTTCCCGGAACATCCTGTCTATCACCAAAAGATGCGTATACTGCGTAAGCCCCCTCTCCCAGGAGTCCCCCTCTATATAGCCCGACATATCATAATGGCTGCGCCGAAAAGAAGCGTCATTGTCCCAGCAGATAAAGTAAAACTTCTCTGAATTCAGGGGACTGTAAATATAGGCATTCCTCGCCCCGGAATCATAATTACTGATCAGGATATTAAAAGCCATCCAGTAACAGATATTTTCCGCGTCAAAATGCTGTTCTATAATCTCTTCTATGGGAATGCTGTAATCATTTAGTTTTTCCAGAACTTCCAGAAGCTTCCGGTGATCGTCGCTTCCCTTGACCTCCAGATATTCCTCAAAGGCGTCCAGATCATAGTCCGGATCTGTCGCCAGCTTCAAATCTTCATACTGATACCATTCAAAAAATTCGATCTTGTAGAGGTGGCCCTTGCTGTCCAGCCCGTGGGCTTTCAGATAGGTCTTATTCATCTGCTCCACCTGGACATAGAGGCCATAATCCTCAAACTCCGCGTCTGCCCCCGCCGTCTTATCCTTTACGTAGAGATGGACAAACTGGGTTCTGGCACCTATCATCTGCGGGATCTCCTTGATCAGATCGTAAGCCAGCTTATTGGTAAAACGCAGCTCCATACTAACATGCTTATTCAGCGCGATGGTTCGCTGCCCTCTCCACTCCCCTTTGCCTTCTTTGATGCGGATTTTATAATTCTTGACCTCTGCTTTGGAAGAGCTCTGGCCCCGGATCTGGATGGCGGCATTGGGAGTCGTCTCTCCGTAACCCAGCTCTCCCTCCAGAGGGCCGTTCTCGTCCCCCACCTGGAGAAGCCCCTCGCAGTTGTACCGATCCAGATCGTTATCCTCATAATAATACGTGGAATACTGGTTAATCTCTGACCAGGTGTGATCGGTGTTGTCTGCCGCGTTCCCTTCCGTCACAGTCAGGTACATGGTGACTACCGAGGTCTCATCGTCATCCGCATAGATCGTTTTATCCTCCCGCACGCTCTCTTCTGGCTGCTCTTTTTCCACATAATCGCCCGAGGGCTCCTCCTGCTTTGCCTGCTCAGGCTGCAGCTCTGTCTGGCTGCCGCAGCCTGAGAGGAACGCCAGAAGAAGCAGCGTAATCAGGGCCGCTTTTCTGCCCTTCCTGCGGCGTCCGGCCTTCTTCTTTTCCGCCCTCTCATCCAGATAATCGCAGAGCTTTACGAAAAGGCCCTTCTCGTCTCTTCCCACCACTGCCTGACGGCAGAGAAGATAATACGGCAGTCTTCTCGTGTAGAACTCCAGCCGAAGCCACACAATCAGGTAAAAGACGAAGGCCCCCGCCAGAAAGCCCAGGCCGAAAAATTTCACCGGGCTGAACAGAATCTGCAGGATCGTGGCGGCCACGCTGACTGCGGCAAAGCCCAAAGTTCCAAGAAGCGCTCCCGTGTAATCCTCAAAGTACAGCAGAATCAGCAGGATCGAATTGCTGATGGCGTAGACGCCGTAGCCCGCGCACAGGAACCGGTAGATTCCCATGGACACATCCGTAATGCCCACAGGCATCAACTCCAGCAGAAAGCCGCCGAAGACCACGAAAAGGAGCGTAGAAATCAGCTGCTTATGGCCGCTGAAGGTCAGCTCCTGCTGCAAAACGGACAGCATCTCATTTTCCGCCTGCTCGATATCCCGGATGGATCCCTTATCGTTGAACAGGCTGTAATAATTCCGGTACTGCGGGTAAAAACGCACCTCCACCGAGGTCACAAAGTTCACCGTCGTGATCAGAATAGAGAAAAAGGCAAACAGCGCCGGCACGTCATGGGACGGCGCCCCGTAAAACAGTCCCTCCACCTGGACCGCCAGCGGCCCAAAATACATAATCACCAGATGAGCGAACAGGCCGATATTCACAAAGCCCCCGATAAAGGACAGGGAGCGGTAGCGGTCAAACCAGCGCAGGAAAGAATACTTGCTGCCCTCGCTTTTCGGAAAATAATCCAAAAGCAGCTTGTAATACCAGGCCATCAGCATCCCGTAAGCCAGGATAATGCAGAGCATCAGGCTGACGATGCTCACCCAGCCCAGAATCACCAGGATCAGGGCCAGCAGAAAGCCCGTCATCAGAGAAATGGCAAAGGCCAGCACGATCGCCTTGTAATCCTTGAGCGCGGTCAGGTAAATCATCTCCGTCCAGACCACGATCAGGATCAAGGCAAACCACAGACACAGAAGCTGATAGATGGGACGCACCCCGGAGAAAAACAGAAAGATCCCGTAGAGCACGCCGCCAAAGACCAGCATGATGGAACAGACGCCATAGAAGGAAGGCATGATCTTCCTTGGCTTTTCCTCATACAGCATATCCGAGGTATAGCGGGTCACCACCATGTTGAACCAGCTGGTGACGGTAAGGGACACCAAAAGCGTATAGGTCAGCATACAGTTCATCAGCTCCCGGTCATGCTGATCCATGCCAGCGATCCGGGCTACCAGGGCCATACCCGCCAGCAGCACCACGCCCAGGAGCATAGGGCCAGCGCAGATAATCCCCGCGTAGCCATACGCCCTGCACAGGGCAAACACGCCTTTTTTATTAAACAATCGTTTTAAACTGAATCCGATGCCTGCCATCTTCTAAACACCTCGTCGTACACGTCCAGATAATTTCGGATCATATCCTCATGCCGGAAATATAATTCCACTCTCTTCTTTCCAATTCTGCCCATCTCAAAGCGCTCCTGGGGCTTCACGCACAGCTGCTCCATGACGTCGCAGACCGCCTCCCGGAACATGGGCGGCACGCAGTATCCTGCCTGCCCCAGGGTATCGTCCCCCATACCGCCGATGAGCTGCCTGCAGCAGCCTACGTCCGTGGTCACACAGGGGCGGCCCGCCGCGAAAGACTCCAGCACGGACAAAGGCAGTCCTTCCGAGATGCTGGTCAGGATGGTAAAATCAAATTTTTCCATGTATTCCAGCACGTTAACGGTTCCCAGAAAATAAAGATCTTCTACTTTCAGCTGCTCCGCCAGATCATAGCACTCCTGAGCGTATTCCTTATCATCCTCCGGGCCAGCGATATACAGTCTGGCGTTCGGGACGCGTTTTTTCAAATCCGCGAAGGCATAGATGAGCGTCTTTACATCTTTGATCGGGGCGATTCGCAAAATAGCGCCGATATCCACATAGCCGTTTTCCTTTTTGGCCGGGATATCGCAGAACCGCTCGTAATGGATCCCATTAGGAATATAACGGCATTTTTCCCGGGGACAGCCCATCTCGATCTGCGTCTCCATAGCCCGGTCAAAAAGGCTGGTGATCATAGACGCCTTCTCATAAGCCCCTCCTGAGAGCATGTAAAAGAAGCGCACCCAGAACCTCTTGAAGGCCGGCAGCACCCAGCGCGCCCGGATAATCTCCTCCTCCCGCTCTCTTGTATAAATGCCGTGCTCCGTGATCTCGTAGGGCACATGGTTCACATAGCTCCCAAGCCGCGCCAGAATCCCGCTGTATCCCGTGGCGATCGCGTGATAAATATCCGCCTTGGGCACATCCGTCTGAAGGACATACAGCACTGGCAGCAGCATGGAACGCACCGTGTGGAACAAATCTGAAAACGCCGTGTAAGGATACTCTTCCTTGCAGATGGTAATCAGGATATTCAGGAAATCCTCGCTCATCAGGAATGCGATCGGGGACACCTTCCTGTCATGGTACATGCGGAACAGCGTCTCCCAGTCCGGCCTGCGGCAGTTGATGAAATCCTTCAGGGCCTGCAGCTCTTTTTCATTAAAATGATAGCTCTGCTTTTCAAAGCTCATAGACAGGGCGTCGTTGAGGAAAATCTCCCGGATCTCCACCACATTATCCGGCAGCTCATACTTAAATTTTCCGCGATCCTCCGACGAAGCTCCCACAGCCCAGACTACAAACTCATGCTGGGGCATAGCCTTCATATACTGATGGATCCAGGTAGAGACGCCACCTGTCACGTATGGATAGCAGCCCTCCAGTATGACACAGATTCTCAAGCTTCCACCTTCTTTTTCACTGTTACTTCCGCTTCTTCCGCCTTTATCAGATACAGGTTTCCCTGCAGATGCTCAATCGTCCCGCCGCTCACGGCACCTTCGGAAATATCCGGCTCCCAGTCATTGAACCGGGCCATGAACCAGGCCTCATCCTGGAAATTCGAGAGCGTAAGGGTCAAGCCTTCCTCTGTCAGCTCCCGCTCCACGTCCACATAATAGAACCTCTGGACGGCCCCGGCCATCTCAGAAGCCGTCAGCTTCCGAAGCCCTAACGCTGCGGATTCCAGCCAGTCCGCGTAGCCGCAGAGCCTCCTATACGCTTCCTCCCAGCCTGCTTCCCCTCCCGTCTCTGCAGTCAGCAGATCATAGGGATGCTGGTAATGAGAGCTCACATAATGCAGATTCAGTTCAGACATCGCGTAGAGATCAGACGCGCTGTCCAAAAGATATCCTGACAGAATACGAGGCGTCTCAATAAGCCCGTCCTCCGCCACCTCATACTCCTGGGTATACATCGTCTCATCTCCCTGGTATACGCCTGCAATCGCCCGAATCTGCGGAAATTCTTCCGCGATAAGGCTGCGCCCCTCCTCTGACAGAATATTGGCAGGGGGCGCATAGACCTGAAATTCATTCCCTGGAAACAGGTCTTCGCAAAAAGATATCAATTCTTTCAGCGACGCCTGCATCTGCGCAGCGTCAGGCCACAAGCTTCCATCCATTGCTTCCTCCTTCCTGGTGCCTGCGATGCGCAGAGGCAGATGATTGTAGCCATGAAGGCCGATCTCTCCACCCAGAGTCAGGAGCGAATTTCCAAAGTAAGAAAATGTCTGGGAGTCCGGCGCAGGCGGAAACGGCCCCTGCGTCTCACCAGAATAAGTTTCCACCACCATGCCGCTGAATCGAATCCCATATTTTTCCGCCATGCTGCTGATATCCTGCCACCACACCTGTGTATAGAAATCTTCCGTATTCATGCCGTAGTCTTCAGCGATATATGGATTCTCACCGTCCGGAACCGGAGAGGGAAAATCATCGATATAGAAAGCGGAACCGTTAACGACAGGCCAGACACAAGTCTCTCCCAGCATACTGTAGGCAGCCGCGTAGATTCCCCGGTAACCTTTCTCATAAATTCCCAGGTTCACTACCACATATTTTCCATCATGGAAAGATCGCTGCCAAAGCAGAGGAAGCTCGCTCTCATCATTGCTGGTCACGGATATCTGACATTCATCATCCAGAACCACCGTCATGGAAGATTCAAAGGGTGCAGAGATCTCATACTCGCTTTTCACTCCTCCCAAAAGCAGCTCATCCTGCAGCCTTAAGCCCGTCGTCGTATAATATGCTCCTCCTATGCTCTCCACGCCTGCTTTCCCCAGCAGCCATTCCGTCACGCCCCTCCCCTCCGGAACCAGGGCAATCAGAAGCTGGCCGCCCTCCGACACCCAGTCAGACAAGCCCACGATCTCGTCCCGGGTTTTCGCATAATCGCCATATCCAAGTATGGCCTTCTCAAACCCTTCCAGAGAGGGAATTTCCTGCCGGCTGACATCTATCTCTTGAAAATCCACTTTCATATCCCGCAGGATCTGCGGCATCTGCTCATGGAGAATCTGGGAATTCTCCTCTCTGCTGTCCCACAGATACAGGCATTCCAGCCTCTGATCCAAATTCTGCTGGCCCTGCGCCGCGCTTTCAAAGCTGTCTTTTTCCAGGATGGATACGGATTCTCCATCCGCTTTTTTACTGCCCAGCCAGAAATTCTGCCCGATCAGGGCCACCGTCAGCATAGCAAACACAGCCAAAAGAATCAGCACTGGCAGATATCGTTTCGGTTTTCTTTCTTCCATACCGGCTCACCTACTTCTGCAATTCAATCACCACATGCGCCTCGTCTGCCCGCAGAAGGTAAAGCCCCTCTGCCATCTGCGTCAGCTCCCCGCCTGTGACAGAACCCGGCGTCCCCTCATTGATCCGGATCATCAGCCAGGCCTCTGTCCCGAAGCCTCCCAGTTCCAGCTCCAGGGCCGTATCCGTCAAGGTTCTCTTCACATCCAGATAATCATACTGCTGCACCGCGGCGGCCAGCTCGCTGCCTGTCAGATTCCGGATCGACGGAGCTGACGTATAAAGCCACTCCGTATAATCCGAGATTCTCCGGTACAGCTCCTCCCAGCCCAAATCCGCGCCGCGATCCACATCCAGCACATCATCCGGATGCTGGAAATGGGAATTCACAAAATGGAAATTCAGCTCCGACACTGCCGCCAGGCGCATATAGTCGTCCAAGATATAGCCGGAAATCACGCGGGGCGTATCTATAATCCCGTCTTCCGCCACCTCAAACTCCTGCTCAAAGGCCAGGCTGCCCGGCAGATACACGCTGGCCACCGCCCGGATCTGCGGGAAATCCCGGGCCAGCATCTGCCGCCCCTCTTCCGACAGGATATTGGAAGGCGGCACATAGACCGCAAATTCCTCCTCCGGGAACACCTCCCGGCAGAAATCGTTCAGTTCCTGAAGCCCTGCCCGCATATCCTCATAGCTGGCCCACTGGCGGTAGGAGTCGAACATCCCCTGATAGCTGAAATTAGCAAGGCACAGGGGCATATGGTTGTAGCCGTGGAAGCCAAGCTCCCCTCCGGCGTCCAAAAGCAGATTTCCGAAATACTCATACCTCTGGGTATCCATATTCCTCTCAAACGGCACTTCCACCTGGTCAGAATACTGCTCTATCACCAGACCCGTATAGCGGATTCCATACTGCTCGCCCAGGTTGTAGATGTCCGGCCACCAGATCTGCGTATAGAAATCCGCGATATCCATATCATAGTCTTCCCGGATTCTTCCGCCGTCCCCGCCGGGCACCGGCGATGGAAAATCGTCAATATAAAATGTAGATCCGTTAATCACTGGCCAGGCCTCCGCTTTATCCAGAAGCGTATAGGCCGCGCTGTGGAAGCCCCGGTAGGCTTTGTCTAGGAAATTTAGATTATCCACCACCACAATTCCCTCTCCCGCTTCTCTTCTCCAGAGAAGCGGAGCGGAAGCTTCCCCTCCGGAGTCGAGATATACCCGGCAGTCTGCTGTCAGCGTAACATTCAGGGAGGACTCATAGGCGTCTGTGATTCCATACTCCTTCCCCTCTCCTCCCATCATAAAATTCTCTGTAAAATGGATCTGCTCCACATACGCTCGTTCCCCGTCCAGCCTGGCAATCCCCAGCAGGGAATAGAGGCTCCGAAATCCCCAGTCATCCTCCGGCGGATAGAGAAGCATCAGGCTGCCTCCATCCTTCACCCAATCAATGACAGAGAGAAGGGAATCGCTCAGCGGCCCCAGATAATCTGCGGAAAACACCAGCTTCTCATAGGAATCCAGATCCTTCCCCGCAAATTCTTCCACCTGGCAGCCCTCCCAGGGCACCCGCATCTGATCCAGGATCTCTCCCATCATCTCCGCGCCTTTCGTCCCATTATCGCTGCCGTCGCTCACCAGCAGGCACTCCGCTTCCTGTTCTCCAAGCGGCGCGGTAAAAGCCTCCTCCTCAAGCAGGCTCAAGATCCGCTCCTGCTTTGTATAAGTCACGTTCCTCTGTGCAATGCAGAGCACCAGGACTAGCGCCAGGAAGACCAGAATCACCTTCTGCATCCTTTTAAAACGAAATCTTTCTTTGGGTTTTCTCTGTTTTTTCCTACGCCTCATTCGCTCGTTCTCTTCTTTCTCTCCCGTCATCCCAGAAACGCACGATTCCTCTGCCTTCTGCGGAAAGATGGATCTCCCTGCGTCCCAGCAGCTCAATCGTCTCCGTGATCCCCTGCCGGTTTTTCACCGACGCATAGTATTGAATCAGAAACAGATATCCCTTCTCACTTTTCGGCCAGATCTCCAGAACCCGCCCGATATCCTCGTAGGCCTGGTTGTATTCGCCTGACATCAGATCCGCCTGGATCTTCTTCTCATACAGCCGCAGGTTATCGCCGTCCCGCTTCAGCTTATCTCCCAAAAGATTGCTGTAATTGCGAAGCTGCAGCTCTCTGGCGTTGCCTTCCAGAAGTCCGCTGCCAAGATACTGGTCAAGAAGCTCCAGATATTCCTCCAGAACATCGCCATCATCTGGATTTTCCTCCATCCGGCGCTGCAGCTCCTGAAACCGCAGGTCGTAATCCTTCTGAATCTCCGCCAGGGCCGTCACCGCGTAATGCACCACCTCGGTGTCGTCGTTCATCCTGGCCTCCTGCAGCTGTTCCACATAGTCGTCCGGGTTGGAATACATGATCTCCATCATCAGCTCCCGCCTAAGAGACGGATCGTTGATGAGCAGCGCCTCCTCCAGAGGAACCACCCGGCTCTCCGCCGGATCTTCCTCCATCAGGATGCTTTTGTGTACCTCGTCATTGACCTTCAGCTTTTCGATTCCGACCTCTTCCCTGACCTGCTGCTTTCCTCTGGAACGGATTTCCAGGATTACCAGGCAGGCCAGCCCAAAGACCGGAACCAGAAAAGCCAGGACAAAGACCATCCCGCTGCACCGGAGCGCTCCCGCCCTGCTCAAAAGATACAGCAAAAAACAGAGCGCCAGATGCAGGATTACCAGAACCACCAGCAGCACTTAACCGACCTCCTCTGCTATCTCAAAGTGAAGCCCATTGGCCTCCAGACGCTTGCTGACCACGGAAAAATTTTTCCGGTTCATCTGCGCCAGCAGAAGATAGAGCCTTCCATCCTCTCCTGCTCCCAGCGTATCCGTCGCGCGGATCGTCCCGGCCAGGGCCTCGCTGACCTGCCGCTTATCCGTCTGCTCAAATCGGAGCAGCACATAGTCTGCCACACCAGCGTCCTTCATATCCGACTGGATATCCACCAGCTGCCGGAACCGCTCCGAATACACCACCTGGGTGCCCGGATAATAGATGCTGGCCTCCTGCAGCTCCTGGAAATCCATGGCGCGCAGGAAGGAAGTCTGCACCAGCCCGCAGAGAATCCGGAAAATGTTCATATAATGCATACTGTACTGCTCCGCGCCAGCCTCCTGGATGGTAATCAGAAGCACCATCAGATCGCCCCGGAAGACCCCGCAGGCGTACATGGGAAGCCCCTCCTGGAGCTTCGTATTCTTAAATACTTCCCCCTTCGCCGTCTGCTCATACAGCTCCCGGTAATCCTCCAGCTTCAGGGATTTCATCAGTTTGGGCAGCTGGCTGTTGGAACAGACGGCCAGACGGCCGAAGCGCTGCCACTTATCCAGCGTATAGATCGCAATGGAGTGATTCTCCAGGATATCCTCCAGCACTCTTAATCCCTCCAGGAAAATGCTTTCCGGAAGCTCACCGTCCAGCTTCTGCACCGCGTCGAAAATCTTTCCGAAGCTGTCCTTAAAGCCCAGGATCTGTCTTTTGTACTCTCCCTTATTCTCCACCGCTCCCCGGTAGACGTCGTTCAGGAAGATGTATTTATTCCGGAGCAGGGAATACTCTTTTCTCGAAAACTCAATCTCCTCCTGCTTCTTATTCCGGATATACCCTGTTATGGAACCCGCCATCAGATAGATGGCAAAGGGGATCCAGTTCTCCACATTGTAGAACAGGAAGGTTCCGTTCATCCCGATCAGCGCGTACTGGAAGACCAGCACCACGCATTCCAGCGCGGCAGCGAAGATTCCCAGCTTCATGCCATAGGTCGTTCCGATTATCACGATATACATCAGCCGCACATCCGCGAATTTGAAATAGACAGATTCTGAGGTAAACGAACTGATAAGCTCCGTGAGCAGAAAGAGGAGCAGGACTTCCAGATACTGCAGCAAGCCTTTTCCCCGGCCCAGCAGCCACTCCGCAAGCCTGGCCCGAAGGCCCCTGCGGCCGGAAATCACCTCCCGCACAAACCGCCTGTAGCACGCGCCGACATCCTCCATCACATGCTCTACCGGCACAAAGCCGTAGGTTTTCCGCAGCTCCAGAGGATAATCCGGCCAGGCGATAGTATCTGGATAATTTTCATAGATTACCTGGGTATCCGGGGAAATCAGTTTCAGCATCTCCTCCAGATCACCCCAGGTATGCCGGTAGCCGCTGACAGCGTAATAAGAGCCCCCCTCGTCCTCCGTCTCCTCTGTGATCCGGATCAAAAGCTCTGCCAGGTCAGAAAAGGCCAGGAAATCCACCCGGTCCTCCGCGTGGTGGGGCAGGAAAATCTTATTCTTTTCATATATATTATGGAAGATACTGCCCAAAAAATTCTGGTCATTCAGCCTGCCCGACAGATACGGCAGCCACAGAATCACGGTCAAAACCTTCGTCTTCTTCGCAAAATAGCGGCACATGTCCTCCGCCTGGGCAGCGCAGAAGGAATAGCTGGCAGGATAATCCTTCTGTGTGATCATCCCGCTTTTTCCATACTGGCTGACATAATTCTGGCTTTCCACCGTAGAGAGAAAAACCAGCTTCTCCACCCTGGCGCGGCTGCACTCCAGAAAGACCTGCTCCAGCTGCCGGCTCTCCCCGTAAAGCCCCTGTCCTCCGTCCACATACCCCGACACATAATAGACTGCCTGGAAACTGTACACGTCAAAAAGCTGGCCGAACTTCTCTTCAGACGGATTTGTGCGGTATACCTGGACATTCGGGAGCTTTTCTTCAAAAGCCGCCTCTCCGGCGAGAATCACCCGGTATTCCTCCGCCAGGAGAAGGATCGCCTCTCTCGTAAAAATATCCGTTTTCCCAGTGATTAATATTTCTGCCATCTAAGTATCTCTCCGGTAATTTTTTCCATCAAAAAAGGCCGCACTATCCTGGGGATAAATGCAGCCAGTCAATCATGACAGGATTCCAGCGAAATCACTGCTTTAGACACTAAGCTTTGCGCCGCAGCCTTTCAGCTGTTTTGCCGACTACATCATAACATATTTTTTTCATCTCTGTCAAAAAATATATGCCTTTTTTCAAGAAAAAACCGCAATTTTTTCGGCAAAATTCTGCCTGGGATACTGGATTTTTCACGGGAGTAAGAGTATAATAAAAAAATATTGTTAAAGATTACAGAAAAAAGATACCCTCAGCTGACCGCAGGCAAAGGCGCTTCGTCAGCTGGGGGTTCTGTCTTTTCAGCGCGAAGCGAGGAGGAAAATCTATGCCAGTAAAGTATGTATTTGTAACCGGAGGGGTCGTCTCCGGCCTCGGAAAGGGAATCACAGCCGCCTCCCTGGGCCGTCTTCTGAAAGCGCGGGGTTACCAAGTCACCATGCAGAAATTTGATCCCTATATCAATATCGATCCGGGCACCATGAATCCGGTACAGCATGGGGAAGTCTTCGTCACGGACGATGGAGCTGAGACGGATCTGGATCTGGGGCACTACGAGCGCTTCATCGACGAATCGCTCACCAGAGATTCCAACGTCACCACCGGAAAAATCTACTGGTCTGTCCTACAGCGGGAGCGGCGCGGGGATTACGGCGGCGGCACGGTCCAGGTAATCCCGCATATTACCGATGAGATCAAAAGCCGTTTCTACCGCAGCGCAGAGGATGAGACCCGCATCGCCATCATCGAGGTGGGCGGCACTGTGGGCGATATCGAAAGCCAGCCTTTTCTGGAGGCCATCCGCCAGTTCCAGCATGACGTGGGCCGCGAAAACGCCATCCTCATCCATGTCACGCTGCTTCCTTATATCAAGGCCTCCGGCGAGCTGAAGACCAAGCCCACCCAGGCTTCCGTCCGGGATCTCCAGGGGCTGGGACTGCGCCCGGACATCATCGTATGCCGCAGTGAATATCCACTGGATCAGAAGCTGAAGGATAAGATCTCTTTATTCTGCAACGTGCCAAGCTCCCATGTCCTCCAGAACCTGGACGTGGAATATCTCTACGAAGCCCCTCTGGCCATGGAAAGGGAGCATCTCGCCCAGGCTGCCTGCGAATGCCTGGGACTTCCCTGCCCGGATCCGGATCTGACGGACTGGGAGGCTATGGTGGACGCCCTGCGCCATCCCGTCTCAGAGGTCACAGTTGCGCTGGTGGGAAAATACATCCAGCTCCATGACGCCTACATCAGCGTCGTGGAGGCCCTGAAGCACGGCGGCATCGCCAGCCGCTGCGTCGTCCACATCCGCTGGGTGGATTCCGAGACAGTGACCGACGAAAATGCCGCCAGGCTTCTGAGCGGCGTGGACGGCGTCCTGGTCCCGGGCGGCTTCGGGGATCGGGGTACCGAAGGGAAAATCAGCGCCATCCGCTATGCCCGGGAACACGGCGTCCCCTTTCTGGGTCTCTGCCTGGGCATGCAGATGGCCGTCGTGGAATTTGCCCGCCACGTCCTGGGCTGGCCGGACGCACACAGCGCAGAGCTATGCCCGGATACTACCCACCCCATGGTTCATCTGATGCCGGAGCAGGACGGCGTGACAGATATCGGCGGAACCCTGCGCCTGGGCTCCTATCCCTGCGTCCTTGATAAAACCACGAAAGCCTATGCGCTCTACGGCGAAGCGGTCATTCAGGAACGGCACCGCCACCGCTATGAGATCAACAACGCTTACCGAAAGGAGCTTCAGGACGCCGGCTTGACCCTTTCCGGCCTTTCCCCAGACGGGCGCATCGTAGAGATGATCGAGCTGAAATCCCACCCGTTTTTCCTGGCGACCCAGGCGCATCCGGAGCTGAAATCCCGGCCCAACCGCCCCCATCCCCTGTTCCGGGGCTTCGTGGCGGCGGCGCTGGAACATAAGCGCAGGCTTACGTCCGCGCAGCAGCCTGCTGCCGCGCGGTAAGCCACAGCCGCCCCACTCCCTTATCTCTACAGCAGAAGAGGGTACCGGTTCAATCATCTAATTTGATGATTGAACCGGTACCCTCTTCCTAATCCATATCTTTTATTCACCTATGATCGTTATCTCTGAGCCTATTTCCGAAATCAGGTATTCCCCGT
The DNA here is from genome assembly GCA_944375885.1 of uncultured Merdimonas sp. GTDB lineage: Bacteria > Bacillota > Clostridia > Lachnospirales > Lachnospiraceae > Laedolimicola. The sequence goes on from CALWBB010000231.1 coordinate 44,841, forward strand.
CCTCCTGCCATTCTACCAATACCAGTTCCTGGATCCGGGTATCCTGCCCTGGTTCCGCGGCGCCTCCTATAAAATCATAGGGGGACGGAGACTCTGCAGCCTGAACCGTCACCTTGACCCCGGCCACGATCCTGGCTTTATCTTCATAGAAAATCTCAACCTCATCGCAGGACACCGGTCCCAAATAATACATTCCCATATCAATATGGTCAAACAGCCCCAGGATTCCGTCTCTCCCTATCTCCTCCGCGCTTTCTCCCTGAGAAAAAAAGGACAGCCCCTCAAAGCCTTCCAGAAAAGGGCTCGTCTGATATTCCGGATCCGCCTCCAGCTCAAAAGAACAGGGCTTCAGCTGTCTGGCCTTCACCAGCTGCAGACAGCCTGCTGACAGAATTCCCAAGAGTAAGGCAAAAAATACCAGATCGAATATCCACCATTTCTGCAATGCTTTTCTTTTTCCAGATCCCTTCCAGCCTGCCAGCGCCCTGCGCTGCTCCGTCGTCAAATCGTCTGTGCAGACCAAAAGGACATTGCCTTCTATATCGCGGATGCTTTTGACAGCCCCTCTGCTCAGCACCAGAGTGGAGTTCAGGTGAACCGCCGGATTCGTCTCTTCCTTACGCCAGTAAACCTGCCCGTCCCCTGTCTGGTAACGCAAGCCTGTCTCATCTATGAAAATGGCCAGTTTCTTTGTTTTCCCAAGCTTTTTCAGTACGGTTCTGTACAGCCATGCCCTTTTCAGCATTTCGGACAGCAAAAACGACAGGCAGATCACAATGAAAAATCCTATCTTGAACCAGTCTGCCATCCGCCTGTCCGGATTCCACATGAGCAGAAAATCAAGAATTTCCCGCGCCAGGCTCCAGGCAAGCAGATAGAACAGAAAATGGACTGCCATACTGAGCGCGAATCTGGCGCTGGGCCTCCCATCCTCGCTTTTTCTGATTCCAGAGGTGTAAATCCCGCGCCAGTAAGCAGCATATTCCCGATATTGGCTGTCAGTGAGTGTCGTTCGAATTTCCATAATACCCCCTCGTCACTCTTACGCAGAACGCCGCGCTCCCGGCGTGGCGGCGGACCGGCCTTCGTCCTACCTGGGCTCCGAGGTCAGCATCACGCCCAGCTTCTGGAAGGTCTTCTCGTCCGTGTCGCTGAGCATCCGCGACGTGTGTACCTGGCTGCCGCGCAGGCGCGGCAGCTGGCGCAGGGCCAGGTCTGCCAGCTCGCTGCTTTCCGAGCTGGCGGAAAGGGCAATCAGCACCTCTTCCATGTGGAGAAGCGGGTTTCTGCTTCCCAGATAATTTACCTTCAGCTTCTGGATCGGCATAATGACGTTCGGCGTAATCAAAAGCACATCCCGGTCGATGTCCGCCAGAACCTTCAGCGCCTTGATCAGAAGCGCCGAGCAGGCTCCCAGAAGATCACTGGTCTTTCCGGTGATCAGGCGGCCGTCCGGCAGCTCCAGGGCCGCCGCCGTGTCTCCGGTCTCCTCCGCGCGCTTCAGCGCGGCCTCCACCACCTTTCTGTCCTTCGTGGTGATGCCTGCCTTATTCATCAGAAGCTCTATCTTATAGGCCTCCTCTTCCTTGGCCTTTCCCCGCGCGATATTCACCAGCGTATGGTAGTAGCGGCGGATGATCTCCTGACAGGAAGCTTCCCTGCAGGCCTCATCGTCCACAATACAGTTGCCGGCCATATTCACGCCCATATCTGTGGGAGACTGGTAGGGGCAGTCCCCGTAAATCTGCATGAAAATCGCTTTCAGCACGGGGAAAATCTCTACGTCACGGTTGTAGTTAACCGTACTCTTTCCGTAGGCCTCCAGATGATAGGGATCGATCATATTCACATCGTTCAGATCGGCTGTGGCGGCCTCGTAAGCCAGGTTTACCGGATGGCTTAGGGGCAGGTTCCAGATGGGGAAAGTCTCATACTTCGCGTAGCCCGCGCGGATTCCCCGCTTGTGTTCATGATAAAGCTGGGACAGGCAGGTGGCCATCTTTCCGCTTCCCGGCCCGGGCGCCGTCACGACTACCAGAGGCTTTGTCGTCTCGATATACTCGTTGTGGCCATACCCCTCCTCGCTGACAATCGTCGGGATATTGTTCGGATAACCCGGAATCAGATAATGGCGGTACACCTTTACGCCCATCTTCTCCAGGCGGCTCTGGAACATCTGCGCGCTGTACTGGCCTGCGAAATGGGTGATGCACACGCTTCCCACATACAGGTTCTTGGACTCAAAAATACTTTTCAGCCGCAGCAGATCGGAATCATAGGTGATGCCCAGATCGCCCCGCACCTTATTCTTCTCGATATCCTCCGCGCTGATGACGATCACAATCTCCACCTGATCGGCCAGCTGCATCAGCATACGCAGCTTGCTGTCCGGCTCAAAACCCGGAAGCACACGGGACGCGTGGTAATCGTCATAAAGCTTTCCGCCAAACTCCAGATACAGTTTATTGTCAAACTGGCTGATGCGCTCCCGGATGTGCTCCGACTGCATCTTCAGATATTTTTCGTTGTCAAATCCTTTTCTCATGCTGTGTTTATCTCCCTCTTTTCCTAAACCTGAAAGGCGCGCCCTGCGCCGGATCCGCAGTCCGCTCTGCCCGGCATACACATGCGACAGCCTGCCCCGAAAGGCAGGCTGTCTGTCTATCTGTATCGTTCTACAGCTCTCTCATCATCAGTCGTTATATCCATTCGGATTCATGGACTGCCATCTCCAGGAATCCTCGCACATCTCCTCGATGCCATACTGGGCTTCCCAGCCAAGCTCCGCCTTCGCCTTGGCAGGATCCGCGTAGCAGGTCGCGATGTCACCCGGCCGGCGGGGTTTGATCACGTAGGGAAGCTCTTTTCCGCAGGCCTTGGAGAAGGCATGGATCACATCCAGCACGCTGTAGCCATGGCCCGTGCCCAGATTATAGATCTGTACGCCGCCCTCAGATTTCTCCATCTTCTTAATCGCCGCCACATGGCCCTTCGCCAGGTCTACCACGTGGATATAATCGCGTACGCCTGTGCCGTCCGGCGTATCATAGTCGTTTCCAAAGACGCCTACGCACTCCAGCTTTCCGATGGCCACCTGCGCCACGTAGGGAACCAGATTGTTCGGAATCCCCTTGGGATCCTCGCCGATGAGGCCGCTCTTATGGGCTCCGATGGGATTGAAGTAGCGCAGAAGCACCACCTTCCAGTCGTGGTCGGACACATAGATATCCTCCAGCACCTGCTCCAGCATACTCTTGGTCTGTCCGTAGGGATTCGTGCATTTTCCCTTCGGGCACTCCTCCGTAATCGGCACAAACGCCGGATCCCCGTATACGGTCGCGGAAGAGCTGAACACAATGTTCTTCACGCCATGCTTTCTCATCACGTCGCAGAGCACCAGGGTTCCGGCAATATTATTATAGTAGTACTCGATGGGCTTGGATACGGATTCGCCTACCGCCTTCAGTCCTGCGAAATGAATGACTGAATCTATCTGTTCTTTGTCAAAAATCTCGTTCAGCGCCTCCCGGTCAAGGATGTCCGCTTCATAAAAAGCCACATGCTTCCCGGTAATCTGTTCTACACGGTCTACCGCCTTTTTGCTGGAATTATACAGGTTGTCCACCACCACCACGTCATATCCAGCATCCAAAAGCTCTACGCAGGTGTGGCTCCCGATAAAGCCTGCGCCGCCTGTCACCAAAATCGCCATCTTGTACTTCCTCCTGATTTTATTTAAATTCGGCAGAAAACGGTTTTCCGAGCTGCCGCCTCTCCCTTCGATAAATATACCATGCTTTCCGGTCTGGCGCAAGCAAGAACCACATAGTTTCCAAAATATGCACAAGGAAAATTAATTTTCTGTTAAGTTCTAAAGAAAACACTTGTCCCTTTCCTGCTTCGCTACTATAATGACAATGTCGATTTGTTTCCTATTTAGGGAGAGGAGAAAAGAGAGACTTATGAAACGCATTGTTGAATTTTTCAGGAATCAGCCACCAGGGCGTCTGATCACCCTGGGCTTTTTTCTGGTCATTATGGTGGGAGCCCTGCTCCTGCTTACGCCCATGGCGAGACGGCCAGGCGTCGATGTCCGCTTCGTGGACGCGTTGTTCACATCCACCAGCGCGGTCTGTGTGACGGGCCTTATCGCCATCGACACCTACGACACCTTTTCTGTCTTCGGGCGGGCCGTCGTAGCGCTGCTGATTCAGGTGGGAGGCTTGGGCGTCACCTCCGTGGGCGCTGGATTGATTCTGGCTGCCGGAAAGAAGTTCAGCTTCAAGAGCCGGCTGATGATCAAGGAGGGGCTGAACGTAGACAGCTTCAAGGGAGTGGTACGTCTGGTGAAATCCGTCCTCCTGATGACCTTCTGCTTCGAGCTGGTGGGAGCCCTTTTAAGCTTTATCGTATTCGTGCAGGATTACCCGCCGCTCCACGCCCTGGGCAACAGTGTCTTCCACTCCATCGCGGCCTTCAATAACTCCGGCTTCGATGTGCTGGGCGGCCTGCAGAACCTGATTCCTTATCGGAACGACGTGCTGCTGAACCTGACGACCTGCGGCCTGATTATCTTCGGAGGTATCGGTTTCCTGGTAATCCTGGACGTGCTGAAGAACCGCTTTCATTTCAGGAAGCTGGCGCTTCATTCCAAGGTAGTCATTACGACCAGTATTTTCCTGATCGTGGTGGGAACCGTGATTCTCAAGCTCACCGACGACGTGACCTGGCTGGGCGCCTTTTTCCACAGCGTATCGGCCCGTACCGCAGGCTTTTCCACCTATCCGCTGGGCACCTTCTCCAACGCGGGACTGTTCGCCCTGACGCTTCTGATGTTCATCGGAGCTTCACCGGGATCTACCGGAGGCGGTATCAAGACGAGTACCTTCTTCACCCTGGTACAGTCCATGCGGAGCGCCCTGACGAAACGCCATTTCGGCGCCTTCCGCCGCAGCCTGCCCCGGGAGACCCTTTCCAAGGCCTACCTGATTACGCTGCTTTCCCTGTGCGTGGTCTGCACGGGAACCCTTCTGGTAAGCGCCCTGGAGCCCCATCTGTCGCTGATGCAGGTACTGTTTGAAGTGACCTCCGCCTTCGGCACCGTGGGCCTTTCCACCGGAATCACACCGGATCTGTGCGACGCCAGCAAGTACATCATCACCGCGATTATGTTCATCGGCCGCCTGGGCGCCCTGACCATCATCACCATGTGGATCAACCGTCCGGAACAGCAGGCCCGCTACACAGAAGAATCTATTACCATCGGATAGAAAATTGGGATGGAAAATTCAGATAGAAAATATAGGAGAATGGAAATCATGAAAAAATCAAAATCTAATTTATTCGGCGTCATCGGCCTTGGCCGCTTCGGAACCGCCTTGGCCATCAGCCTCGCGGAAGCCGGAAAGGATGTCATCGTCGTAGACAGCAATGAGGATAAGGTGCGGGATCTCCGCCAGTATACAGAATATGCTTTTGTGACGGAGAGCCTGTCGAAGGAGGCTCTGACAGAGGTCGGCATCCAGAACTGCGATACGGCCATCATCTGCATCGGCGAGCGGATCGATACCAGCATTCTGACCACCCTGAACGTCATCAGCCTGGGCGTGCCCCATGTCATCGCCAAGGCCATCAGCCAGGATCAGGGCGCCGTTCTGGCCAAGCTCGGCGCGGAGGTCGTCTACCCGGAGCGCGATATGGCTCTGCGCCTCGGAAAACGCCTTGTCTCCAACAACTTCCTGGATTTCATCTTCCTGGACGACCAGGTGGAGATCCAGCAGGTTCCCGTGGGAGACCGCATGGTGGACGTCAGCGTCCAGGATTTCAATATCCGCCGGAAATACAACCTGAACATCATTGCCATCGAGCACGGCAATTCCACAGATATTGAAGTGTCGCCCGATTACCATTTCTCAAAAGGAGACATCGTCGTGGTCATCGGCAAGGTGGACAACGTAAAGAGATTCGAAAGGGACATGGCGGAATAAAAAAGCCCGAGCAAAGACACAAAGAGTAAAAACGTGTAACGCGCAAATCCCTGGCAGGCGCATGGATTTCCATGTTTCCCTGCCAGGGATTTTTCATGTTCTTTCGTTCCTATATGAGCGGCGTTCTTTCACATATCCCGGATAATCTGATACTGGTGCTTGCCAGCCCGTTTGGCGGCGTAGAGCGCCTGATCCGCCATATTATAAAAGTGGGAATAGGAATGGCGGCGGCTGGTCATAAACACTCCCACGCTGCACCTTAAGTCAAAGCCTTCCTGCCGGGCTTCCTCCAGCTCCCGGTAAAGCCTTCCCATGATTCGCTCCACCGCCTGTTCCGGCTTAGACACATTGGAGGTAAAGCCGATGAATTCATCCCCTCCCATCCGGTACACGACATCGCTTTTGCGGAATGTGTTTTTCAGGGCGGCGGCAAAGCGCTTCAGGAATTCATCTCCCTTTTGATGTCCATAGGTGTCGTTGACATACTTGAAATCATCCAGATCCATCAGGAACATCATATTCACTTCGTTGTCTTCCGTCTTATCCAGCTCCTCCGAGACCAGCTCTTTTCCGGCTTTTACATTATAAAGATCCACCAGCGGATCATACATGGCCTCCCTCTGCAGGGCACGCTGTTCCCGGATCATCCGATCCACATTCCGAAGACAGCCGATCACCCGCAGGTGCCCGGTATACTTTTCAGAATAGACGGAGCATCTGACAGTGTACCAGCTATAGATCCCGCTGCCGTCCAGACAGGCCTGGATATTAAACTCGGCAACCCGTTTCCCCGCGCTCAGCTCCCGGAACATCCCGTCTATCAGCTTCTCATCCCCCTCGCGGATCACTCCGCGCTCCACAAGGCTCTCCGGGCACCTTGCAATGGTTTTGTTCTCTTCGCTTACATTTCCGCTGTCCCAGAAGGTCAGGACATCCTTCGTCCGGTCATAGTCAAAAATAATCTCCGTCGCGGATTCCAGCAGAAATTTTCTCTTTTCATTCTCATGCAGAAGATCCAGCTCCAGCCTCCGGCTCTCTGTCACGTCCTGCATCATACACGCGCAGCTTCCCGCCTCCAGCGGGTATATATAAATCAGAAAATGTCTGTCTCTTTCTGCATTGTAGTCGTTTAAAACCTGTTCCTTTCCCTGGTAGGCCGCCTCATAGCAGCCGGAAAGGAATCTGGGGCTTATTTTATCATGAATTTCCAGGTACCTTCTGCCCAGCAGCTGTCCGTGGGGACGGCCTTCCAGCCGGGCGTGCGCTTTGTTGGAATAGGTAAAGCGGTAATCTCTGGGCTTTCCTTCCTCATCCGTAAGCACCTCTATCGCGCAGAATGCGATCGGCATGTTATCAAGGTAAAAATCGACATCTCTCACGCTTGTTTTACCCCCCCCCTGTCAAAAACATGTCATTTTTATCCCTGCGCATCCTGTAAGCTCCTTTCCGCATAAAAAGGGCACAGCAGATTCTCAATGTTCCCGAATTTACTATGCCCGTCTTATGTAAGAATATAAATGAACTTCTGTTAAATGTAAAGCTTTTTTTGTCTCCGCTGCCTGTAAGCTTCGTACATTAAGAGCGAAGCCGCCACGCCCGCGTTCAGGGATTCCACCTTTCCCTCCATGGGAATCCGGATCAGGACGTCCGCCTTTTCGGCGAGTTCCTCCGTCAGGCCCGCGCTTTCGTTTCCGATGAAGAATGCGGCTCCGCCCGTGTAATCCTCCTGATCGTAGAAGCGTTTCCCGTCCAGGTGCGCGGCAAAGGTGCGGATTCCCCTCTCCCGCAGGCGCTCCGCCGTCCGGACCGGATCGTCCACATACAGGGTGGGAACCCGGTAAATGGAGCCCATGGTGGAACGGATGGTCTTCGGATTGT
>CALWBB010000232.1 GCA_944375885.1 uncultured Merdimonas sp.
ACCAGCATCAGCGGGCCGGCAACTTCCTGTATGGTTCTGTATTCCTTTGGCATTTAGAAGTCCTCCTTCCCGGCAGTCTCCGCGATCTCGGCGGCAAGCTCCGCCTTCACCGCCTCATACTCTGTCTCAATCTTCTCGTCCGGCGTGTATTTGTAACGGCCAATCCGCTCGCGGACAGCCATTTTCAGCAGATCGTTGATGGAAGATCCGTTTTTCAGGGCCTCGCTGCACTGGTCGTAGAAGGCCAGCACCAGCCGCATCATCAGGTACTGCTTGCGAAGCGGCGTATAGGTGTCGATCTCGTGGAAGGAATTCTGGTGAAGGAAGTCCTCGCGGATCGACCGGGCCGCCTCCATCTTCAGCCGGTCGGGGGCGGACAGGGCGTCCATACCCACCATCTTCACAATCTCCTCCAGCTGGGCCTCGTCCTGCAGAAGGGACATCAGCCTCTGGCGAAGCTCCATCCAGTCAGGCGCCACGTTTTCGTCAAACCACCGACCCATGTTGTCCACATACAGAGAGTAGCTGGTCAGCCAGTTGATGGCCGGGAAATGGCGCTTGTAGGCCAGGGCGGAATCCAGTCCCCAGTACACCTTCACGATACGCAGGGTCGCCTGGGACACCGGCTCGGAAATATCGCCTCCGGGCGGGGATACGGCCCCGATGACCGACAGCGCCCCCATGCGTCCGTCCTTTCCCAGGGAAATCACCCGGCCCGCGCGCTCGTAGAACTGTGCCAGGCGGGAGCCCAGGTAAGCCGGATAGCCCTCCTCGCCGGGCATCTCCTCCAGGCGGCCGGACATCTCCCGCAGCGCCTCGGCCCACCGGGAGGTGGAGTCCGCCATCAGCGCCACCGAATATCCCATGTCGCGGAAATACTCCGCAATCGTAATACCTGTGTAAATCGAAGCCTCACGGGCAGCCACCGGCATGTCCGAGGTGTTGGCTATCAATACGGTGCGCTCCATCAGGGAACGGCCCGTCTTCGGATCCTTCAGCTCCGGGAACTCGTTCAGCACGTCCGTCATCTCGTTGCCGCGCTCGCCGCAGCCGATGTAGACCACGATATCCGCCTCCGCCCATTTTGCCAGCTGGTGCTGGATCACGGTCTTGCCGGAGCCAAAGGGCCCAGGCACGGCGGCCACGCCGCCCTTGGCGATGGGGAACAGGGCGTCGATGACCCGCTGTCCTGTGATAAGCGGCATCTCGGGCGGCAGCTTCTCCGCGTAGGGGCGGCCCTTGCGGACCGGCCAGCGCTGCATCATGGTCAGCTCCTGGTCGCCGTCTTTCGTGGAAAGAACCGCGACGGGCTCCTCCACCGTATACTCGCCCCTGGAAATGGACTTGACGGTTCCGGCCATATTCGGCGGAACCATAATCTTCTGCACCACGCTCTCCGTCTCCTGCACGGTGCCTAGCACGTCGCCGGCTTCCAGCTCGTCGCCCACAGCCACCGAGGGCACAAAGCTCCACTTCTTCTCCCGGTTCAGGGAGGGCACCTCCACGCCGCGCTTTAAATTATTGCCGGTAAGCCTTCGGATCTCGTCCAGCGGACGCTGGATTCCGTCGAAAATGCTGCCGATAAGGCCCGGTCCCAGCTCCACGGACAGGGGCACATTGATAGACTCCACCGGCTCGCCCGGCCCCAGGCCCGAGGTCTCCTCGTAGACCTGGATGGACGCCTCGTCCCCGTGCATCTCTATGATCTCGCCAATCAGACGCTCGGAGCTTACGCGGACCACGTCAAACATGTTCGCGTCCCGCATCCCCGCCGCGATGACCAGCGGTCCTGCTACTTTCTTAATCGTTCCTGTACTCATTTAGAGGAATCTCCACCTTTCTGCCCCTTTCGGGCGCGCCGCCCGCAAAAGGCTTACTCTTTCGCCCGCGCCGGGCCTTTGGGCCCGGCGCAGGCGGCTCTTCGGGCCCGGCGGCCGCATTTTCCGGCCGCCCGCCTTACTTTGAAAACAGAATATCCGACCCGACCGCCTGCTCCACCGACTTTCGGACGCTCTCCACGCCCCGGCCCGTATTGCCGGACACGCCCGGGATCAGGATAATGGCGGGAAAGACCCGCTCTCTGTATTTTTCTATGACAGCGGAAAGCTCCGCCGCCAGCTTTTCTGTAATATACACCACCGCATAGCCGCCGCCCGCCAGCTCATGGAGCTTTCTGGCGGCTTCCTCCGGGTCCTCCTCCGGAAAGGTGTCAAGGCCCAGAGCGGCAAAGCCGTAGATACTGTCGTAGTCTCCCAGCACTGCTATCTTATACATACATTTCCCTTACCCTTTCCCGGATCGAAGCCTCCGGCATCCCCGTCCGCTTTCCGGAAAGGATGATGCGCACGGTCTTGATCTCATTTTCACGGGCCAGCGCGTAGGCCACCAGCGGCCCCACGGAGAACGGATTGTGCTTCTGGGGCTTCATGGCTTCGATCACCTGGTTGTCGCACCAGCGCTCGAACTCGGACATGGACTTGTCCAGGGCGTCCGCGGCTCCCCCGTAGGAGGCGCTCCTTAGGTACGCCTGAAGCTCCGCCCCGCCGCCTGCCGCCGCCCGGGCCAGGGCTTCGGTATCCAGCGTGCCGCAGGGAGCCAGGGCCCTCCGGACAAACTCCTCGGATTTCCCCGTCTTCTGGCAGCGGGCCGCGATGCGGATATCCGCCGAGGCCACAGCCGCCTCCGCGTAGTCCCGGAGCACCGGGGCCTTTGCCTTCTGCCCTGCCTGCCAGAGCGCGGTAAGAGCCGCCCTGTCTATCATCACATCACAGAGCTGCCCGTCCTTCGTGTGAAGGAGGGTTTCAAAGGCCTCCCTCGCCACCCCCGCCATGTACTCCGGCAGGGCGTCGAAATCCTTCTCCCGGACAGCCCTTCGGATTTCCTCCGGGGAAGGCTTCGTGTTCTTATAATAAATGTGATCCACCGCCGCGCCGGTGCAGACCTCCTTGACCGCCGCCTTCAGGTTATGGAAGACATTCGTGTAGTCCAGAAGCTCAAAGACAGACATATCCGGCATAAGCTCCCGGATTTCCTCCCAGGTCTTCTCCCGCTCTCTTGTGAGGATCGCGTCCCCGTCCCGGGGGGTGTCCGGACCGCCCCAGCCCTTTTCCGCCAGAAAGCTCACGCAGGCGTCATAGTCAGGCCGGGCCAGCAGCTGCTCGATCACTGCCGCCGAAAAAAGCTTCAGCTCCTTGCAGCGGATCCGCGCGACCGCGTACACGTAATCCATATCAGACATTCCGGTAACCTCCTTTTCGGCTGTCAGGAAAACAGCACCTTGCGCGCCGCATCCTGCAGGGCCTCCTTCCTGCTGTCAAACATAGCCCGGAAGGTGCAGTTTTCTTCGACGCCGCCGTAGGCCAGGATAAAGCCGTTGTCAATGGCCGCGTTATCCCCGAGTCGTAAGGAACCGCCCCGCTCTGCGGCGATTTTCCCGATCTCCTTTTCAAAGCCGGCGGGAAATCTCTTCCGGTCTCTCTCGGAAAAACGGATTTCTCCCTCCAGAGGCTGGGCGCATTCCCGCAGCAGACGGCGGATCAGGTCAAAATAGGCGCTGTCCTCCAGGCTGTCCATTTTCTCATAAGCCTTCTTCAGCACTTCGGCGATGACCTCCTGCTTCGCCTGCAGGAGAAGCATCCGGCGCTTCCTGTCCGCCGAGGACCGGGTCCGCTCCAGATGGCGGGCGGCCTCCTCCTCTGCCTGGCGCGCGATAAGCTCCGCGCCGCTTTCCGCCTCCGCGTCCGCCTGGGCCAGAAGCTGATCCGCTTCCTCCCTGGCGGCCGCCAGACGGCTGTCCGCCTCCGCCTTCGCCTCCGCCTGAAGCTGGCTTAACATTATATCAAGACCTGTCATAATTTACAGTTCTCCTTTTCCGTACCTTTGCCATTACGCTTACCGGAAATCCCGTTTATACCGGAATTCCGTTTACCGCCAGAATCGAAATCAGCAGAGCCAGAATCGCGTAGGTCTCTACCATGGCCGGGAACAGCATGGCCTTGCCGAACTGATCCGGTCTCTTTGCCACCAGGCCGATGCTGGCGATGGAGGTATTTCCCTGATGGATGGCGGAAATCAGGCCCACGATGGCCATCGGCAGGCAGGCGAAGAAAATCATCAGGCCCGTCGCGCCGTTTACCGCCGCCAGATTGCCGCTCAGGGCGCCGATCTTATTCAAAGTTACGAAGGCAACCAGCAGGCCATAGATACCCTGGGTGCCGGGAAGCAGCTGCAGAAGCAGTACCTTGGAGAAGGTGCTGGGATCCTCCGTCACCACGCCTGCGGCGGCCTGTCCGGCCGCTCCTACTCCCTTTGCGGAGCCGATGCCCGCCATCAGAGCCGCCAGAGCCGCTCCTACTACCGCGAAAACAATTCCAAGCTGATCAAACATAATTAATTTTCCTCCTTGAATTCCACATAGTTTGTATGAATGCTAAACGGGTTAAAGGGCCGTCCTCCGCCCTCGTAAAATTTCCCGAAAAACTCCACGTACTGGAGACGGTTCGTGTGTACGTACGCGCCCAGCAGGTTGATGCCGATGTTCACCGAATGGCCGATGAGGAAGACCAGGGTAAAGCCGATGGCTCCCACGATGCCTCCGCCCAGCATGGCTCCCATGGAGTTGATGACCGATCCGATGACGCCCGTGGCCAGTCCCAGGGCCAGAAGCCGGGAGTAGGACAGGACGTCGCTCAGCCAGCTGGTCACCCCGTATAGGTCGTAGGCTCCCAGGGCCACCCGCAGGAACCAGTTCTTCCTGCCCCGGCCCGACATCAGAAGGATGCCGGCCGCTCCGACGACAGCCATGAGCTTCGCCGCTTGGTTCAGAATCGGCGGGAAGTTGAACTGCATCTGGGAGATGGATTCAAACATTCCGCTGGGAAGCAGAATCAAAATCAGGCCGATAAGGAGCAGATACCAGAACACCACGTCGCACACAAAATCCAGGTATTTCTTATCCCGAAGCAGCATATAGCCCTTCATGCCAAGCCCCAGGAACAGGTGGATCACGCCGAACAGCATGGAAAACACCAGCATCTTCATGGGGTCGTTGAGCGGCACGAACCAGAGGGCCGGAATCGTCACCTGATGCCCGAAGAAGGTCCGGGACACCACGTCCACCACGTCTCCAAAATAACTGCCGAACATGACGCCCCAGAACATGGTAGAAATGCCGCAGTACATGAACATCCGCAGGGATTTGCACATGCCCTCCTGCATCCTGGGGAATTTCAGCAGAGCCGCCAGGCAGGCCGCGAACACCACGAAGCCGTAGGCCGCGTCTGACAGCATCAGGCCAAACAGGAAGATATAGCAGGCCGACATGATCGCCGTCGGGTCGATCTCTCCCTTTCCAGGAAGGCCGAAGGCCGCCACCACTCCCTCGAAGGAAGCGGGCACTGTCTTATTGGCCAGCAGCACCGGGGGCTCGTCCTCTTCCGCCGGATCCGCCAGCTCCAGGGCCAGCGTAAACTCTTCCGAAAGCTCCCGGGCCAGATCCTGCGCCGCCCTCTCGGGCACGTAGCCCGTCACCAGGAAGGTCTTCTTCGACTGAAGAAGGCTTCCCAGAAGCTCATACTTCTCCAGGCGCATCCGGTAATAATCCGCCGCCAGCTTCAGCTCCTCCCGGCTTTCCGCGAAGGCCCGGATCTGCTCCTCCAGGGCTTCCTTCTTTTCTTTCAGGGACTCCAGTTCTTTGGCAAGCTCCTCCTGCCGGGCCGCAGGCCGCGTCCCTTCCGTCCGGGAGGGCCTTGCGAAGCCTTCCGTCCGAAGAGCCTCCTCAAGCCGCCCTGCGTCCTCCTTCTTTACCAGGATGAACACGCAGCTCTGGTCGGCGTCTGCGGACACCACCTCGGCGTAATAGCCGGGAGCCTCCGGCGCCCCGGAAGCTGCCGGCCCGTCTGCAGTTCCTTCTCCGGAGTCCCGCGCCAGAGCCGCCTCCACCAGTCCGCAGAGCTGCTCCGTGGACAGAGCTCCCGGAAAGGTCCCGATAAGAGCCGCCGTCCGCTTCGTCCCCGCAAAATCCATGGGAACGGCCAGGGCCTTCCAGGGCTCCAGGGCCTCCCGCTCATTCTCCAGCTTTCTGCTCTCGCTCTCGCATTCCGCCGCTTTTCTGGAAAGCTCTTCGATTTTCCGGGCCTTATGAAGCACCGTCTCCCGGGCCGCCTCCATGCGGCGGCAGCTTTCCAGATCCACCAGCTTCTTTCCCTCCAGAGAGGAAAGCATTCCTTTATGCTCCGGAACGTATCGCTGCAGTATCTCCAGAGCATGCTCGGCCAGCTGGATCTCTTTTTCAAAATCCGCCCGCTCCTTTGAGGTATCCGTCCTCTGGAACACCTCGTCCTCCGCGGCGTCCGTATCGATATCCAGGACGCCCCGGCGCTGCAGAAGCTCCAGAATCTCCTTCCGGTTCTTCTTAAGCGCGCAGAGCCCCAGCCGCTGCATCTTAAGAACTGCCATATACATCCCTCCTTTCGTCGTCTCGTCTTATCTGTCTGCGGTCTGGCGTGCGCCCGTCGGGCGCAGCGCCAGACCGCAGGCTCCTGGGGCCGCAGCTTGCGGCTCTCTCTATACCAGCGCCGCCAGCACGGCCTCCACAGCCTTGTCCTCGCTGCGGGCTGCCAGGGATTTGAGAGCGGCCGCCTCGCGGACCGCCGCATCCTCTTCTTCCGCCAGAAGCCTCTCGCCTTCGGCCTTCGCCTCAGCCATCCGGGCCGCCGCCCGTTCTCTGGCTGCCTCCAGGGCCTGGGCCTTTCGCGCCTCTGCCTGTGCTTTTGCTTCCTTCAAAAGCTCCGCGCTGTCCTGCCCCGCCTGGCGCAGCAGCTCGTCCGTCTGGCCTTCTGTCTCCTTCACGGCCGCCACAGCTTCTTCTATCATCGTCTCACCGCCTTATTTACTCTGCCTGCGGCCCTCCAAAAGAAGGCCGCTCCTCAAGTTATAACTGTATTTATACCCCAACAATGATCTGGCGTCAAATTAATTTTTCATTAAAAATTCCAATGCAAAACAGTCTCTTCCTATCTAAACAGCATACCCTCACAAAGCCTTTTTCAACCATTTTTCTTTCCCCTTCTGCATGATCTTGCTATTCACATCTTTGAATCGGCCGTGAACGGGAACGCATAATCAGGTACACAATCAGGAACACCAGAGCCATCTGCAGGCTCATCATGGAATAGTCCATGTCTAAAAGCACCAAAAGGGCGATCCAGGTGCCAGCCATCAGAAAGCTTCTGCCCTTCACCAGGGTATAAATGACGATACCCAGAAAGAGAAGAGTGAAGCAAATCCCCACCGGGATGGAGAAGCGCAGCATCTGGTTCAGGAAGACATTGTGGGCGTTGTTCACCAGAAGCCCCGTCTCCGTCTCAATCATGGAGGTGCCAAAGCGCATACCCCAGCCTTCCGGATGCTCCACGATCACCTGCCAGACCGCCTTCCAGATGTGGGTGCGCCCTCCCAGCGACAGAATGTCCCTTTCCTTTAAGAGCTCATACGCAGCAGCCCCCGCCATCGCAAGAAAGCCCGCGCCCGCGGCAAAATGCCACTTCTTTGGCCGGAAGCTTTTCCAATTTATCTGATCCAGCATGCCGCCCAGGATAATCAGAAAGACGCCTGCGATGCCCGTCCAGGAATGGGTCAGCCAAAGACAGAACAACAGCACTGCCATGCTCAGGAGAAAGGTCAGCATATTCTTAAATTTTTTCCGGTACGCCACAAAAAGCGCCGTGAACGCGGTCAGCATCAGCGCATACTCGCTCTTGTGGCTGTAGATCCAGTAATGCCGCGTCTCATAAAAATTTTCCGGCAGCTCAAAAAAGATAAAGTGATTGTTGCAGATCAGCAGATTCGTGTAGCCCAGGAAATAGTAAATGATACTGCCTACATTGGAAATCACGATGCAACGCAGCAGAAAACGGATATTGTCATGCTTTCCGCCGTCCAGGCTCACCCGGAAGCCCGCAAGTACCGCTATAAGCAGGAACGCCACGGTATTATTGGCCTGCTCCCAGTACCAGTGCAGATATGTATGGTTAAAATAAAGAGAGCAGACGTTGTACAAAAACAAAAGCCCAAAATACACGATGCCCGCCAGCTTCCAGAAGGACTGGCGCAGGCTGCCTAAGTTCTGCGCCAGCTGCAGAAGCATATACAGCACAAGCAAAAAATAAGCCCAGGAAAAGCCCGCGTAATAAGCGCTTTGGTATACGTCTGTATAAGGGCTGTAAAACGCCGGGAACAACAGCATCAGCACAAAGGCCCCCCGCAAAACCCAGGAATCAATCTCATGTTCTTTCAACCAGTTCATCTTGAAACTCCTCTCTGCAGCATCCAGCCCCGCCGTCCGGCGTGCGCCTTTTATCAGTCTATTATAGCCCAGACAGGGCGGGGATACAAGTAGACAGCGCCCGGAAGCCGCGATTCTATCTTTAGTGTTTGACAAGCCCTTCCAGATCTTTTATGATATTTTATGATACGAGAAGGAACAACGCCGGTCCGCCAGGGACTGCCAGGCCGCCCGCGCGCCGGTTCCAGAGTTCCCGGAAAGGAAGAACGCCATGTCAAACATCAGCCAGAAACAGCGCCTTATCCAAAATTATACCCTGCTGGCAGTAGAATGCTTCTGCATCATCCTGTCCTTCGCTCTGGCTCTTCTGACCAGGGGCGTGGAACAAAGTTACCACCCTTATTCCGATACCTACATCACAACAGTGGCCTGCATCCTTTTCTTCCACCTGCTGTCCTACTATCTGTTTGACTGGAACACGAATATCTTCCGGCGGGGCTACTATGTGGAGCTCGTAGCCGTGTGCAAATACAATCTTGTGCTCATTTTTTTCTTGAGCTTTTTTCTGTATGTCTCGAAGCTTGCCGAGGATTTTTCCCGCCTGGTCTTCGTCTACTTTTTTATTTACAATATCCTGCTGACCTATGTCGGCCACCTGCTGCTGAAACAGTACTTTACCAAAGTGTACCGCACCAGCTCCGGCAGCAATAAAATGTTTCTTATCGCCACCTCAGACTCCGCCCTCCAGGTTCTGGAAAAGCTGAGCGCTTCCCCGGAATGGAGCTTCGAAGTCAGCGGCATCGTCCTGATGGATCAGGAGACAGCAGAAGCAGGAGGCAAAATCGGGGGCGTGTCTGTAGCCGCCGGCCGCGCAGATCTCTATGAGCAGTTGAAAACCAGGGTCATCGACGAGGTCTTCATCCATCTTCCCGACTATGCCAGGGAGCAGATTGAAGAGCTTATCATCCGCTTTGAAAGCATGGGCGTCACCGTCCATGTCAACATCGATTATTTTAATAATGTCATCGCCCACAAGACGACAGAATCCTTCGCTGGCTTTACCGTGCTTTCTTATGAAGCCAGCACCTTCGATTACCGCAGGCTTTTTGTCAAGCGGATCATCGATATCCTCGGTTCCCTTGTGGGGCTGGCTGTCACTGCTGTGCTGACGCCTTTCATCGCCCTGGCCATCAAAGCCGATTCCCCGGGCCCTGTCTTCTTCGCGCAAAAACGCGTGGGAAAAAACGGGCGCTATTTCCGCCTCTACAAATTCCGCTCTATGTATATAGACGCTGAGGAAAGAAAGGCCGAACTGATGGCACAAAATGAAATGGACGGCCCCATGTTCAAGGTAGAGCACGACCCCCGCGTCACCCGGGTGGGGGCATTTCTGCGCAAAACCAGCCTGGACGAGCTGCCCCAATTCTTCAACATTCTGGTTGGAAATATGAGCCTTGTGGGCACGCGCCCGCCTACGGTGGACGAATTTAAGGAATACGATCTCTACTACCGCCGCCGCCTGAGCATCAAGCCCGGCCTGACCGGCCTCTGGCAGGTCAGCGGCCGCAGCGATATCACGGACTTCCGCGAGGTGCTGAAACTGGATCTGGAGTACATCGACAACTGGAGCCTGGCCTCCGACATCCGGATTCTGCTGATGACGGTGTGGGTGGTGATCATGAAAAAGGGGGCGAGGTGACCCCCCTTCTTTTATCTCTCTTCCCTCCTTACCAGCCACAGGTACTTCGTATTCGTCACCAGGTAGCGTTTAAACAGCCGGACTGGATCCTGCAGCAGCCGGTACAGCCACTCCAGGCTGCATTTCTGCATCCACTTAGGGGCGCGTTTCAGGCGGCCTGCGTGGTAATCGAAGCCGGCGCCCACGCCGATCATCAGCCCGCGCACCCGGCCTTCATGGGCCGC
The DNA here is from genome assembly GCA_944375885.1 of uncultured Merdimonas sp. Classification (GTDB taxonomy): domain Bacteria; phylum Bacillota; class Clostridia; order Lachnospirales; family Lachnospiraceae; genus Laedolimicola. Next base: position 10,208 of record CALWBB010000232.1, read on the forward strand.
CATCCACCGTTCCTGCTTGGGCGCTCCCAAGCCCACCCAGACGAAATCCGCCTGCGCTTCATTGATCCTCTCTATGTCCTGCCTGTCCTCCTGCGCTGTCAGGGGCCGGAAGGGCGGTGAATACATGCCTGCAATCTGGAGCCCCGGATAGTTCTTTTCCAGTTCCACCCGAAGCGCGCGAAGCGTCTCTTCTGTGCTTCCATAAAAATAATGGCGCCAGCCGTGTACGGCCGAAATCCGGAAAATCTCTCCCATCAGATCCGGACCGGTCACGCGCTCCGCCTCCGCAAAGCCGCGCTTTCGGCTGGTAAGTGACAGCGGCTTTCCATCCGGCAGGGCGATGGCTGCGCCGTTCTGAACAGCGCGGTAGCCCTCGTCTTCATAAGCCGTTACCGTCGTATGCACATTGGAAACGCAGATATATGATCCAGAAAGTTCCAAAAGATGTGCGCACAAATAAGATACTGTTTTTTCCATATTTGTCACCGCAATATTCACACCCAGAATATTGCAGACGGGAAATGGATGTCTCTCAGGCATGGATACTTTTATTCCTCTCTGCGTGGTCATAAATATTTTTCAGGATCTCATAATTTTTTTCCGGCGTATACCGTTCCTCAAATACCGGCCGGGGATCCAGATGAGCAGTTTCTTCCAGCTGTTTCACTGCTTTCCTCAACCCTTCCGGGCTGCCGGGAGCAAAGCGAAATCCAGTCACGCCCGGAAGAACCATATCCCCGGCATTCCCCAAATCACTTGCCAGCACAGGCGTCCCCACCGCATAGCTTTCCAAAATTACCATCGGCTGTCCTTCATAACAAAGAGTCGGCATTATCAACGCTTTGGACTCTGCCAGCAGCCGGAGAACCTCGTCATGGGGCAGCTGCCCCATCAGCTCTACCTGATCCAGCTGGTTGTCCTGCAGATATTTTTTTACAGAAGCTTCCTCTGGTCCGCTTCCACAAACCAAAAGTTTCTTTTCAGGAAATTCCATCCAGGCTTCCAAGAGTATCTGAATCCCTTTCAGTCTTTCCAACCTTCCGATATAAATATACCTGTTTTTCCCAGAAATCCACTTTTCACCCGGATCCCATACAAAATTTGGTTTTACAAAAACCAATTCCTCCTGAATCCGTTTTTTCCCTCCCTTGTTTAGGGAAAGCAGTTTTCCTTTGTTAAATTCTGTAAGGCAAATATAATGCAGCCGCCTGTATGTCCCCAGCATCCGATGGACCTTCAGGACTGCTGCGCTTACTAGGGTCTGCATTTTAGAGCCTCGGTAGCAGCTGTGGCGGATTGAACAGGAAAGGCCATATTTCAGGCAGTCCTCGCAGATCGCCCCGTCTCTCATGAAAGTAGCCGCCGGGCACAAAAGCCGGAAATTGTGGAGTGTCTGCACCACAGGGACGCCGCAGGAAAAGGCTGCATAATAGACCGAAGGACTAATCAGGCTCAACGTGTTATGTACATGCACCACGTCTATCTTCTCCTGTAGAATCCGTTTTTTTACCTCTTTGTATGTCCGTATTGAAAATAAGGCTGTAAAAGGCAGGCACAATTTCCTCCAAAGTCCAAAAGAATCCAGTTCTTTGTTGGAACGGGTATACAAGATTACTTTATGCCCATGCTCTTCCAGCAAACGCTTTTCATTTTCCACCACGGTATCCTCACCGCCTGGAATCTTATAATAGTTATGGACAAGCAGAATTCTTTGCTTCCCGGCCATTTCTCACATCTCCCTTAGCGTACGCCCCGATACACCGTATAGCGGCTGAACTGATCCAGAGGGATCATCTCTTTTGCCTTAACCGTATTTTTGATGTATTCGGTAATCTCCTCGTCGAGAGCTGTATTACCCACATATACGATCACTTCATCATCCTCCGCCGTGTACTCCAGGGCCGAATCGATATCATCCTGAATAATTCTGGCATAGGATATCACGTAAAAGTCTGAGTTTTCTCTCATGACCTGCATCAGGTCATAGTATTCCCACCAATAAAACTCTCTGTCAATATAAACGGCTTTTTTATCCGCATACTGCTTCATCAGTTCCGTATGCGGTTTCATCCAATTATAGGAATAGCTGGGAACCGTCCCCTGAAGTGTCGGCATACATAAGAATAGGCCAAAAACAGCGCACACTGTCAGAGACGCCTCTCTTCTGAAGGCTAATTTTCCGAACAGCATATAGAAGAAGCAGATTGCCAGCAACAGGACTACCGGAAACAGAGGCATCATGTAACGATCGGTTATTTCCGGCGCTATCTTTGTCACCAGCAGGAAGTAACCAGCTGACATGAAGACAACCGGAAGCATTTTCATACTTTCTTTGAGGGGAAGCCTTTTAAAGCGCAGCACAAACAATACAATCAAAACCACAATAACTCCCAGTACCGGCCACAGATATCCACGGAACATCTGATCGCTGATAATGTCAAACATATTCAAAAGCGACCTGGGATACCCCTCGAACACCCAGAACTTACTCTGCGCCTGGGTTCCCCGGGAACCATGGAAAATCTGATCCCACATGGGCGGAAACAGGCTCAGGCTCAGCGCAGCCGCCGCCACCACCGTCCCCAGATAAATCCCCAGTTCCCGGAAGCGCTTTCCAAACAACAGCTTAAACGTATACCAAACACCCAGGAAAAAGGCCGCGATCAGGAAATAGTACTGGGTCATCGCTCCCAAGACCAGCGTAAGACCCAGGAATACAAATCCCCTGGCAGGAATCTTCTCCCGCTCCCAGTATTTCACATATACCAAAAGATGTAAAAGCAGCGCCAAGGCAAAAAGCATATACATACGGATAAACAGCATGGTATTTAACCCACCATAGCTAAGGCCGTAAAGCAGGCTTGCCAGCAACGCGCAGCCTTTGCTGTTCACCAATTCGCATACCAGAAAATACAAGGCCACTGCGCATCCCAGAAACAACGCAATATTCAGCCCTATGCCTGTCCAGTAAGAAAACTCGTAAGGCTGGAAAGACGCAATCGTGTGGATCAGGTAATAATACAAAGGCGGATGTACGTCCAGAGCCTGGTTATCATATGGAATATCATAGGAAAACGCGTTTTCCTGGGGCGCCACATAATCCATAAAAACATCCCCGGTCATCCAGTCATTCAGCGGAAACTCCATCATAATCCCGCCGTCGTAATTCGCGGCTCCATAGGTAAAAAGCTCATCGCACATCAGGAAGCTTTTCTGAGAACCAAAGTACAATGATACAGCCAACTGAACCAGGCAGATAACCACCAAAAGAATGCCCACAGTTCTTTTGTTCCATGTCAGGTTTTTCATTTATTCTTTCTCCTCCCGGAGCGCCGTTTGTACAGCGCTCATAAATCCGTAACTTACTTCTTCAAAGCGAAATTTCCCAAGCATTTTTAATGATGCCTGTCCCATTCCGGAAGCTTTTTCTGGATCCTCAAGAAGCGCTCTTAACTGTCTGTGAAAGCTTTCGGTATCATAAGGATCCACAATATAACCATTGACCCCCTCTTCTATCAGATCTCCGCCTCCGTCCGCGTATTGGGAACATACAACAGGCAGCCCGGCACACATGGCTTCCAAAATAACTAAGGCAAAGCAGTCCTCTCTGGTCGGAAGCACAAAGATCCCACTCTCCGCATACTGCTTTTGCAGTTCGTCCAGCTGCAGATAACCTAGGAACTCTATCTGCTTTTGTATCCCTAATTCTTCCGCCAGCAGGCGCAAGTTCTCTTCTTCTGCCCCAGAACCAGCAAGCGCCAGCGTAAACGGCGCTTCCATATCTGCAAGCGAGCGAAGCAGCAGATCCACACCTTTTCTTTCAATCAGGCTTCCCACACACAGGATCCTGTCAGCCTGCCGATTCTGTGGTTCTACTCGATACTTATCCAAATCTACCGTAAGAAAACTGATAAAGCATCGGTTTGGATCCGCACCATATACGATCTGCGCCTCCCGTGATTTTGTACTGCTGCCAATATAAGCAGCTGCGTGTGAAATCACATATCTTCTCAGCCTTTTCTGAAGACTGCTGATGTTTCTTTCAGAATACAGAGTCCCATCTGTCCAGCTCACATACGGAATTTCATGCCGGCTGCAGTAACGTACCGCCTGCAGAACTGTTGGATTATATTCCGATCCCACCACCACATCCGGCTTCAACTTCTTTAACAGAGTCCTGATCCCCCGGGAAATATGGATGTATTTCGTGTCGTAGCGGCGCGGAATTTTCAAAGTCCAGGAATCCAGGAAATGGCTGTTCTTCATTTTCTCCCTGTCAATCTCCCAGGCACGGTTATCCTCGTTTTCACTGGCGTAGATAATGTGAATTTCATATTTCTTTTCATGCTGTTGAAGATAATAAAAGAAGTCTACGCGGTAAGGGGAGGGGATGTTGGTAATAATTATAATTTTTTTCATGCTACTTATTGCTCCCAATGTTATATTCCAAACCCATTATGTCTTCTCCACATTCCTTTTCCCAATCTACATATACCTTACAAAAAGGAGGATTTTCTACATTTTTGTTTATCTCATACAATAAATGTACAAGCAGTCAATGATCTGTGAATCAACCTCCTCGTCAAACTTTCTGGCAAATAGCAGCTGAGATTCCACTAATGCCTTAAAATCCTCTATTCGGAAAATATATGGTGTCCCCCTATCCCAGTCAATATATCGCATTGCCGCCGCATTATCATCGCTATTTTTCAAGCAGTACACTTTGTCCAGCATGTTTCTTTTCTTAATAATTGTCTGCAAAAACACCTCATCACAGCAAGTTGTATTCCGGAATATCTTTTTTATCCATTCCTCTTCATCAATAACCACACTTGCTAGCCTATCTGTTATACTGAACCAATTTGGCCCTTTCATAAAACAAACATCCAGCTTTGATATTCGATCTATTTTCAGAATCCTCTGCAGTTTCAAAAAGCCACGATTTAGCTTTACATTGAATTTCTTACCCCTCCCTATCTTCTCCTGAAAAATGTGATAGAGTTTTACACGAGATTCATCTTCCAATTTCTCCCCACAAAAACCAACAAATTCTTTCCCAGCATTTCTCTCAAAAAAATCATAAATATACTTTTGAGATTTGATAGGTAAGTCTGCCCCTGACAATAAATGATAATATTTATATGGCCCTCGCTTCCTTGCTTCCTGCAGTAAATTCAATTCAGCCCGTATCTGGGAATAGCCACCCCAGTTTACACGTACTCTATCCACAAAAAACACCTTGCTACAGGTAGTAATATTTAACTCCTCCGCATGATATGCTGTATTCTTCAAATCCATATGAATAAAAATATCATTCTGCTCATTATCAAGCATATGAAGCAACGTTTGTAAAACATGGTCATTTTTATGTGCCATTATTAAAAATGCATGTTTTTCCATAAGTATTCTCCCCTCCACTATCCTGCAATTCTATTTTCCGATAATAATTTTAATATAAGGAAGAAGTGTACTCATCCACGCACTGATAACCCCAAAATGCTTTCTCACAAAATAATACCATTCTTTTCTCGGGAGTCCTTTTGGATTTTCTTTGCGTTTTAATCGTTCCTTTCTGGAAAGTTTCGTATCTCTCCAAGTACCCTGTACCGGATTATCATTACATAGCCCAACAAAGAAATTGGAAACCAAAATCGAATACCCTTTTTTTCTGGCGGAAAGTCCGTAATCCAAATCCCCGAGAGAATGCGTATATACAGGATCTATATTAGGCAACATTAAAAAAGTTCGATAAGGTATTAGAACGCAATTTGCATTAAAAGTGTCACATTCCCGCAGACTATCTTTCGACATTACAATCTTAAAGTCAGGCCTCCACAAAGAACGCTTTATCATACCCCCATAAGATAAAACCCCCTTATCATCGCATGTGGCTCCGACCAAAATCTGATGCTCATCTTTATGCAGACTAATCATCTTCTCTATTGCACCTGGATAAAATTTAACATCATCATTAAAAAAAAGACAGTAATCAAAGTTCATTTGTTTCTCTTTTGCCGCTGAAATACCTCTTCGCATTCCACCGCAGTAATATAGTTTACCATTTCCATTAATAACTTCTACTTCCGGGAACTGTCGTAAAGCCTCTCCTGTCCCATCTGTACTTGCATCATCAACAGCGAAAAATACAAATTTTAAGTTTGGATTACCTGTTATAAGGCTCCGAAGGCACTCCATAGTCTGTTCTTTTCGATTAAAACATGTAAAAATTCCTATTATCCTTTTCATTGTTTTTCCTTATACTAACAGTTTGATCCAGTTTTCCGGATAAAATTCTTCTTTCCAATTTCCAAAAACAGGAGCATATATCTTTTTGCATTTATTTTTATTCAGATACGCCGCCCACCAGCTAAAAGTACTATTTGCTAGAATTTGATTCCGGCAGGCCGACATTAAGAAAAAATCATTTAATGAACTTTCTGAATCTTCGTCTTCCCAAAAAACAGTATTTTTTAAATCCAGATTCATTTTCTTTCTAGCAAATTCTAAATCATCTGAGAAAACATAAAATTTAGCTCCTGGAATGTCTTCTCTTGCTTTCACAATTGCTTTTTGATAATATCTTAAAGGCAATTCACAGCCTATCTGAACATAATCGCCTCTTCGAACATGAATTGCAACACTTTCTTCCTTTTGCACTCGTTCTATCTGCTCTAAAATACGCTCTGACATATGATAATTAGGAACAATCATACGTTTTAAATCAGCTTCATATTTTTCGAAATAATGAACTGATTGCCAAAAACCATATAAATATATATTTTCGTTTTTCTTAAAGCAATTCGGAGAATAAAGCCACGGATCTTTTTCGCTACACATAACTGTTCTAAATCCTATAGCTCTTCTCCTTCTTATTTTATTGCCAAAAGCTCTACTTAATAAATCTTCTTTCCTGCCATACGACAGCCGTCTTGAATACTCTGCCTTTGTTTTTAGCAATTCTAGTTTTCTAAAATTTCCACAATCAAGAAGAGTTGTGTCCAAAACGAGTTCCGTCTTCCTATCTTTAGCTAGGGAATATCCACAAGCATACATAAATAATTGATTTCCAAATCCTTCTCTGATACATGTAATTACCATTTTTTCAACGCTTTCTATTTATCAATTTACCAATAGCAGCCATCTTCTACTTTTTTAAGCTGACTCGGTCGTTCACTTTCATCAGGATATACCCATGCATCCGTATATAGCTTTCGCACATACGCATATTTTTCTTCACTGTCCCATCGTTTTCCCTTTATGCCAAATAAAATTTGCACAGCCCCTCCCAAATGAATTGCCTGTTTACCAGCCCTTTTAAGCATCGCCGACAAAGGCAAACCATACGCTCCGCATCCAATAATCGCAATATCAAACTCCAGCTTTATCGCCTCTTTATACATGTATTGCAAAGCTTCAAACCAATCCTGAAATCTTGGATCTACTTGTCCTGCTATAGTCTGCACAGCTTTCAGCGTTATCAATTGAAATTCCGGAAGAATATCTGTCCCTGGAAAAAGCTCTTCCCTCCGTTGGTACTGTTTCGTGATGGTTTCAGCAAAGGGATGGATAACCAATACTTTTTTTCCTTTCAAAGCCGCTGTCCAAGGCTTTTGAGGGTTTTTCCAAGGTTCCAATTCATTTAAAAAAGTAAGCTTTACATCCTTTTTTAACTCCTGTGAAATATAATAGTCTTCAAACGGCTCCAGTTCTACACCTAAAATATCTATTTCTTTTCCAGCCTTTCGCATAACATTTACAAATTTGTCTCCAAGCTCAACTGTTTCCGGAAAAAAACCCGACCAACAGCATAACTGTTTCATAGCTTTTTCATAATTCCATCTCAAGTGAAACTGAAAAGTACGCATGACAAACATTTCTGTGTATCCGAAACGGGCTGTTAAAAATGGTTCTCCCGATAAAATTTTCCGGATTATATAATTATTAACCTCTTCTTTGTCACATATCTCTTTACCTGCATAACTTTTCATCACATGTTGACAATTTTCTTCCCCGTACTTCTTAATCCAATGGGCTCTCATCTTTCCCTTTATAAAATATCTAATTATCAGCATTATTTTTAATCCTCAAATTTATATTCATAAGATATTTTCTCTTTGCAGTTTCCAAGCCACTTGGAGATTAAGCTCCGAAAATTTTTCACCTTAATTTTTCGCCTATTTTTCTTCCTGTACTCCCTTGCCCACATTTCAATGTTTTCAGTATCTCTTATCAATTTTTGATCAAGATGTATATTATGCTTTTCTGCAAGCAAAGACATCTTCCCGTATATGCAAAGCATCTCCTGTAGTTCTGCTCTGTAATTTTTTTCTTGCTTTTGCACTGCTATCTTTCTCAGAATATCATAACATATTTCTGTAAAATGCCGGAAGACATATTCCCAGTTATCTGGATCTACGCCCATTCTCTGTGCAAACTGAAGATCTTGATAAGCAACCCGTACAACCTCAAAATTTTTCGGATTGAAAGGTTTCCTAGTCAATGTCTCCTGATAAGCTCTGCATCCATAAAGGCACTTATTATATTTTACCAAGCGTTCACATCGTGAAAGCATTCGAAGTGAAAATTCCGTATCCTCACCTATAGATTTTGAGCTAAATCTCACATCCCTGCATCCCTGTAAGTCATACATTCTACCTGCAATACAGTTCCTCAACTTTCTATTTTCGGAAAAATAGTCTTTCACCAGATTCTCGTGTCCCTGAAGAACCAATATTTTTTCATCATTTTTTTCAAAAGCATTATGTGACTGATACATACATACCAGACCCACTTCTGCAATTCCGGCCTGATATTTTTCTAAAAGTTCTACCAGTATTTCCACATATTTTTTTGAAACATAATCATCTGCGTCTACAAAAGTAAGATATTCTCCAGTTACTATATTCATCCCCGCATTACGCGCTGCACCTGGGCCGGCATTCTTCTGATGAATTACTTTGATGATCATATGCCGTTCTGCATATTCATCACAAAGAGCAGGGCTTTTATCAGAAGAGCCGTCATCTACCAAAATGATTTCCATATTTTTGTATGTCTGACATAAAAGACTGTTCAGACAAGCCGAAAGGTATTTTTCACAATTATATACGGGGATAACAATACTCACTTTTTTATCCATCAATTTTCATCCATTCTTTGCACCATATGTCTATTCCACGTTCTGTGTTGACCCATTTAGAAGGCGCTACCACTTCTTTCCCTTTATGAGAATTCAGCCACGCTCCCCACCAACTGAAACTGCTGTTTGCTATAATGTTATGTTGGCATTTTGACATCAGCATCATATCATAAAATGCTTTCTCATCCTTATTTCCTTCTACGACCACTGCTTTTCTCATTTTTAAATTATCACGGGCCCACTCTGTATCATTTGAGAAGATAAAAAACACTGCATCCTGATACTTATTCTCAAAATATTGTATAGCTTGTCTATAGTATTCTAAAGTACATATATTTCCATAAATACGCTGATTTATATCACTCAGATAATCTCCCCTACGAATGTGAATACTGATAGAATTTTCATTCTCTATCATTTGTAAATATTTTCTATTTATTTTATCCTGAATTTCCGGAAAGATAAAGGCTCTTCTTATATGCTCATCAATATCATGAAAATACCGCTCAGATTGCCAAAATCCATAAATGTAAGCATCTGTAATGCTATAGACTTTCTCATTATATTTCAGGCTTTCAAATGCTCGGACCTTTTTTCTATCCGGGAGAAGTTTTCCTTCGATTCTATGAATCCATTTATGTGCATAATTAAAATAATACGCAATCTCTTCTTTTGATGCTTCCTGTATCTCCAAATTTGGAAATTTATTCAGCTCATATTTTCTGTTAGAATCCAAATAATAGAATGTGTTTATATCCGCCTTTACCTGTTTATTTAAATATTTAAGCTTCTCATACAAAGCAAATTGAAACATCTGATTTCCCAAACCGCCCATAATTCTTACTATAATCATACTAGTGCATCACCTTTTAGGAATATTCGTTTTATTCTTTTTAAGCAATATTCCCCCCATAAAAAAAAATACTTTTGTGTAATAATCCACCGCTCTCTTCTAAATCCTGGGCTTTCCATTTCTTTCTTAAGGTAGGGATTTTGCTTGTAATCTGGGAAATTTTGTCTTGTAAAATGTTCCAGTTTTTGTACTTTACTGTATTCAAATTTAACATTTAAAATCCTTCGTATTCCCGAGCACAATACATTGCCAACTGTCAAACATTCTAATTCATAATAAAAATCTTGGAATTTATTTTGTTTCTTAAAATAATCTAAAATCTTTTCAACTGCCGTACAAATTTCCAACATTCGTTCAGTATCTGATGTATGCATTGTACTGGATGCTCTCTGTACATAATAATACGGAGCTTCCTTTACAACACCAATACGCTTTGCCCACAGCGCTAGGCATGGAATTGTAGCCAAATCCTCATAAATTATACGCGCCGGAAATCTCACGTTTGTCCCTTGGAATAAAGATGCCCGAAATATTTTATTCCAAGGAGCTGGCGCCTCAAAAATATATTCTTTGGGTGAAATCCAGGTATGTTTTTCCACTTTATGCAGGGACTCTAGATGCTGTGTCCCATTTATTTCCTCTGTAATAAAATTAAAAATTAAGATATCATCATCATATTTGTCAAGATACTTTTCCGCCACTTCCAGCATCCATTCTGCGATATAGTCATCGCTATCCACCATTAGCAGATATTTTCCTCGAGCCATGGCAATTCCTGTGTTCCTTGCTTCTCCCTGGCCACCATTTTTTTGATGAAACACTCTGATTTTTTCTGGATATTTTTCAGCATAGGCGTCGGCAATTTCCCCACTCCTATCTCGAGAGCCATCGTCAATTAAAATAATTTCATAATCCTTATACGTCTGAGCTAAAATGGAGTCCAAACATTTACACAAATAGTTCTCCACATTATAAATGGGTATTATGAAACTAAATTTCATCATTCAATCCTCAACTTTTTTAAAATCAGCTTTCTTCCAAAATCCACAAAATACAAGAACTTTTTATTTCTACACATCAATATTACTATTACAGTATTAATTCCCAGACCACAAATTAAAAATCGCAAAATCAAATACCCAAAATTTATAGGCATTCTAGTAAACCATCTATCCAGAGGAATTGTCAGAAGAATCAAAAGACCCATCCACAAAATATAGCTGACAAAGTAGCCTGATATCTTCTGATTAAAAAGCTTTCTATACAACAAATAAGGTTCTCTCCACCATACAGTAAGAGCAGAACTTATGATAGTTCCCAAAAAGACTCCTCCTACCCCTATTCTTCCTGCCAAGACAATGGAAATAACCAGATTCAACGCAGCTTCTATTAATGGCCTTGCTCTGTCATACCGAAACATTCCTGACGCGTTACTAAAGGCACCATTGACTGCACGAGACGAAAACAGGAAAAAATTTATACACAAAATAAGCACAATATCTCTGGAAAAAATCAGGTCTTTTCCCCATACCACTTGTATAAAAGGGTTCAAAAGAAGATACAGAGAACTTGTACAAAAAACCGAAAGCCACATATTTGCAAACCTCAACCTTTGAAATAGCTGATATCTTTCCTCTGCTGCAACAGACAAAGCATGGTTGCCAATTGATGCGGTAAAACTCCCCAAAAAATTACTCAAAGTATTCTGTATAATCTGAATAATCATAGAATAATTTGAATAAATTCCCACTGCGACAGTCCCTACATACATAGACATAATAATGTTATCTGTACTATTAACCACTGTAGTTCCTATCCGATGGCACATCATAGCTCCTGTATCTTTATAGATCTGCAGAATTTCTTTTTTATTGAGCCTGCTTTTATTTTGAAAAACTTCTTGATAGCTGTGTCCCACATAACTGTAAGTCCAAATATTCATCAATAAATTAACTGCTAATCCTGCACCCAATACCAATGTATAATTTCTAGTCAAATACAGGACTACTATAGAAACACCATAACGCACACATGTAAAAATCATCTGCACAGATGTATTAATATATCCCTTTTGATCTGCTTCCAGCAATGCCTGCCTATACGCAAATGTATAACTGGTAGCACTTTGAAGAATATACAGAGCATAGATGACATAGATATTAATATCTGCAGGAATTTCACTGGTGTCGTTAATGATATGTGGTAAAAATGGAGCCAACAAAATGCCAATTGTCAGAATCAGTACTGACATAAGCCGATAGAACATTTTATAGAAATGCATCAAAGCAGCTGTACGATTTACATCGTCCTCTTTTATGGGCTTATACATCCGAAACGTAATGACGCTTCCTATTCCCAGTTCTGCCAGAGAAAAAATCTGGATTACATTAGAAAAAAGCCCATTAATTCCCAGATATTCTACCGACAGCCAATAGATAAAAACTGTACGATAAATAAATGCTGCTAAATTTGATACAATTTGATTCAAGACTCCCATGCTGGACATCAACACAGCATTCTTTTTTCGTGATTTTTTATTGAACTCTGTCATAACAGCCTCTTTCTACCTATCTTATTTATTTATCACTTTCTTTACTATACGCTTGAGTTTCTGTATAATTGTGCCTCCCCATATTCCAAATCTGACATAATCTTGATACTGATAATCTTGGCACATCTTCCACAAATTCTTCTCTTTCCTGAGCCTTCCATATATGATTTCTTTTTCTTTTTTCTCTTTTAATTTTCTCCAAGCATTTAAAATTCCACAGTATTCTGTCAGCATCTGCTGTACCAGCCTCTCTCTGGAAGATTGGGAAAATTCCTGCAACGCCTGTCTATCTTTCAGAAAATAAACAGACCATCGGCTATATACATCCATTCTACCCATGGCTTTCTCAATCGTTATTGTTTTGGAAACAGAATATACATTTTCCTGAAAATAATAGTAGCCACAGTACATACAACAGCTAATCATCTCCGAACAAATCAATGCTCTATAAGATAAGTCCGTGTCTTCGCTCCAAATTAACTTTTCATCAAACCATAGCTGATATTTGTCCACAAAATCTCTTTTTAGCACCATCAGCCAAGTGGAACCTGGCATATGGTTTCCCTGTGCAGTTACCAAATCAAGGAATTCTCTTTTTGACAATAATTTTTCCTGCACATATTCCACCGGAAATTCAAAGACACGATTTTCTCTGACCGAATGATCGCTGACTAAAAAATGTCTGCTTATATAACATATATCCGCTTCTTTTTCATTCTTCAATATACAGCAATATAGCTGTTCCAAAAATTCATCTGCAATATAATCATCCGCATCCACAAAAACAACATATTTTCCTACAGCATTCCGCATCCCATAATTTCTGGCAGCAGCAGCACCTTCATGTTGTTTTCGGCAATATCGAAATCTTTCATCCAGTCCGCATATTTCCTGGCAAAGCTCCTCTGAACCGTCCTGAGATGCGTCATCTACAAGAATGCTTTCGAAAGCTTTAAAGGTTTGTTTTTGTATGCTCTCTACGCAGCGCCATAGATATCTTTCAGCATTATATACAGGAACAATAATGCTGAAAAAAAGCTCTTTTTTATTTTGAACTTCATTCATCCTCATGCTACCTTCCCTCTGCTCTTTTTATTTGTCTTCTTCCTGTATGTTGACGCACTGCCTCTGGTATTCTTCATCAGCTGATGCAGCATAGCTGACAATATAACATAAAAAAGTATATATTCGCTTTTCCCTTGGCCGCCTATTTCCATTGACAGGTATGAAATAACAGCACACATCAACGGAAGTACAAGATACTTCACCCTCGTTTCTATATGCGGGCTTATAGCACATTTAACCATAGAAACAACAACCATAATATTAAAGATCACCCAGAGTATAAATGTCGCAATTCCCGTGTCATTCGCAGCCTGAAGCCAGTAATTATGGACACAGTTAAACCCTAGCGGATACATGGTTCCGCCCCCTTTCCAGTGAGACGGAAGCATACGGATAGCTTCCCAGAGCATTTGGAAACGGACATTTCCCAAAATGCCGCCATCCCTTGTCATAAGACTCACAAAAAAGCGAGTATCTCTGATTCCTCCTATATTTACTGCAATACCTATACCACCTACCGCGCATATGGCAAAAAAAGCAAGCAATATCCTCTTGATTCTTTGCTTATACTGCCAATTCAGATAAATATAGAGTACCAAGGTCACTGCCGCGACTACAAAGGTCACCATCAGCACCATTCTATTGTCTACAACAATATGTATATAATTTTCCAAGATTATCGCCAAACAGATAGCTCCTCCCTGTACCCACTGTTTTTGCAGCAAAAGGAAAAATCCATACCCTAAAAGTCCTACTATGAATACTCCCCAATAGCTATACTCAGTAGCGTAGCGCCCCCCATGAGTCCAAAACTCACTCCAGCCGCGTGCCCCTCCAAATCCTTCTTTTAGGTACATATAATGATTTAACAAGCTATATACAAAAGTGCCAAAGCACACAGAGAGGAACAGCAATTCCATTCTTCTTTGATTCTGTCTAAAGCAAACCTGTCTGCTTACCAAATACATAAGGACAGGCGGCCAAACCATATCAGAAAAGCTCCACCAATTCCAGTATTCTTCCTGTGAATAATAATATCCAAAAATCAGTCCCTGTAAAATGACAGCACCACATAATACCAGAAATTTCTCATCCACAACCAGTTTGTGGTTTATCCCAGCGCTAACTACCAGCATCAAAACCGACCAGAAAATAATATTTTTCTCTGTATAGCCCTGAAAATGCAGGGAAATTAAGAATAGCATCAGGAGAGCTGCGCCATAATAAACTGTACTTATTTTTTGTTTCACTGACTGTTTCATAGATCATTTTTCCTCTTCATTTTCGCAGTTACAGCCAATTATGGACAGATTATACTCTTAATTTTCCCTGTTACCGTATTAAGCATTGGCTTTACTACCGGAGTTAATATGTAATTTGCACCTAATACCAAAACTGTTGTGTATATATAAGCTGCAAGCGGATTAAAAAGAGTAATTGTCAAGCCCAGCATATCAAAAAAACAAATTACAAGTGTTTTTATAATATATTCATTTCCGCACAAATATAAGCTATTCCGGCCAACAAATGCCACTCTGTCAGCCTTTCTGAAAACATAGGCCATTACAACAACGAATACTATTATCAGATAAGCTCTGTAAACTGGCACAACCGACATTACCCCTTCATTACTGCTTTGAATATTTATGATGTCAATTCCAAAAAATAGAAACGCAGAATAAATAAATGTTCCAATTCCTATCACCCAAATAAAAAACTGTTTCCATCTTTTATCTAACTGAAATATTTTTTCGATATAAGGAAAAAACACAAATCCTGCTATATAATAATGGATATAATAAAATGCGCTGTCTAAATTGTAATACCAGGAATGGGGGACACCCGTTGGGTTCGGCATAATGATAAATTCTGCTATAAAATAACTTCCGAATGCAATCAAAAGCATTAACCCTTTGTATTTTGCTTTTTGTATAATGGCCCCAAAACATTTTATGGAAAATAGACATGTCAAAAACCATAATGTGCTGGCAAAATATGTGTTCCTTATCAGCCCCTTTGCAATCGTCACTAATAATAGCTTTATATTTTCCAGTGTACTATTATACTCTATTACATATATTATCAATGACAAAAAGGCAAAGAAAAAAGCTGGAATCAGTAATGAATAAACGTTTTTTAATATTTTTCTTCCAATTCTCGATTCTTTATTAAAATTTTCTGTGCAGCCGCTCAAGAAGAAAAAAAGCGGAAGGTGAAAACGATAGACAAACTGAAACGATAATCCTGCACTTTCATTTGAATGTCCTAAATAAATTGCAAATATACCAATCGCTCTGGCCACATCCAGCCAGGCATTTCGTTTTTTCTCCATTAATCTTTTCCTCCCTGACACTAAATATATCGTAAGCGTTTATAGTATACAACGGCTATCTCTTTAAACCATGTTCTACTATTATTGAAATAAAATGCTCCAACTTCAACAAAACCGGAAGATTATCAATAACAGCCGCCTTCCACCACAATGGCTTTTTGAGACTTTTCCGATTCAGATGGATATACCCACGATTCATTAAAAAATTTCTGAGCATACCCGAATACCGGATTTTCTCCCCATCTCTTTCCTTTTATTCCAAACAGTAGCCGTGTCGCTCCACCCCAATGAATCGCCTGCTTTCCCGCCTGCTTTAATTTCACTGCCAACGGGAATCCATATGCTCCGCAGCCAATTATAGCCACATCAAATTCTATTTTTAACGCCTCCTGACACATCCAATCCAGCGCTTAAAACCAATTCTCAAATCTGGCATCCGTTTCTCCGGCAATTGTCTGTACTGCTTTAAGCACCTTCAAATCAAGTTCAGGAAGAATCTCTGTCCCGCGTCTACCGTCTCAGGGAAAAACTGACCATAATCTCATTTGTTCCAAGCTCTGTCTATATGTGCTTTTTATCTCAAAATCAAATGTCTTTAAAGCACTTAGTTCTGCAGCACCAAATCTGCCTGCCATAAACGGTTTTCCGCAATCAATTCTTTCAAATATTGGGTTACTGATGTCCGTTGCCGACTTCACCCTTTTCCCTGCGTATTCATGATTTTTATACAGAAAACTCCGTATATTTTCGGGCCCTGCATCTTTCTTCCTTATGCTGCGTTGAACTCGTGCAAAGCTGATCAGGCCAAAAGTCTTTCCAAAAAGAATCTGTATGCTCCTGCGTCCAAACATAAAAATTCAGCAGCGCATGAATAAACATCCCTGCTTCTACCGTTATTATTACAACTTCTGCTCTGCAGTCATATGAAAATCCGTCTGCCATCCCTTTGAGCAGTTGTCTGCCTAACAAAAAACAAAATCGGAATCACTGCCAGACTCAACGTCAAAGTAGGGCTGAAACCAGGAAAATAATATTTATAGATTACTGCATGACAAACCATACCTACAGCCAGCAAAATCTCCCTGATATTCAATTTAATCAGATATTTTTTCTCCAGCAGTAAACCCCTGCTAACCCAATCCACACAATCGCTATTTTATTTAGGAATCCTCCAATATCTATAGCATAGCAAAATAAAATCACTGCATTTGCACACCAGAATAATTGTTCAAAATTTACTTTCTTTATGTCGTTCATTTGTCTATAATAACCCTCTCTACTATGCCCTGCTTTTCAACCATCATAGCATAAAATAAGGGACACTTCAACAAAATAAAAACTTGAGTTTCCGCAGTTCTATCCCCAGAACTCCCGACCAGGATAATTGATTATACACAGCTTTTTTAAGGTGCCAAAAATATAAGGAATCCTGTTCCTTTTTGATGTAAAATTTAATCACCACAAAAAATCGTACTAAACAAAAAGGGGGAGGATTCCCTCTGGTTAATTGTACATCAAATACGTATCAAATGAAACGGGAAATTTTATCTTTTTCCAATAAAATTTCCAGAAAGCTTCTCAAACCGGAAAGGAAGTTTATGGCCGACATGAATTACGGCATCCTCGCCTCCGGCAGCTGCCTGCTCACCGATATCGTTGACCAGTTACATGAACCTTCCAAAAAGATCAACATCGTTGACCGCCTTTTCAGGCATCTCTCAAAAGGGATCCCGAAAGATGCTTTGAAAGCTTATCTGGCACAAGTGAAAAAATGGTGCCCGGATCAGCCTATCATCCATGTCGATGACAGCGATGTTGTGAAGCCTGACGGTTACAAATTTGGAGCCCTCGGATGGGTGCGCGATGGCTCTGAAAGCACCGCAGCAAAGAATGTATATAAAAAGGGATGTCATGTAACAGAAGTAACTGTGCTTACAGTCAGTAATCATCCAGTCAGTATCTTTTCACAGATCTATTCTTCAAAAGAGAAAGACTTTATTTCCATCAATGATGTCACATTCTCTGCTATGGAACGGGCCGCTGCCTTATTCAGAAAAGCAACCTTTGTCATGGATCGGGGCTATGATGACAACAAGATGTTTTTGAAGCTGGATTCCATGGAACAGGATTATATCATCCGTCGGACCGCCAAACGTAAGCTTCTATACCACAATAAATGGGTATCTGCCACAGAACTGCGTAACCGCAGGAAAGGCAAAGTAAAACTGCCTCTGTTTTACAAAGGCAAAATGCATAATGCTTATCTTTCCCATATAAAAGCACAGATCACTGCTTCGCGGAAGGATATTTATCTTGTCCTTGTCTATGGGATTACAGAACATCCTATGATGCTTGCAACAAACAGGGATATCAAATCCAAAGACGATCTGATAAAGACTGCAAAGCTTTACTTTTCCAGATGGAAAATCGAAGAATATTTCCGCTGCAAAAAGCAGGTGTTTCAGTTTGAAAACTTCCGGGTACGGAAGCTTGCAGCAATCAATGCGTTAAATTTCTGCCTTACCTTATGTATGGCGTTTCTGGCACATATGTCAATGAAGTCAGAAACAAACGCTCTAAAGGCTGCTATCATACAGAAAGCAGATCCTGTAAAGGAAAAAGTATATTTCAGCTATTACCAGCTGGCAAAAGGCATCTGTGGCATACTCTCATATGCAAAAGAAGGCGTCAGGCTGTGGTTTCGGACAAAACGTCCGGCATACCGTCAACTTTGCCTTAAGCTGACCGTTTAAATAGATAAAAGAATATGTCTCCCAAAGCCCGGTTCCGGCGGGGCTTGTTAAAGTGCCTCTACTTTCGGTACTGCCATTCGGAATCTCTCAAAAATTCGGCAGATTGGTACTTTGGGAGGACATACCTATTTTTTTATTGTAGTTTGCGGAAACTCAAGATAAAACGCCTAAAGGGGCCGCTTGCAGGACTCCTCACCACATGTCGTATTTGGACTGAAGAAATAATGATATCTACGGAAAACCGCTGCCGATCGCCATCTACAGCAGACTAAAGTTAGTTTCCTCTTCTCTGTGATTGGTATCTGGAAAATAACCTCTGGTGCAGATCTAGAAGCTGCCGGCCCGGCACACTCATACAAAAAACACCTCTGTGTCTGCAGTGCAAGATACAAGAGTATAGTTGCACTGCAGACACAGAGGTGTTTTCATCCTCATGCGTCCCAATCAATCTTAACATTCTCCAGATAGGAGAGTTTCCTCATCCGCTGTCCATTAAAATTTTTTGTCGCATCCTTTTGCAGAGAGCAAAATGCGTTGTCTCCACCTTCGTCACTGCTGCGGCCTCTTGAACGCGCATTCAGCTTTTCGACCACAGCCTGCCTGAAATCACCCATTATTTAATCTCCTTACCATTAGCTCTCATGGGAACGTGTAATTCCTCCATCTATACTATATTATGCCCGCGCCTGCCTAGTCAAGACGATTTTAAAGGAATTTCAAGAAATTTACTGTAAGGAGACTTCTTTTTCCTGCTCTACTCGCTGTTCCCATGCATTCTTGACCGCATTTTTATAGTCATCAACCACCTTTCCTAAATCTTTAAAAAAGCTTTTGTATGTACGTTTCTCTTCATTGAGGTCGTAGACCTTGAAGTAGGAATAGAGCTTCCTCAAATGCGCAAGCTTATCTTTCACCTTACTGCGCTGAATGTAAGCCTGCAGTCTGTCATATACCTTTTCCAAATACTGTTTTCCCAGGTTGCATGTACTCCATAGCGTAAGAGCATCACTGGCGCCGTTTCCTTCTGCCTGTACTTTATCTCCCTGAGCATTGTCCGAAGCCAAATACTCATATCGCTCTACATACTGATCCACCCTTATTTTCACTAGCCATAGAAAATCACTTTGAACAAAATCTGTTTCCTGCAGATCCTCCCACGTCTTCTTCCATTCAGGATCCTTTTCCCGCAAAACCAGGTGCAAAACTGCAATACGGTAAATCAGGAGGTTGTTAATAATATCCGTGTCCGGAATATTGCCTTCCGAAAGCTGGTATGCCTCCAGGTACGATATTGGATCAAGTTCCAGAAGTAAAATACTCCCACAGTCAGCTACTATCTCCTTAAATCTGGTTCGAATATCTTCTAATAAGTCTTCCAAACCATCGGTCTGAATTGCGAACCTGAGCAGATTTTTCTTTGCCAGCCGCATTTGCATTCCCAGAATCTGACGTATACCTTCTATATCCGGCTCATCATTTAGGTATGTTATCAAGCTTTCGCTTACTGTGTCGATCGCATTCGCAAATTCTCCCGTAGAATCTGCAACTACAAAATTATCAACCGCCGAACGTACATCTCTCACAAGATCCATAAAATGATATTTATGTTTCCGCTTTGCGTTCTTTGCTTTAACCTGTCTGTGGATTCTTTCTACAGTCAATTTATATACGCGCTGCTTGCGTTCGATCCAATCTTCCTCTAATAGTTTCTTTTTTCTTCCTTTATATTTTTCTGCATTTTCATAAAATACTGCTTCCGGAAACATCTCCTCTACTATCACCTGGGAAACGATTTGGACATACATCTTTTCGCGTTCCCCGCGTTCGCGGGTTCCCTGCCCTATATAATGCCCGCATTCATGGGCAAGCAGAGCGAAAAGCGCGCGCGGGCTGTACATCTGATGTCTGGACACCTGGATCCGTAAAAGTCTGCTCTCGGGCTCCAGGCCCAAATCATAAATACTGGTTTTAGGCCGGGAATATGCCAGCGGTGTAAGAAAGAATTGATATTCATATTCTTTATCATTTAATATAGCTTTAATCTCATACATGACTGCCAGATACATCATACACAATTTTATCGGCACATCGTATGCTAACCCATTTCTTCCATCTTGATTCAATATGTTGACACAGCTGATCCCAAGATGATGGATCAGAATTTCCATGCTGTCTATAAACCTACTGGCTGCCTCTTCGATTTTTTGGCTTTTTTCATATTTTTCCTGAATATAAGCCTGTTTTGCATTTTTCTGCGCAAGTTCGTCCAACAGGCTCTGCTCGTCCTGAGCCTGCTTTAGCTGTTCTATAAACAAGCGAAACGCAGGAAAGTAAATATAAAATAGGTCTTTAAATTTTTCTTTCTGCTCATATTGCTCCAGCAAATTCAAAATCTGGCACATCGACTGATAATATGACAGCCATCGCTTATCCCTTTTCTCTCTGCTGTATCGCATTTGAGATAAAATCCAAGACCGTGTCCTCTCACACCAGTTTCTTTCAGGAGAATCCATGTTCTTTTTCAATAAGACAGGTTCAGGCATAAACTTGATGTCTGCAATTTCCAGCTTCTCGTCGTTTTCTTCTTTTTTATCTTTTTTATCTTTTTTATCTTTTTCTTCTTTTCTATCTTTTATAACCCGGCATTTTCCTTTTAAAGCATACAGGCTATAGTAAATACTCTTTCCGTCGCTGCTTTGGATATTCCGCAAAGCATCATAGAAATATGTTATATTCCTTTCGTTTTCACTTGAAAAGAACAATATCCGATCCGCGTTATCCAACGTATAAAACCATTTGGCGTTTTGGGGTAATTTCCCTAATTCCTTCTCTACATCTTCATCGGATATCTCCGTCCTGGTTTTCACTAGGGCAATCAAAGCATATCTGCCATCCTGCCCGGCCCAGTATTTTTCTAATTCCTCCCCACTTTTTTCATCACTCAACAAGCTTATATACTGCTCTGTAAAGCAGCCTTTCAGCTTCTCACTTGCCGCTGTCATAGAAAACCATAAATCAGTAAAGTTTGTATTTCCCTTTGTGTTAGTCACATGATACTGCATCTGATTCCTGACCATTTCTATGACAATTTTCTGCTTCCATCCTTCTACACACGGCAACGGCTGGTATAAGGTCATAAGGCTTATACATCTTACCATCGTTTCTTCCACTTTCATTTGTATCTCCAATCTGTCACTTTACAACATCAGATCATTTCCTGCGGCGATCCGCTCTATCCTTTCGGAAAAAGACAGAAATTGGCTTATCCCCAAATTATTTCCCTTATTCCAATAAATGGTCCAGCTAATCCATAGTCTCCAAGCCAGATCCGGATCCCAAAACGTGCATTCTTCCTTTAATAGTTCGTGATGCAGGCGAGGAAGGTTTTTGCACTCACCAGCTTCTTCGTCCCAGTAGACATTTTTAAAAGCTTCATACAAATAAAAATATAATACTGTACGCGTTTTATATCCATAGAGCCGTTCCCAGACACTCACAAAGATCCAGTTGTATTCCAACAGCGGTATCAATATCTGTATCGCAGCCCCTGTCTTTTTTCTGTTACAGTCGTTTCCTTCCAACTTTGCCGAAAGTCTCTCCCAAACTTTTCCCATAATGGCTGCCGTCTGCTTCTGTTCATACGCAGAATCATGTCCTGATTTTTCTGTTATTTTTTCGGCCCAGAAAAGCAGCAGTAAATACTCATATGAAACACTTTTTGTCTGGGGATTTTTCTCAACACCCTCAAATATCTCAGTTATTACATCCAGAAGGCTTTCTACCTCCTCTGCATCTTCGTAGTTCAAGTTTCGTATCATATCTGTGACTGGAAGATTTTCAATCTCCCGAATCATATCTTTTCCTTTATCTTCCTGCCTTTTTGCAATTAGCTTTTTGCTAGCTTCTTTCAGTATTTTTATGACATAACCCCGCCTTGTAATTGCTAAAAAGGAAGTCGGTATTCCAATAAAGAAAAGATATGTGCAGCAAATTCCCCACACCGTTATTATATAATTTCCACTAACTTCTGTTACATACACTATGGGACAAAGCAATATATAAAATATAATCGCTGCGGCATACTCTGCTTTTTCTATCCCAGAAATCCGTATTAACCGCTTTAACGTAACGCCATACCAAGAGGTATTATAAAACTCTAGCGTAAACAGTATCAACGACAAAGCTAGTCCCCATACGAGCCCAAACGCATCTATAAGATGGCTACCCTCATGTGTAAGAAATTGCCCGGATATCTGATGGTGCATTTTCAAAGCTGCACAAACCTGTCCCTGTCCGTCTAACAAACCCAGAGGATACACTATAACTGCCAAAAGCATTATAACCATACAACTAACTAATAGACCGCCCGTTATTATTGCAATTGGCTTGACACGAGAATTCATCTTTGCATTCAGTTCCTTTGCTTATTTCAGTTTTGCATCAAACATACATTTATCGCAAAGCAAGCATCACTCTTATACATATCTTTACACAAATGGGAGTATATGTCAAGCAATCGCCGGCACTTTCCTCTTTTATAAAGCAGCCATTCCACCTCCGCACAAGTTTCTGGACAGCTTTTATTCCCTGCACAGCTAAACCATCTCAAAACCTACAGCTCTCCCCCGCCTCAGAATCTGGAAAATAATGTCTCCCCGCCGCCAATTTCGAGAAATTCCATATTTTAATTGCAAAAATTTCCGGTTTGCTATATTTTTTAACATCTCTTTGTCGTATTATGTCGTGAAACGTCGAGTATGGAAAGAAATGCCATATGATAATAACAAAATGAAAAGGAGTTTTTCGCTATAATGACAAGGGAAGAAGCACTCATTCGAAGCATTATTGGCCCCTCAGGCGGCGACGTATGCCCGCTTGCTCACGCTGTCCGGATTATGATACGCCTGCTGTTCTCTGAACACATGTCTCAGGACGACGTGCAGATGCGCACCCACATCTATCCGGAAGTCGCGCGCCTGACAGGCAAGACGGAATCCGCCGTCTCCCGGCAGATCGAGCGCGTGGAAAATCTCTGCTGGGAGCACCTTGACGCGGTCGGACAGCGGACGTATATCGGGAAACAGTTACGGGATATCCGCGCGCCCAGAGACATCATGATTTACCTCGCGTACTATTCTCATTTCAACATACCGTACTATGAAGTTTTGAAAAATCACCCGGAAATCTTGTTTGCGGGGGACGTTATCCAAAAATAGCTTTAGGAAGCTCTTAGAAACGCTCCCGAAAACCCTTATTACTGTCAAGGACCCGCGCAGCGCAGGCTGCCGTGGTTCCGGCTTTTTCCGGGCCGCGGCAGCTTGTTGTCCCTAAAACGTCAGACGTTTCATTGATTTCCAGCGATCAGTTCGATCTGCCTGCGTTTATCTTCCAGGGAAGGATGTACATAATAATTCAAAGTCATCTGGACATTGGAGTGCCCTAAAATTTCACTCAGGGATTTGACATCGACGCCTGCCGTCACGCACCGTGTAGCGAAGGTGTGGCGCAAAGCATGGAAATGGATATCGGGAAGCCTGTTCTTTTTCAGGAAATATTTGAAATGATTTTGGTAGGTTCTGGGCTCTATGAATTCTCTGCCGCCCGTAAGAAAATAGAGATTTGAATCAGATTTTGGAAGCTGGCCTTTCAGTATTTCCAGCAGGAAGCCGGGAAGGGGGATTTCCCTGCTTCCTGCCAGGCTTTTCGGCGGGCTGCATATGATCTTTGTCCTTGGCCCGCCTGTTTCCACATTCTGAATCCGCTGCAATGTGGAAGAAATCCGGATACACCCCGTCTCCAGACAGATGTTTTCCCATTTCAAAGCGCAGATTTCGCCAAGGCGCATACCCGTATAAAGGCAGAGCAAAATCCCCGTGCAGAGCGGATCCACGCTGTTTGAAAGAAGGAAGGACTCCAGCCGGATCCGGGAAGCGGTGTCAAGAATCATAATCTGCCTGCTCTTTTTGTGCAGGTTTACAGGTCTGGAAAGCCGGCCGGATATCTGATATGTGTCTTCTGCCAGGCGGATGACCGCTTTGATAATCACATAGATATCATTCACCGTTTTGGGCGCCAAGCCTCCATTTTTATCGACCCGCCCCTGTTCCAGCAGCATTTTCAGATATACGTTTATCCCCGCCGCATCCAGTCTCTGGAGTTCTTCTTTGCCCAGATAAGGAAGAATATGCCTGTTAAGCGTGTGGACATACCGGGCATAGGTCGAAGGCTTGACAAAGAGGCGCCTGGCTGCCAGCCAGTCCTTGGCAGCCTGTTCAAAGGTGACAGTAATTCCCTGCTGTTTCATCATTTGTTTGTTCTGCTCCATTTTTCTTCTCCTTTTCGTAAAAATATTGCAGATATAATTATAAGCTGACAAAACAGGGAATTCTCTGAAAATACGCTGTGCCGCTTGCAAGGGAAAAGCCCGCGAATCCTATCTTAGAACGCAGCTCCCTTTTTCCATCTTTCTATCTTTTACTCTTTTCCCGCTGCTTCCTTTCCTGCCATTTCCTTTACCGCCATCTCCTTTACCGCCTGATACACCTCCCGGTACCCCAGGCCGCTTTTTCCCGCCAGTTCTTTCACACTCTCATATTCCGGGTAAACGGCCTCCTCTCCGCCCGGCAGGATGCAAGCCTTTACCTTCGCCACACCCCAGGGGGTCTCCAGCTCTGCCGGGCGGCGCTCCAGCTCGTCCCGCTCCACGCGGCAGCGGCGCACGCCGATGGTAGTCGTCTCCCGGAACAGAATTTCATCCAGTTCCCGGATATTTTTCTCGTCACAAAGTACGGAAAGCTTGTAGGCCGGGCGGTTTTTCTTCATATAAATAGGAGTGAAAAACACATCCCTTGCCCCTGCTTCCAGGAGACGTTCCATGGCATATCCCAGAACCTCGCCGCTGCAGTCGTCGATATTGCTCTCCAAAAGCCACAGTTCCCCCTCCGGCTCTTCTTCGATCAGCATCGCCCGCAGGATATTGGCTTTTGGAAACTCTTTTTTTCCTGCTCCAAGTCCAATCTTTTTCACGCGGAAACGAGACGGATGCCGGCCTTCCGACAGGGCCGCAATCGCCGCTCCAGTCGGCGTCACCATCTCGCCCTGCTGCTCCGTCTGGCGCAGAATAAGGCCATGCGCCGCCGCGATGGCCAGCACTGCAGGCACCGGTACTGGCAGCACTCCGTGCTGGCAGTGTACATGCCCGCTGCCCTCCCACAGGTCAGAAACCACTACCTCTTCCACGCCCAGCTCCTCCAGGCAGGCGGCAGTTCCCACAATGTCCACGATCGAGTCCACGGCTCCCACCTCATGGAAATGCACCTCCTTTGGCGCGCAGCCATGGGCCTTTCCTTCCGCCTCCGCGACAGAGCGGAACATCTGCAGGGACAGCTCCAGTACCCGGGGCTTTAAATCTGCCGCCCGCAGGATCTCTTCGATATCCTTCCAGGTACGGTGTACATGGCTGTGGACATGCTCATGCTCCCCGTGCTCATGTCCCCCGTGGCTGTGGCTGTGCTCGTGCCCGCCGTGCTCAGGATCCCCGTGTCCATGCTCCTCCAGGATCACATCAAAATCGCAGACATCCAGCCCGTTTTTCCGAAGCCTCTGTACCTTTATCTCATAGCCGCCTACCGGAAGCTTCGCCAGCGTCCGGCGTAAGTTTTCCTCCGTCGCGCCCAGGTCGAGAAGGGCCGCCACTGTCATATCGCCGCTGATGCCGGAACGGCATTCCAGGTATAATGTCGTCTTTTTTTCCATACTTTTTTAATCCTCCTGCTGTCATGAAAAGTTTGTCTTATCCTGCTTTCCATCATACCTGAAATTCGGATGATTGCAAGTCATTTTCCATGCAAAGCTGCATAAACAGCTTCATATTTTTCATCAGGTACTTGCTCCTATGATAAACGATGTTCAGTTCCCGCTTCAACGGGTGGGCGAACGGCACCCGGATGACCGTACCTTCCTTTAAATCTTTCTCGATCAAAAGGCAGGGCAGCACAGCCACTCCCAGGCCCGCTGTCACGCTGCTCACGATGGCCTGGATGCTGGCGCTTTCTAGAGATGGCTTCACAGCCAGCTGTCGGATGGCGAAGCAGGCATCCAGAATATCGCGTCCGGCGCTCCCCTTTTCCCTCACCAGGAACGGGTATTGAGCCAGTTCCTTAAGCGTGGCTTTTTCTCTTCCTGCAAACTCATGGGAGGGGGCTACCACCATGCAAAGTTCGTCCTGCATAAAAGGCACTGCGCAAAGTTCTGGATGCTCCGGATGGTTTTCTATCATCCCAAAATCTATCGTATTGGAAAGGATACTCTCCTCCACCTTGACGGAGCAGCTCACAAATGCCTTAATTGTAAGGCCTGGCGGCAATTCTTGGCAATGGAGTACCAGGGAAGGAAGGGTATGCGTCCCGATGGTGATGCTGCTGTATTGAAACACAGCTGTAAATATCTTCATATTCCTGAATGTCATTTACTCCTCCAATTCATAATAAATTTATTATTTATCTCATATAACAATACTATTTTGCTTATGATTTAAGTACCCTCAATTGACAAGGGCACACACACCTCCAGCGGCCTAATTCCGGCAGGCTCTGCGTCATCGTCAATCAGCGTACATCCAAAAAAATGTATTGGCAAAATTATTTATATCCACCTTGTATCTGAGCGCTTTTGCTTTCGGCGGCGGATACGTGATTGTAACCTTACTGAAAAAAAATTCGTGGATGAATACCGTTGGATCGAGGAAAACGAGATGCTGGATCTGGTCGCCATCGCTCAGTCTGCTCCAGGGGCCATCGCAGTAAACGAGGCTATCGTGGTGGGTTACAAGCTGGCAGGAATCGCAGGGGTACTCACTGCCATCATCGCTACCATCGGCTACATTCTGGGGTACAGAAGGCACCATGAATGCGGCTGTATCATTTATCAAGGGGTAACAGATTATGAAAATTACAGTAAAATATCATCTGAACAGATATGAACTTTTTAAGGAGCCGGAAAATCGGTTTCTCGGCCAGACTAAGAAATGTCTGAAAGGAGGGTGCCGCCTTGATATCCTGGATTCTGGCGGAAATCTGACCGCCTCCGTCCGGCACAGCGAAGAAAAGCTCCTGGTCACAGACAGCCAGGACAAGACTTTTTCCTGCCCTATAAAGTACGGGGAAAGCGCGGATAATGGGAGAATCCAGGAGTCACTCATCCGGCCGCCGATGCCGGAACAGATTTGCTTTTCTACCCGCCAGGGGAAAGTCTGCATCCTGTCTGACGTCCTTCCCGAAGCATGCTACAGCGTCATCTTTGCCCTGGCTTTCCTGATGCTGCACGACGACGATATCGACATTATCTAATTTTTTTCCTTCGTTATGGGGCTGCGCACTGGATAAAGCAGAAGTCCGGATAAGACGCGGCCCCCTTTTTCATTCAGGCCCGTTTCCCGCAGGCCAGCCTGTTGATCTGGGTCGCCACATAGGCCGCCCCGTAGCCGTTGTCAATATTCACGGTCGTGATGCCGTTGGCGCAGGAATTCAGCATGGTGAGAAGAGCCGAAAGGCCGCCGAAGCTTGCGCCGTAGCCCACGGAGGTGGGAACCGCGATGACCGGCACATCCACCAGGCCAGCCACCACTCCGGCCAGGGCGCCTTCCATGCCAGCCACCGCGATCACGCAGTTTGCCCCCCGGAAGGCGTCCAGGTTTGACAAAAGCCTGTGGATACCGGCCACGCCCACATCAAAGAGACGGGTTACGTTCGTCCCAAAAAACTCTGCCACCTGGGCGGCTTCCTCCGCCACCGGCAGATCTGCCGTGCCTCCGGTGCAGACCACAATACGGCCGATATGTTCCTTCTCCCTCTTTTCCACCTTCAGGATCCGGGACAATGCGTCCCATACCGCCCCCGGCACAGCCTCCCTTACAGCCTCGTACTGCTCACGGCTCGCGCGGGTACCCAGCACGTCGATTCCTTCCGCCGCCAGCGTCTGGAAGATGCGGACCAGATGCTCCGTGGCTTTCCCCTGGCAGTATACCACCTCCTCAAATCCCTGGCGCACTTTACGATGATGGTCAAGTTTCGCAAAGCCAAGATCTTCGTAGGGAAGGTGTTTCAGCTGTTCTTCTGCCTGTTCTATGGTAATCTCATTATTTTTTACTCTGGTTAAAAGTTCTGCTACATCCATGCTGTCTTCTGCCTCCTTATATGCCTTCTATGTTCCTGCGTAATGCTGCCCTGGCTGCATCCGTAGTCTTTTTCATCATATCACAGTCCGGGCGGCTGCACAAGAATGTCACAATCCGGACGACTACACAAGAATTGCGGCAGATATGAAGGATCTGTTATACTAGTCATATTATAAGAAATTACCCTTACTTGACAAGAGTACGGTTCGCGCTGTATTCTGAGCAAAAATTTTGGTTACGGAGGATTATACGTATGTCAAAGCCATCACTTACCCGCGAAGAGCTCGCCTCTTACATTGACCACACACTTTTGAAGCCAGAGGCTTCCCGCGCACAGATCGAGGCGCTTTGCGACGAGGCGAAGCAGTATCATTTTGCCTCTGTCTGTGTAAATTCCTGCTGGATTCCCCTGGCCGCAAAGCGCCTGGAAGGCTCCGGCGTACCGCCCTGCTGCGTCGTCGGCTTTCCCCTTGGCGCCGCCCTGTCTTCTGCCAAAGCCGCTGAAGCCCGGGCTGCCGTCTCTGCCGGCGCAAAAGAACTCGATATGGTCATCAATGTGGGGGCTGTAAAAAGCGGTGACTGGGATTTTGTCCGGGACGATATCGCTGCTGTGAACGCAGCCAAAGGGGATGCAAAGCTGAAAGTCATTATCGAAGCCTGCCTGCTGGAAGACGAAGAAAAAATCCGCGTCTGCCAGATCGCCAAAGAGGCGGGCGCAGATTTCGTGAAGACCTCCACCGGGTTTTCCTCCGGAGGCGCCACTGTCCATGACGTGGAGCTGATGCGCAAAACTGTGGGAAGCAGCATGGGCGTAAAAGCCGCCGGAGGGATCCGGACGCTCGCGGACGCGCTCGCCATGATCGAAGCGGGAGCGGAGCGGATCGGCGCCAGCGCAGGCGTACAGATCGTGTCGGCGCTGTAGGGCGCCCGATGCAGGGAGGGCGCTTCCAGGATAATTTCCTGGAGGCGCCCCCTTGTACGCGGCTTTTCAGCCGCTTTTGTCTCAACACTCTTCCTCTTTTAATTCTTATCTGATGTTGCGGTACATCGGGCCGTAGGCTGCGCATGCGCGGTAGTCCTGTCCCTCTTTATCCATTCCGAAGGCATTCCATGCAGCCGGGCGGAAGATCTTCTCTTCCGGAACGTTGTGCATGCATACTGGAATTCTCAGCATGGAGCAAAGGGTAATCAGGTCTGCGCCGATATGGCCGTAGCTGATAGCGCCATGGTTCGCGCCCCAGTTGTTCATCACATCGTAAGCGCTCTTGAACGCGCCTTCTCCGGTGCAGCGCGGTGTGAACCAGGTGCAGGGCCAGGTCGGGTTCGTGCGCTCCATCAGGGTATCGGATACCTCATCCGGAAGATGTACGGTCCAGCCCTCCGCGATCTGCATCACAGGCCCAAGGCCTTTGACAAGATTCAGACGGATCATGGTGACAGGCATCTCAGCCCTTGTGGTAAAGTGGGAGGAAAATCCGCCGCCGCGGAAATTGTCGAAACCGGCCTCGCACCATACGGTCGCGTCAGTCATCTTCTTGATATCCTCATCCGTTACATCCCACCACTGCTTCATGACATGGCTGCCGTCCTCGTCGGTGCACTCGCCGCAGGCGTCCAGGCAAGCCGCGCCAGAGTTCAAAAGATGGATGATACCGCCGTTCTCTTTGGCGTGTCCCTCCAGATCGTAGCCCGTCACGCGCTTGGTGGATTCCGGTGACCAGAAGGTACGTACATCCGCGAAAATCTGGGCGCGGTTCGTCAGAAGCTTCATGAACAGCATGCCAAGGCCGTTCAGCACGTCGTTCTCTGTAGCTAAGACAATCGGCTCCTTCTTTCCTTCAAAGTCGAAGGAGGAATTGAGCACCGCTTCCGGGTAGTCGCAGTTCGGCCAATGGTCGGTCCACTGGCGCTGTCCCTGGAAGCCGCCGGCGATGGCATTGTGTCCAAGCATCTCCTCGTCGAACTGAGGCGGCAGGTTCTTATTGCCCTTCATCAGATCTTTGATGATGCAGTACATCTTAGTCGTGAACTCCCACTGCTTATCCTTCTGCTCGCGGTTGAATTTCACGAAATCCGGGTTGTCATCGCGGCCTTCTTT
>CALWBB010000233.1 GCA_944375885.1 uncultured Merdimonas sp.
CAGTAAGGCGTAAAAGAAAGCCTCTGTTCTTCTGAGCTTCTAGTTTATAGGGTTTCGGCGGAAATGTCAATGCTCTTTTGCTTTAAAGCGAAAAAGTACAAGAAGAGATTCCTGGAACTGGGGAAGGGGAGAGAAAAGTGCAGAAAATGGGAAAACAGAGAAAAATGGCACAAAAATGCAGAGGAAAACTTGTCAAATCTGCATAAAAGACTTGAACTTTATTCTGAATTTTAGTAGAATATAGCCATGGCGATCGAACGGCTTTTCCGGAGGGGGTTGTAAATTCTGGAGAAGGCGGTTTCAAAGACCGTAATATCAAGTAATCGGAGGAAGAGGCATGAACATTTACACAACTGACAAGATTCGCAATGTAGTTCTTCTGGGCCACGGTGGGTGCGGCAAGACCAGTCTGGTGGAAGCGATGGCGTATGTGTCCGGGCTGACTACCCGTATCGGCAAGGTGGCTGACGGGAACACGATCAGCGATTATGATAAGGAAGAGATTAAGAGAAAATTCTCCATTACCACATCTGTGGTTCCGCTCATCTGGGAGGGCTGCAAGATCAACCTTCTGGACGCTCCGGGCTATTTCGACTTTGTAGGCGAGGCGGAGGAGGCCGTATCCGCGGCAGACGCGGCGATCATCGTCGTATCCGGAAAGGCAGGCGTGGAGGTAGGAACGCAGAAGGCCTGGGAGCTCTGTGACAAGTACAAGCTGCCGAGAATGGTCTTTGTGTCCGAGATGGATGTAGACCATGCGTCCTTCCGCCAGGTGGTGGAGGATCTGACGAATCTGTATGGAAAGAAGATTGCTCCTTTCTATATGCCGATCCGTGAGAATGAGAAATTCGTGGGCTATATCAATGTGTGCAAGATGGAAGGCCGCCGCTTTACGGATATCGGAAAGCGCGAGCCCTGCCCGATCCCGGAGTATTCCAAGGATAACCTGGCCATCTGCCGCGAGGCCCTGATGGACGCGGTGGCGGAGACATCCGAGGAATTCATGGAGCGCTATTTCAACGGCGAAGAGTTTACCTTCGGCGAGATCCGCGCGGCCATGAAGTTCAACGTGTGCGACGGCGACATCATTCCGGTATCCATGGGATCCAGCACCGAGATCCGCAATATCCACAACCTGATGAACGATATCGTGGAGCTGTTCCCGAGCCCGGACAAGAAGCCCTGCAACGGAATCAATATGAAGACCAACGAGATCTTCGAGGCGAACTACGATTTCTCCAAGGCGAAATCCGCGTATGTATTCAAGACTATCGTGGATCCCTTCATCGGAAAGTATTCTCTCATCAAGGTGTCCTCCGGCGTCATCAAATCCGACGACACCCTGTACAACCAGGAGCGCGACGCGGAGGAGAAGCTGAACAAGCTCTATATCATGCAGGGCAATAAACCCATCGAGGTGACGGAGCTTCACGCGGGCGATATTGGCGCCATCGGCAAGCTTTCCAGCACGAAGACGGGCGACACCCTGTCCACCAAGGCGACGCCTGTACTCTACGGAAAGACCGAGATGTCCAAGCCCTATACATATAAGCGCTACAGAGCGAAGAATAAGGGCGATGAGGATAAGGTATCCCAGGCTCTTTCAAGAATGATGGAAGAGGATCTGACGCTGAAGAATGTGAATGATTCCGAGAACCGCCAGACCCTGCTCTACGGTATGGGAGATCAGCACCTGGACGTGGTAGTCAGCAAGCTGGCAGATAAATTCAAAGTAGAGATCGAGTTGGAGCGTCCGAAGGTAGCCTTCCGCGAGACTATCCGCAAGAAAGCGGACGTGGATTCCAAGTATAAGAAGCAGTCAGGCGGACACGGACAGTACGGCCATGTAAAGATGACCTTCGAGCCCTCCGGCGATCTGGAGACGCCCTACGTGTTCGAGCAGATCGTAGTGGGCGGCGCGGTTCCGAAGAACTACTTCCCGGCAGTGGAAAAGGGTATCCAGGAATCCGTGGTGAAGGGCCCCCTGGCAGGGTATCCGGTAGTGGGCGTAAAGGCTGTGCTTTACGATGGCTCCTACCATCCGGTAGATTCCTCCGAGATGGCCTTCAAGACAGCCACCAGCCAGGCTTTCAAGAAAGGCTTTATGGACGCAAGCCCGGTTCTCCTTGAGCCGATTGTGACCATGACGGTGACGGTGCCGGATAAGTATACGGGAGACGTCATGGGCGATCTGAACAAGCGCCGCGGCCGCGTGCTGGGCATGAATCCGGTAGCGGGCGGAAAGCAGGAGGTCATCGCCGACGTGCCGACCACAGAGATCTATGGATACTCCACCGATCTTCGCTCCATGACGGGCGGAAGCGGAGAGTTCTCCTATGTGTTCGCGCGCTACGAGCAGGCTCCCTCCGACGTACAGGAGAAGGAAGTGGCTGCGAGAGCTGCAGAGAACGAGTAAGCAGCAACAGTAAAAGCAGAGGGATCAAATTAGAGCTATAGAGATATGAAGAAAGCTGCCGTGCAAAACCGCGGCTTGTCATAACCGCTTCATTGGTGTAAAATACTTTTGTCTGTCCCGGTTTTCCGGGACGGGAAAAGGAGGATTTTTGCCAATGAGGCGGTTATTATATTTTATGCGGGATTACCGGAAGGAGAGCATTTTGGGGCCTTTGTTCAAGCTTCTGGAGGCCAGCCTGGAGCTTTTGGTTCCCCTTGTGGTGGCGGATATCATCGACGTGGGAATCAAGAACGGGGACGCAGGCTATGTGCTTGGGCGTGGAGGCGTACTGATCCTCCTTGGCTTTACCGGCCTGGTCAGTTCGATTACGGCTCAGTATTTCGCGGCCAAGGCTGCAGTGGGCGGCTGTACGCAGATGCGGGGGGCGCTTTTTGCCCACCTGAACCGTTTTTCCTATAAAGAGCTGGATACAATCGGCACCTCGACGCTGATCACCCGGATCACCAGCGATATCAACCAGGTGCAGACGGGAGTGAACCTGGTGCTGCGCCTCTTCCTGCGCTCGCCCTTTATCGTGTTTGGAGCCATGGTCATGGCCTTTACCATTGATGTGAAAGCGGCGCTCATCTTCGCAGGCGTGATTCCGGTGCTGTTCGCGGTGGTGTTTGGGATTATGGGCGTCACGATTCCGGTGTACCGAAAGGTGCAGGGACAGCTGGACCGGGTGCTGCTCCATGTGCGGGAGAATCTCTCTGGCGTGCGGGTGGTCCGGGCGTTCAACCGGCAGGAGGATGAAAGAGAGGTTTTTCATGGGGACAGCGCTGCCCTTATGAAGACCCAGCTTTTTGTGGGAAAGATTTCCGCCCTCTTAAATCCGCTGACCTATGCCATTATCAACGCGGCTGTCATCCTTCTGGTCTGGACGGGAGGGCGCCAGGTGGACAGCGGCGTCCTGTCCCAGGGCCAGGTGGTGGCCCTGGTGAACTATATGTCCCAGATTCTGGTGGAGCTTATCAAGCTGGCGAACCTGATTGTGAATATCACCCGCTCCCTGGCCTGCCTTTCCAGGATTAACGCCGTCTTTGACCAGGAGACAGGCATGGAGGAAGGAAGCTTTGAGGGAGAGAACCGGGAGCAGCCGGAGGACGCTGGGGATGATGGAAATAGGGCAGTCCCCTGCGTGGAGTTTCGCGATGTAAGCATGGTTTACCAGGAGGGCTCAGAGGCGGCTCTGGAGCGTGTAAGCTTCCGGGCCTTTCCTGGGGAGACCATCGGCGTCATCGGCGGCACGGGCGCCGGAAAGTCTACGCTGGTGAACCTGATTCCCCGGTTTTACGACGCCTCAGAGGGGAGCGTGCTGGTGGACGGCGTGGATGTGCGGGAGTACACTTATCAGGGCCTGCGCCAGAGAATCGGCGTGGTTCCCCAAAAGGCAGTGCTGTTCTCCGGCACTATCCGGGAAAACCTGCGCTGGGGGAAACGGGACGCTTCGGATGAGGAGATCCTGGAAGCCCTCCGGACGGCCCAGGGACTGGACATCGTGGAGAAGAAGGTGAAGGGCCTGGACGAGGAGATCCTCCAGGGCGGCCGGAACCTTTCCGGCGGCCAGCGCCAGCGGCTTACCATTGCCAGGGCCCTGGTGCGGGATCCGGAGATTCTGATTCTCGATGACAGCGCCTCCGCTCTGGATTTCGCCACAGACGCACGTCTTCGCAGAGCGCTGAAGGAGCGAAAGAAAAGCGCCGCTGTCTTCCTGGTGTCCCAGCGGGCGGCCACCGTCCGGCAGGCGGACAAAATCATCGTTCTGGACGACGGCCAGGTGGCTGGAATCGGATCCCACGAGGAGCTTTACCGGGGCTGCGAGATTTACCGGGAAATCTGCCTGTCACAGGCGTCAGCGGAGGAGGAACAGGCACATGAAGCATAAATCGACGTTAAAACGGGTTCTTCATTATATCGCGGGATACCGCCTGTATCTGGCGGCGTCCCTGCTGCTTGCGGTGCTCACGGTGGCCCTGACTCTTTACGCTCCGGTGCTCACCGGAGATGCCATCGATTATATGATCGGAGAGGGGCGGGTGGACTTTGGCGCCCTGGGAAGGCTCCTGGTTCAGCTGGGCGTGGTCATCGGGGCCACCTCCCTTTTCCAGTGGCTCATGAATCTGTGCAACAACCACATGACCTACAAGGTAGTGATGGATGTGCGTACGGAAGCCTTTGACCATATGCAGGATCTGCCTTTAAGCTACATCGACAGCCATCCCCAGGGCGATATCGTAAGCCGTCTGGTGGCGGACATCGACCAGTTTTCCGACGGCCTTTTGATGGGCTTTACCCAGCTCTTTACCGGAGTGATGACCATCCTGGGAACTCTGTTTTTCATGCTCTCGGTCAACGTGGGAATCACCCTGGTGGTGGTCTGCGTGACGCCGGTCTCCTTCCTGGTGGCCAGCTTTATCGCCAGGAGTACCCATAAAATGTTCCTGCTGCAGTCGGAGACAAGGGGAGAACTGACAAGCCTCATCGACGAGATGGTGGGAAACCAGAAGGTGGTGAGGGCCTTCGGCTATGAGGACGAGGCAGTTTCCCGCTTCGGGGAAATCAATCAGCGGCTGGAAAATCACAGCCTGCGGGCAATTTTCATTTCCTCCATCACCAATCCCTCCACCCGCTTTGTGAACAGCCTGGTGTATGCGGGCGTGGGCGTATCCGGGGCGCTTTCTGCCATCCGGGGCGGACTGACGGTGGGCCAGCTCTCCATTTTCCTGAGCTATGCCAACCAGTACACCAAGCCCTTTAACGAGATCTCCGGCGTGGTGACGGAGCTTCAGAACGCGCTGGCCTGCGCGGCCCGGGTCTTTGATTTTATCGACCAGGAGCCTATGACGCCGGACGCGGAAGCCGGGCCGATCATAGAGAAAGCAAAAGGACAGGTGGACCTGGAGGATGTGGCCTTCTCCTACACAAAGGATCGGGAACTGATCCGGGATCTGAACCTTCATGTGGAGCCCGGGCAGCGCGTCGCCATCGTTGGCCCCACCGGCTGCGGCAAGAGTACGCTCATCAATCTGCTCATGCGGTTTTACGATGTGGACAGCGGCTCTATCGCCGTGGACGGCTGCGACATCCGGCAGCTTTCCCGGAAAAACCTGCGGGAGCAGTACGGCATGGTGCTCCAGGAGACCTGGCTGAAATCCGCCACCGTCCGGGAAAATATCGCCTACGGAAAACCGGACGCCACGGACGAGGAGATTATCGCGGCGGCAAAGGCCGCCCATGCCCACAGCTTTATCCGCCGCCTGCCGGAGGGCTACGATACGGTGCTTTCGGAGGACGGGGGCAGCCTGTCCCAGGGGCAGAAGCAGCTTTTGTGCATCACCCGGGTGATGCTCTGCCTGCCGCCCATGCTCATCCTCGACGAGGCCACCTCCTCCATCGACACCCGCACGGAGCTGAAGATCCAGAATGCCTTCGCGAAGATGATGGAGGGCCGGACCAGCTTCATTGTGGCCCACCGCCTTTCCACGATCAAGGAGGCAGACCGGATCCTGGTCATGCGGGACGGCTGCATCGTCGAGCAGGGCACCCATGAAAGCCTTCTTGCAAAGAATGGTTTTTATGCAGAGCTTTACAACAGCCAGTGGGCGGTGTGACTACAGAGGCATCAAGGGGCGTAAATGCTCGTATAAATACAGAATTTCATGATTCGGGAAATGAATTTTGTAGTAATCCTGAATCCCCTGGAAGCATAGTCTAAATACGTTTATGAAACGGCGTATGTCTGGGTTGTCAGAGGCCTCCTTTTTCGGTGGGAGTTCTTTTTTGGAATCCAGAACCAGTCTTTCGGTCAAGCAGGAAAAATGTATGTATAACCCCACTTTAATTTTGTTGGGAATTATGATTTGGTAATAATTTTCAAGCATGGCCAGAGACTGCTGCATCTGCTCATATAATTTGGAGGCGTTAAGGATTGTAATATTGTCTAAAATGTTAGCCAGCGAAAAATTCCTTATCAGGTTTTTTTCGAAAGAAGCCATTTCCTCTGCCTCCATATAGTGTGCAAATGCCTCTTTCAGAAGATCAAAATCACTGAAAGCGATGATTTCTTCTAAGGATATGAATGGGATGCAGAGATCCTCAATCTCTGTCAGCCCAATCAGCAGAATGACGTTATAGTTTTCAAAAATGACGGCATTCTGCTTATCCAAAAGCAGGTTTTCATAGGAGCAGGAGAGAATGGATATATCCACTGTTTTTGGGATGCTTTTTTTCAATAACTGGATTACACGTTCCGTGGCTGTTTCGCCAGTTTCATTTGTGAACACAATCGCGGCTCTTTTTTTGGACATGACGTGAAGCGTGTAGCTGCAGACATTTTCCTGCGCGGCTGTCTTTACAATTTCCTCCATACTGCATCCGGCAAAGATTTTAGCGGCCACGTCCAGAGCCAGCCGGGTATTCACATTATCGACAATTCCGATATTCACATTACTTAAGCCCAGCAGAGCGCTGTTCAGGCCTTCCAGAGATCCCATGTCAATGAGTATGATGAGGTCTTTGTTTGTTCCCAGCCTTTTCAGGCATTCCTTCACCTTGCTTACGGTTTCTTCAAAAGATATGTCTATCGGCATGTCTATTCCAATGAATATTCTTGTCTCCGTCATTTTATTGACTGCATCGGCGATGGAAGAAGCTGTGGAGCGTCCATGCGCTAAAATAATGCAGTCATAGTTTAATTCGTTCAGTTTTTGATTGCTGAAATATATATTTAAAAAAATAAAAATTTTATTTGCTATATCAAAATCAATACTGAGCCGTTCCTTTATCTGCGCGGAGAAAAGCTCCGCATAGGAATAGGAGCGGGGGCAGATTTTTTCAAAATACGTTTTTAGGGACAGAATCTTTTCAGAATTTTGACGGTTCCATTCATTGATTTGTCTGTTGTCATAGGCAAGACAATAGGCTATCTGGGACAAGACACAGATACAGGAAGCTGGGAGCAGAATTTGATATTGATTAAAAAATTCATCAGCTATTGAATTCAGAACCTTCTCATATGCAGAGGCCCGGCTGTTAATTCCATTACGATTTGCAGCCAGATAGTCGTAGTAATCGTTCAGACGATCTTTGCACTCGTTTATAAATAAAGCGCTGCTGCCTTCTTTTAATCTGTCGTATAAAGAAAGAAGCAGATCAAAATACACATATACGGAATCAGGATAATATTCAGACCTGAGTTCATCGACGGATATTAGGGCGTCACTGCAAGCCTCTTGTTGATCGGAAGAAAAAGATAAAAGTGTATCTGGAAGCTGCCAGGCCTGTATAGAAATGCTGTCGCCATCCGCCTGATAGGAGGCCACGCACAGCGATTTGATAATGGCCTGGAGCTCTTTAAAATTTGAAGAGTATTTATGGCTGACCAGAGAATGAAACACAGCTTTGGACAAATAGATTTTTTTACAGATCTTTTTTTGCTCCGCCAAAAATAATCTGCTGATGATCTGTTCTCTTTCCGCGATAGGCCTTTCGTGAAAATCCGGAATTCGGCATACGACGGGAAGCTCCTTTGCAAGTGAGGAACTTATCATTTTGTCCGGTGCGGCAGTCATCAAAATTCTGACGGATGATAAATGTTTTTCGCGCTTAGGACCTATGGTATAGAAACCATTTTTGAAATATTCGGATAAAAAAGATAAGGTTACTTTGTCGTAATTCTGTATGTCTTTTAGGATTAACAGGCCGTTGGCACACTGTTCAATAAGTCCGGGAACCCACGTCTGGTTTGTGCGGTTTTGGTATCCGAAAAGACTCTCAAAAACGGATAGTTTTTGATCATAAACCGAAGAAAAAAAGATAATCTGGCCTTTATCTGTCAGGCCTTCGTCAACACAAAACTGGGCGAGAAGACCGGCAAGGAAGCTTTTTCCGCATCCGTGGTTTCCTAAAAGAAGGATAGGAAGAGCATTTACGGGGTATTTTACAGCAGACTGCATCTGATGGATACAGTAGCTTAAAGAACCATTGTGCCCCACTGCTTGAATAAAGCTTCCCTGATCCAGCAGCCTTTCATCGATTAAGTCCGTCAGATCATCCAGAAAATCAAACGTGGAATCTGGTATGTAGATGTTAAATATTTTGGAGAGAGTTTTTTTGTCAAGATAGTACACGGGGCGGGTATTAATTTTAATTAACAGCCCTTCTTTAAACAATTCATTCAGATACAGGCTGACCAAGGAACGCGAAGCGTAAACTTCTTCGGCAATGCGTATGGCACTGCCGAGCAGAGCTTTGGTGGTAGAAAATTGAATCGTATATTTGCAGATTAAGCTGTGGACCTGCTCTTTTGTATTGTTTTTCATATATTCTGAAAACTGGTATGGCTTCCCTTTTGTAAAACGCCAGTTTATCCTCCTTCCCGCAATTTCAAACCATAATTATTATAAAAAATAACTGTACATTTGTAAATTGTATATTTAATAGCAGAAAAAAATGGAAATGAACAGTTATATATATAAAAGAATAGAAATAGAAACGATATGTTGATGAACGTTAACACTGTGATAAACATTAAAACTGGAATTTCAAAAAGCGTTAATATGTGGCTGTAAACAGCTTAAAAAAATTAACAAACAAAATTACAGGTTAAAAACAGATATAATAAATACAAATAAAAACGGAATTGGAGGCAGCGGTATGAAATTTGTTTTAACCAGAAATCTGGACGAGTTAAGTGAAGCGTTCAAGCAGCAGATGCTCATGCAAATGTATGCGGATAGGAGCAGGATCAACATTGCTGTAACGACAGGCACGACTCCAGAAAAGGGATATGCAATGCTTGGGGAGTTTGTAAAGGACAAGAAATGTTTTGACAATGTCCATTACTACATATTTGATGAGTTTTGGTATCGGGATGCCCAGACAGGAGTCTGCCGGCAGGAATTAGACAAATATTATTTTAACCGGGCCAAGATTCCAGAAGGACGTATCCATAACCTGACGGAAGATAACTGGAGAGATTTTGATGAAAAACTAAAGGAGGAAGGCGGCCTTGATATGGTTATTATGGGGATAGGCACGAATGGCCATTTTTGCGGAAATCAGCCCCATACATTTAAAAACTGGAATGAAGGCGTCCATCTGATTGACAGACATGCTACAAAAGATGTGGAAGAATTGATGCTGGAGATTCTTCATACAGATTTAGCATCTGAAGATGAAACAAGGATTCCGGAACATTATATTACCATGGGCCCTAGAACGATCATGAATGCTAAAAAAATTGTATTTATTCTTTCGGGGCGGCATAAAGCAGAAGTGGCAAAGAGAGCATTTTTTGAACCGATCACATACGACTTCCCGGTTTCTGTTTTTCAGCTGCATCCGGATGTCACTGTCATTTTGGATCAGGATGCGGCGGCCTTGATAAAAGATGAGATTTAGAACAGGTAATGATATTCCATATGTGATAGGAGGTGAAAAATTATGGTAAGTATTTTCAGGATCGATTTCCGGCTGCTGCATTTTCAGACAGCGCAGGTTTGGCCAAAAAAAATGGGGTGTGACATGATTGTTATTGCGAATGACAATGTTTCTAAGGATTCCATGAGAATCAGCCTCATGAAAATGAGCACGCCAGCAGGCATCAAGCTGAAAATTTGTCCGGTCGACGATGCAGCCCAGTATCTGATGTCAGATAAAGCTAAATCCAGGAATATTGAGCTTTTGGTGGATTCCCCAAAGGACGCATACCGGATACGCGAGAAAGTGGAAGGGCTGGATGACATCAATGTGGCTTTGCTCAAAGGAGGAGAAGGAAAAAGGATGGCCAGTCCGTCCCTGTTCTTTTCGGAAGAGGATGAGGAATACTTAAAAAAGCTGGCAGAATTAAAAGTGAATCTTCTGTCCTACGTCACACCTGACGACAGAAAGGTTCCGGTTAAAAATTATCTGTAAAGAGGAGGGGATATTATGCAGACTGCTTTGCTGTTGGGGTTGGTATATGTTTTTGGGTGGATAAATTATAATGCTCTGTGTTCTTATATGCATCGGCCAATTATTATCTGCGCTCTGACTGGACTGGTTTTAGGAGATTTCAAAACGGGACTGGTGATAGGGGGAACCATGGAGCTTGCATGGATGGGGCTCCTCCCGTATGCGGGAATGGTCACCGCAGAGGAAACGATGGGTGCAATTTTTGGGACATACTTTGCAATCACGACTGGAAACTCCTTTGAAGTGGCTATTGGAATCGGCCTGCCTACGGCTCTGCTTGGGGCTTATCTTTCCACACTGCTTTTCACTGTGGGCAGTTATTTTATGCACAGGTGTGACAAATACGCGGAAGAAGGGGATATTGACCGGATAAACAGGTGGCACATTTCTTTCAGTATCATAGGGTTGGTTCTCTGTACGTCTATCGTTGTCATAGGCGTGTACTTTGGCAATGATTTGATATCGTCTATTGTAAACGCAATACCGGAAAATATTATGGATGGCCTGGGAAAGGCAAGTGATTTGCTTCCGGCAGTCGGTTTTGCCATGCTTCTGAATATTTTATGGGATAAAAGGTTTGTCCCTCTGTTTTTTATCGGTTTTGCCGTGAGTGTGTATCTTGAGTTAAATGTCATGGCTGTAACGATTCTCTCTCTTAGCGCGGCAATGCTTATTATGTATTTGAAAGAAGACAGGCTGGAGGTGGAAGATGATGACTGAAATGAAGAGTGTTGACATTACGAAAAAAGATTTACGAAAATTGTTTTGGAGATCTATTCCAGTAGAGACGGCATATAACAGTGAAAGAATGCACAATACATACTACGTCTTCGCTCTCACGCCTATTTTAAAGAAGGCCTATGCGAATGACAAAGAGGGAATGCGGGAAGCGCTGAAAAGGCATATGGCCTTCTATAACGCTACGCCGCAGATTGAACCGTGGATCGTGGGAATCACAGCTGCCCTGGAAGTTGAAAATGCAAAGAATAACAATACGATGGGGGAAACAGTAAATGCGGTAAAAACCGGGCTTATGGGTCCTATGTCGGTAATTGGTGATTCGTTATTCTTTACAGGTGGCTTTAGGGTAATTGCGGCTTCTGTGGGAGCGTCCTTATGCATGGCGGGAAATCCTCTGGGACTTCTTTTATACTGCCTTATTTTTAACGTGCCAAATTATATTTCCCATTATTTTGGTATTTTTTACGGATATAAGATAGGCGGAAATTTTATCGAAAAAGTTATCGGTTCAGGACTGATGAAAAAGATTACGGATGTAGCTCTGATGGTTGGCATCACCGTACTGGGAACGCTTACGTCAGCATATGTGGCGCTGTCAACACCGCTTTCGATCAATTACGGAGAGACATCGTTCGCGGTGCAGCAGATATTTGATGAAATATGTCCAAATGTGCTGCCGTTAATTCTGACTTTGACACTGGCGTGGCTGATGAGAAAGAAAAATGTAAGCGCTACGGTACTCATGGTAACTGTTATTATAGCAGGAGTTCTGTTGGGAAGCCTGGGGATAATTTGATGAAAGAGAATGAAGCGCTGCTAAAATGTTTGGAGGACATCCCGCGTGTGGTAAATTCACTGATCCTACAAAAAAAAGATATAACAGAGGAATTTGTGAAGCTTTTTCTGAGCCGTGATATTAAAAAAATATATTTCAGCGGCCAGGCGTCAGGTATCTATATAGGAATGATATTAAAACCTTTCATCGAAGATTGCTTTCAGATGGAAGTTCAGGTAACAAATCCATACGAATTTGTCTTGAATGAAAGGTTTAATGTCAATGGAATCTATAAGCCGTCACAGCTGTGCATGATCTGTCCGGCTCATTCAGGAACGACGCCTGGACCGATTAAAATGGCGGAAATCTGTCAGGAGGAGGAAATCGCGGTAGTTACGGTAACGTATGATCTTCAGTCTCCTTTGGCGCTGCAAAGTACGGTGGCGATAGATAAGCGCAGTGGGAAAGAAAAAAGCTATATTGAAACACGAGGACATTTTGCGAGTATGGTCTGTATTTATCTATGCTTTTTGGAATATGGAAAAGCAAGCGGACGGATAAGTGCGGAACGGTACGGAGTCCTGCTGGATTGCCTGAAAAAAGTTAGCTGCAGTATGTATCATATTGTCCCCAAAACGTTTCAATGGTACAATCAGAACAAGAAACTGCTTTTGGACGCCGACGTTATCCGGTATATCGCGAACGGTGAATATGTCGGCGCGGCTCTGGAGGGCGGGTTAAAGATAGCAGAGACCACTCATAAATCAAGGCTTGTATATGAGAGCGAAGAATTTATGCACAGCGGAACCACAGAAGTAAAAAGGAATAGCGTCATCTTTATGTTAATGCCTGAAAACAGGGCATACGTAAGGATGCAGGAATTGTATGGCTGGTGCAGACAGCACAGTGGAAGGACGATTGTTTTGTGCAGCTGTGAAAATGCCAAGGACTTTGAAAACGCACTGGGGGTTACCTTGGAAGATGTGCCATATTTTTCTGCTATGGAATATATTCTGCCCTTTGAGGTTCTGGCATATTTACTTTCTGAGGATCTTGGCCTGAGCGTAATTACATCTGCCAATGAAGACGGTTATGAAAATTTAAATGTTCACATTAATCAGGGAAGCGTATGAAGTATATTTGTGCAAGCCATGGGCAAATGGCGTCTGGGATAAAAAATACAATTGAAATGATTCTTGGAAAACAGGAAAATGTATATGCTATTAATGCGTATGTGGAGGGGAGGGACTTTGGTGAGGAACTGCGAAATCTCATAGATTCCTTTGACGCGCATGAGCAGGTGATAGTGTTTACAGATGTGTTTTCAGGAAGTATTAACCAGGTTGTAAGCGGCCAGATGAAAAAATACAATATGAAAGTAATTACGGGCATCAATCTTCCGCTTGTTATGGAGATTGTAATGCGCCAGGCGCCTTTAGAAGACAGTGAAATAACAGATATTTTGGAACAGTCAAAAGAACAGATGATTTTTGTAAATTCCCTTTTATGAGAAAGAAAATTCCTCCGCTGCGTTCATTGTAGAGAGAATGAGGCAGAAGGAGGAATTTTTTTGCCGAATTTTTTTGCCTGCTGCATAGGATGCAAACGGTATTGACAAATTTCTTCTGTATGGTTAAGATAAAATGCAGTGACAGTCCGCCTGATCCGGTATGCGTCCGCAGCCGTTCAGGCGAAAATAAGAGGAGTGGAATGAAAATGGCAGTACCCTTTAACCACCGCGCGGTGGAAGAGAAATGGCGTAAGAAATGGGAAGAGCATCCCGTGAACGTCAATGACGGCAAAAAGCCGAAATATTATTGCTTGGATATGTTCCCCTATCCGTCCGGCAACGGACTTCATGTGGGACACTGGAGAGGCTATGTGATCAGCGATGTGTGGAGCCGCTACAAGCTGATGCAGGGCCACTATATTATTCACCCCATGGGCTGGGACGCTTTCGGCCTTCCAGCCGAGAACTACGCCATCAAGATGGGCATCCATCCGGCTGTATC
This sequence comes from uncultured Merdimonas sp., assembly GCA_944375885.1. Lineage (GTDB taxonomy): Bacteria > Bacillota > Clostridia > Lachnospirales > Lachnospiraceae > Laedolimicola. The sequence continues at coordinate 13,940 of CALWBB010000233.1, forward strand.
CACGGCGGAGAATATCAAAAACATCAAGAAGCAGATCAACGACATCGCGGCCCTTTACGACTGGGATATGGAGGTCAATACGACCGATCCGAAGTTCTACAAGTGGACCCAGTGGATTTTTGTGCAGATGTTTAAAAAAGGTCTTGCCTACGAGAAGGAGTTCCCCATCAACTGGTGCCCCTCCTGTAAGACGGGCCTGGCCAACGAGGAGGTCGTAAACGGCGTCTGCGAGCGCTGCGGCACCCCGGTGACCAAGAAGAACCTGCGCCAGTGGATGCTGAAGATCACGGCATACGCAGACCGCCTGCTGAACGATCTGGACAAGCTGGACTGGCCGGAGAAGGTCAAGAAGATGCAGACCGACTGGATCGGCAAGTCCTACGGCGCGGAGGTGGATTTCCAGGTAGAGGGACGCGAGGATAAGATTACCGTCTACACCACCCGGCCGGATACCCTGTACGGCGCCACCTTTATGGTACTCGCGCCGGAGCACGCCCTGGCGAAGGAGCTGGCTACGGACGAGACGAGAGCAGCCGTAGAGGATTACATCTTCAAATCCTCCATGCGTTCCAACGTGGACCGTGTGCAGGATAAGGAGAAGACCGGCGTCTTCACAGGCAGCTACGCCATCAATCCCATGAACGGCGCGAAGCTTCCCATCTGGCTGTCAGACTATGTACTGGCGGATTACGGCACGGGAGCCATCATGTGCGTGCCGGCCCATGACGACCGCGACTTTGAGTTCGCGAAGAAATTTGACATTCCGATCATCCAGGTTATCGCAAAAGACGGAAAAGAAATCGAAAATATGACTGAGGCCTACACAGAGGCCAGCGGCACCATGATCAACTCCGGAGACTGGAACGGCATGGAGTCCGCAGTGCTGAAGAAGGAAGCCCCCCATATCATCGAAAAGATGGGCGTGGGCAAGAAGACGGTGAACTACAAGCTGCGCGACTGGGTATTTTCCCGCCAGCGCTACTGGGGCGAGCCGATTCCGATCATCCACTGCCCCCACTGCGGCAATGTGCCGGTGCCGGAAGATCAGCTTCCGCTGGAGCTTCCGGAGGTGGAAAGCTATCAGCCTACGGGTACCGGCGAGTCCCCGCTGGCAGCCATCGACAGCTGGGTAAACACCACCTGCCCGGTCTGCGGCGCTCCGGCCAAGAGAGAGACGAACACCATGCCCCAGTGGGCAGGTTCCTCCTGGTATTTCCTGCGCTACGTGGACAACCACAACGATGAGGAGCTGGTGAGCCGTGAGAAGGCCGACAAGTACCTGCCGGTAGACATGTACATCGGCGGCGTGGAGCACGCGGTGCTGCACCTTCTGTACTCCCGGTTCTACACGAAGTTCCTGCATGATATCGGCGTGATTGACTTTGACGAGCCCTTCACGAAGCTCTTCAACCAGGGCATGATCACCGGAAAGAACGGCATCAAGATGAGCAAGTCCAAAGGAAACGTGGTTTCCCCGGACGATCTGATCCGCGATTACGGCTGTGATTCCTTGAGAATGTATGAGCTTTTCGTGGGGCCGCCCGAGCTGGACGCCGAGTGGGACGACCGGGGAATCGACGGCGTATCCCGTTTCCTGAAGCGCTTCTGGAACCTGGTTCTGGACAACAAGGACAAGGGAACAAAAGAAACTCCGGAGAGCGTGAAGCTGCGCCATAAGCTGGTGTACGATATCACCACCCGTCTGAACAGCTTCAGCCTGAACACAGTGATCTCCGGCTTCATGGAGTACAACAACAAGATGATCGATCTGGCGAAGCGTCAGGACGGCATCGACAGGGAGACCCTGGAGACAGCGGTGACTCTGTTGGCGCCCTTTGCGCCCCATATCGCGGAGGAACTCTGGGAGCAGCTGGGCCACAGCGAGACGGTATTCGCCCACGGCTGGCCGGATGCGGACGAGGAGGCCATGAAGGACGACGAGATCGAGATCGCTGTCCAGGTCAACGGCAAAGTAAGAGGCACGGTGCGGCTCTCCACGAGCATTTCCAAGGAGGAGGCTCTGGCGGCAGGAAAGGCCGCTGTGCCGGAGTGGCTGAAGGGAACCATCGTAAAAGAGGTTTACGTGCCCGGAAGAATCCTGAACTTTGTAGTAAAATAAAAAATAGGACTTTTAGAAAAGGTGCAGACGAAGAGACGGTCTGCGCCTTTTCCTATGAGTGAAATTCAATCGAAACGGGAGGAAATGCCTATACGTCTGGCCTGTTCTCTTCTCCCCAGACACATAATTGATCCAGGACGGCCATCAAAGATTTTCCCCGGTCACTAAGGCTGTATTCTACCTTTGGCGGGATCTGTGGATATTCTTTTCTGAGAATTAGACGATCCGCTTCCAACTCCTTCAGATTGAGGCTGAGCGTTTTATCTGAGACATTTTTCAGATACCGTTTCAATTCATTGAAACGCACAACCTGAAATTCCATCAGACAGTACAAAATCACCATCTTATGCTTGCCGGAGATAAGCGACAGGGTATAGTGGAATCCTGTATCTTCAAAATTTGCGTTTTCGATATATTTTCGTATCATTCTGCTTTCCTTATAGATAGTACCTTACCTTATAGATAGTACTTGAATTAATAAACTGATCGCATATAATTATATGCAGGATGTGGATTCCTGTCAATTCATTTTATAAGGAGGTTCCTATGAGAGTAAAACTGAATATTACGGAAGGTATTTTCCCGATGCCAGTTTTAATGATCGCGACCTACAACGAGGATGGAAGCGTTAATGTGATGAATGCTGCATGGGGGACGATGCAGGCAAGAGATGTGGTTGCACTCAATTTGACTGAGAGCCATAAGACAGTAAAAAATATTAAGGCAAGGGGCGCGTTTACAGTCAGCATCGCAGATGCAGCTCATGTGGAGGAGGCAGATTATTTTGGAGTCGAATCCGGCAATCATGTACCGGATAAGCTTTCCGTCAGCGGCCTGACTGCCAGCAAGGCGGAGATAGTAGACGCACCCGTTATAAATGAATTTCCTATCTGCCTGGAATGTCGGTTTATTGAGTATCAGGACGGGGAATATGGCTGTGGCGTGATTGGAAAGGTGGTAAATATCACGGCGGACGAGAAGATTGTGGCAGACGGAAGGATTGATATGTCACTGGTAAATGCCATAGCATTTGATCCCTATACGCATGGCTATTATAAAGTAACCGAACGTGTTGGCGAAGCGTTCAGGGATGGGATTAAACTGAAACGAAAAGCATGATAAAGAGGGCTGCCGTAGTCAGTACGGCAGCCCTTTTGCCGGGAAAAAATCTTTTTTATCTTTTTTCCCGAAATAGATTCGAATTTTGAAAGCAGATGTGATATGATAAAAAAAGTAGGGAGGAGAAACGTTATGTACGAATTGATTCAGATTTCAGAGCACGATTATTATATCCAGAGCCCGGCGAAGATCGGGCTGGTCCGGCTGAACGACACAGAGGTCTGCCTGATCGACAGCGGGAACGACAAGGACGCGGGCAGGAGGGTGCGGAAGCTTCTGGACGAGAGGGGCTGGAAGCTGAAGGCCATTTACAATACCCATTCCAACGCGGATCACATCGGCGGAAACAAATATCTGCAGGCCCAGACAGGCTGCCGTATCTTCGCCCCGGGAATCGAGTGCGCTTTTACAAGCTATCCCATCCTGGAGCCGGCCTTTCTGTACGGCGGCTATCCCTGCAAAGATTTGAGACATAAATTCCTTCTGGCCCAGGAAAGTAGCGCGGAAGCCCTGACGGCGGAGGCACTTCCGGAGGGGTTTTCGTTGATTCCTCTGCCCGGCCATTTCTTTGATATGGCAGGCTTTCGGACGCCGGACGATACGGTGTATCTGGCGGACTGCCTCTCCAGCCGGGAGACGCTTGAGAAATACCGGATTGGCTTTATCTACGACGTGGGAGCTTACCTGGATACCCTGGAAATGGTAAAGACGCTGAAAGCCAGAATCTTTGTGCCGGCCCATGCGGAAGCGGCGGAGGATATCACGGAGCTTGCCCAGTACAATATTGATACCGTTCACGAAATCGCCGAAAAAATCGTGGATCTCTGTCAGGCGCCGCTTGGTTTCGAGACGATTCTGCAGCGCCTGTTCACAGAATATGGCCTTGTCATGAATTTCGAGCAGTATGTCCTGGTGGGAAGCACGGTGCGCTCTTACCTGGCCTGGCTGAAAGACACAGGAAGACTGAACGCGGTATTTGAAAAAAATCAACTGCTGTGGAAACAAAGCTGATACAGGAGGCTTCGGAAATCAGATAAACGGGGAATTGTGTGATGAATGAGAAAAATACAGAAAATAAAATAGAAGATAAGGCCGAAAGCAGTATAGAGTGGCTGGAGGAAAAATTCCAGGAAGCTGTCTGGAACCGCCTGCTGATGCTGGCGCGCTGGCTTGTCTTCGCGGCTCTGACAGGCATCGTGCTGGGGCTTGTGGGAACGGCCTTCGGCAAGGGAGTGGAGCTGGCCACGGCTTTCCGGACAGAGCATTTCTGGCTGATTCTGGGCCTCCCTCTGGCAGGCGTGGCGATCGTCTGGATGTATCACTGGGAGAGAAAGCAGGAGAGAAGCAGTACGAATATGGTGCTGGACGCCATTCACGCAGAGCGGGAGATTCCCCTTAAGACAGCCCCCCTTATTTTCACTGCTACGATTCTGACCCACCTTTTCGGCGGTTCCGCTGGACGCGAGGGAGCCGCCCTGCAGCTTGGCGGAAGCATCGGAAACTTCATTGGAAAGACGCTCCGGATCGACGACAACGACAGGCGCGTCATGATTATGTGCGGTATGAGCGCGGCCTTTTCCGCCCTGTTCGGCACGCCCATGGCGGCTGCCGTCTTTTCCATGGAGGTAGTCAGCGTCGGAATCATGCACTACGCGGCCCTGGTCCCCTGCGTAGTGGCTTCCTATGTGGCGTATTCTGTAGCCTACAGCTTTGGTCTTACCGGGGAGCGCTTTGCCCTGGCGTCCCTGCCGGAATTCAATCTCCTGAACGGCGGGAAAATCCTGCTTCTCGGCCTTTGCTGCGCGGCGGTCAGCATCCTGTTCTGCGTGGCGCTCCATAAGACAGAAGAACTGTTCGCAGAAAAATTTCAGAATGCTTACCTGCGGGCGGCCGTTTCCGGCTGCCTGCTGATTATCTTAACGCTGCTCCTTGGAACCACGGACTATTTGGGAACAGGCATGCAGATTGTAGAGCAGGCAGTAGTGGAAGGAAAGGCCTTCTGGGGAGCCTTCCTTTTGAAAATCCTGTTCACGGCAGTGACCCTGTCCGGGGGGTTCAAGGGCGGGGAGATTGTGCCCTCCTTCTTTGTGGGAGCTACCTTCGGCTGCGTCTTTGGCCAGCTGCTTCACATCTCGCCTTCCCTTGCGGCGGCTTGCGGCATGGCGGCGGTATTCTGCGGCGTCACCAACAGCCCCATTTCCTCCCTGCTCATCAGCCTGGAGATGTTCGGCTTCGAGGGCGCGCCCTTCTTCTTCCTGGCCATCGCGGTCAGCTATATGCAGTCCGGTTATTACGGCCTGTACCGGAGCCAGAAGATCATGTACTCCAAGGTAAAGACCAGGTATATCAACCGGAACGCGAAAGAATAGCCGGAGTCAGACACCCTGCGTTACTATTTGCTGCAGCGAACTGACGGGGCAGGAGACAATACGAAGAGCCGGCCCTTCCTGTGCGGAAACCCTCTGAGGACGCCGGTACTTAGACGGCCGGGACGCTTTTCACCGGGCGTCTTATGTATCCGCTGCGTCCGAGGGGAGCGAAAGCGCGTTTCCGGCGGGAAGGGCCGGATCGCCTTACTTTAGGAAGCTTCTTGCCAGCTGCACCATCTGCTCCATGCGGGCTGCCTCCTCCGCGGACTTCCCCTGCTTGAGGGCCTCGAAAAGCTGGTTGAATTCGTCTTCCGTCATCGGATGATCCGACTGCCTGGCAGCGTTTAGGATTCTCTGAAAATCATTCTGATTCATGGCGTCACTCCCTTCCTGTGGAGACTGTGAAAAGACGCCAGAGCCGCTGTGCGTTTGAAAATCCGGCGGCGGGGCGTCTGTTCCCTGGGCGGACTGGAATTCCGACATCAGGCTGGAATACTGGAGATAGGTGGTCAGCATTTCCATAATCCGTATGATGGAGTCGATTTTCCGGTTCAGCTCATTGCACTTTCTCTGCACATCGTGAAGTATCTTATAGCCGTCGTTTCCCAGGTTCATACAGTCTCCTCCCATTCCCTACAGTATATGTGCAAAACGGCCTCCTATGAATATAATAAAAGGGACAAAAGAAAACGGGGAGTGATACTGCATGGGCCGTCTTGTGATCGAGGAAACGAGCGTCTATGAGATCGATGAAGACTGCGTGAAAGAAAAGGAGCTGGAAAGGCGGAAGAGACAGGAAAAGATGGAGGCAGAAGGCCTGCGTGAGAAAAAGGAGAGATCCGAGGACGTGATACCTCTATCCATTTAAGAATAGCGCCGGTGCATAAGGGACCATGTTGTCCCTTAGTACACCGACGCTTCTGTTTAATGCGCACCACTTACCGAAACGAGATATCCTCTCAAATTTTGGTTCACAGCCTCAGACTATCCTCATCCAGCAAAAAATTTCGTAGTCCTATCGTTGCGATCCCGTTTTCATCCCGGCGGACTTTCTGGTTGCCGCCTACTACAATGATTTTCCTAAAGGAGTCGGGGATACTGAGTAAACCGCGCTGTTCCTGAGCGATCTTATCGGAGGTCGGCATGGCAAATGCAGACTGAATGTAGTATTTTTCACTTCCCATAGTGGCAACAAAATCAACTTCCAACTGCTTTTTTTCCCGCTTTCCTGCTCTGTTGGTGCTGTAATGTTCAACTACGCCCACATCTACATGGTAACCTCGAATCCGAAGTTCGTTGTAGATGATGTTCTCCATAAGATGATTTTCCTCCACTTGCCGGAATCCCAAGCGGGCGTTCCGAAGGCCCACATCCTCAAAATAATATTTTGCCGGAGAACCAATATACTTTTTCCCCTTGATATCAAAGCGCATCGCTTTACTGATAAGAAAGGAATCTATCAGATAGTCAATATAGTTTTTTATCGTCTTGTCGCTGAGCAGCTTATTCTTGATGCTTTTAAATGTCTTCGTCAATTTGTTCAGGCTGGTATAACTGCCGGTAGAAGAGGCAAGAACATCCACCAGTTCTTCCAATTCGTCCTTATTGCGTACTTTGTGCCGCTCCACGATATCCGAAAAATAGACTTTTTGAAACAGTGTTGTTAGATATTCCGCTTTATCTTCCGGCGCTTCCATGGAGAGAGTCAGCGGCATCCCCCCATATACTACATAATCGTCCCAAGCCTCGTCCAGCGTTCCCGGATAAACAGAAGCATATTCCCGGAAACAGAGCGGATATACACGGATCTCATCGCCACGGCCACGGAACTCTGTAATGACATCCGAAGAAAGAAATTTAGAATTACTGCCGGTGACATAGACATCTGCGTTAGGAATGTGCAGCAGGCTGTTCAACACATCCTCAAATTCGTCCATATACTGCACTTCATCAAGAATGATGTAGTAATCGCCTTTATCTTGCATCCGTTCCTCTATATACTGGAGCATGGCATCCGGATCGCGGAGTGCTTTGTTTCTACGGTCATCCAGAGCAACTTCAATCATGTGGTCTTCCGGAACGCCTTCTTCCAGCAAATAATTATGAAACAAATGAAAGAGCAGATAGGATTTTCCACACCGGCGTACACCGGTCACCACTTTAATTAGACCATTTTTCTTCTTGCGAATCAATTTTTTCAGATACACATCTCGCTTGATTTCCATAAGAGTCCTCCGTTCCGAGTACAGGTGCGTAAACACCTTTTCTCGGAATATATTATACCCAAACTGCAATTTTCAAGTCAAGTGGTAATCCTATTCTATTCCGAGAAAAAGTGCAAACATGTACTATTTCGTAATAAATAATACTTCGCCGATATCCCCATCAATATTGATTGACCTGTTTCTTCGTATCTTGGGAGCTTTCAACGCTTCGCCGTCCTGGTCACCGACTTTGTCAATGAAGCGATAATAAATGGTCGCATATTTATTATATTACATCGGCGATGCACTTTTACAAAAGACATATACGGTAAACACACTGGAAAAGAAACGAGTAAATAACAACGGCATCGCTCCGAAGTATTATGTGGAAGGCAGCCACGAGGCGATCATCGACAAGGATGTATTCCTCCGGGTGCAGGCCGAGATTGCAAGGCGAGCAAATATCCTGACTGATGGAAAGAAACGTATCTACAGCTCGCGTTATGCTTTATCGAGTATTGTGTTCTGCGGGCACTGCGGAGATATTTACAGGAGAATCAAATGGAATAACCGCGGGTGCAAATCAACCGTCTGGCGATGTGTAAGTAGAGTTCTTAAAAAGAGCAGCGGGATTGACTGCCCGGCACGAACGATTCATGAAGAGGTTTTGCAGGCCGCAGTTGTTACTGCAGTAAACGATGCCTGGTCAAGAAAGGATGCTATCTTGCCGGAACTACGTGAGAACATTAGGTCAGTTCTTCAGGAAGATACAGATGTCAAGCTCGATGAAATCGATGCTGAGATAAAGAAGAAACAGACGGAGCTCCTGGATGCCGGCAAGGACCAAAATAAGATTGATGAGATCGGTGATGCAATTATGACACTCCGAGAGAAGCGGCAGACCATCTTAACGGAAGCGGCCATGCGAAAGGATGTACAAGATCGTATTGAAGACTTGGCTTCCTTCCTTGAAGGGCAGATTGAAGCGGTTACTGAATATTCCGATGCACTGGTACGAAGACTCATTGAGAAGATCACAGTTTGCGATGAGAAGCTAATCGTTGAATTTAAATCTGGCCTGGAAGTTGAGGTCGATGCATAAGGTTATTACTTTCCAGCGCTCCTTCGGGGGCGCTTTTTTTGATCCGTTAACAATTTCTTGATGAAATCCACACGGTTCTGTGATACAATAAATTGTACTGACAGTGAAACTGTATTGAACTCAAGTGAGGTATCAAAGGGATGTTAAAGAACAATATCGAAATAGATGTAAAGGTAAAATGCGTGGAAGAACAGACTACGCAGGCGGAGCTCGCCGAAAAGGCAGGAACCTCTCCATCATATGTGAACAGACTCATTAAGAGTCCTGAAAAGATCATAAACAGTACCTTTGTAAAGATGATGGAAAAGCTCGGGTACGATATCGAGCTGACCTACGTTAAGAGATAGTCTCGCGAAAATTACAGACTCCATTATAGAAATATCGCGAAAGGATTATTTGATATGGACGAAGAAACAATCATCATTCCACCTGAAGATGTGGAAATAATCGATGCATCTGAATATAGAGAAGAACTGACAGAGCATTTCGGGCAGGTGCCTGAAGTGGCTAAGCCTCTACTAAAAGGTGCAAAGACAGCTTTCTCAAAGATAGAGAAGGCATTATATACTGCGCCAGCTTTTATTAACGCAGTAAAGGCCGCAGTGCCGGATGTGACGTTGCAGGCTGTTCTTACTGATGAACAGAAGCAGCAGATTGCTAAAGGCGCTCTTAAGCTGATGACCAAAAAAGATGGTTCCCTGATGGCGAATCTTATTAATCCGGAGACAAAGAAAATCGTTACAACGATTCCTTTGAAATCCGTACAGATGGCTCCCGAGATGACACAGGCAATGACGAGTTTTTCTACTCAAATGCAAATGGCGCAGATTGCGGAGGAGATACAGGCGGTGCAGCTTGCAGTCGAGGAAGTGCGAATGGGTCAAGAGTACGATCGATTGGCAACGGCATATAGTTGTCAGCAGAAGTTACTGCAGGCAATGGAAATAAAGAATTCTGAATTGAAGGCGATGGCGCTTATGCAGTTGGCTGCAGCAGCCGAGGACAGTAGGAATCTTCTAATGTTGAGCCAGAAAAGTAATGTAGAATTTATCAAAGAACAGCCTGAAAACTTTATACAAAAGATACTCTCTGGTGCAAAACCAGAAAAGATCAACGGTAGGATGAGTGAAATCCGAGAGAGCCTCTGCGCCGTGAATATGGTTTCTTTTGCAGAAGCTATGGCGTATCAGGAACTCGGAGAGCACGAGGCGGCAAGAAAGAGTCTTACATATTATGCAGGCTTTATCGAAGATACATACACCTCAGTGCCAGGATTAGTTCAGCGGCTGGATTTGATTGATCCTGCTCCTGAGAATTACTGGTCAAAGACTCTGCCTGATATTAGTGAAAAGATAAAAGCACTTCCGAGTGTACCAGATACAAAATTATTAGAACCAAAGAGAAGCCGGAGGAAGAAAAAATGAAGAAGGAATCTGATGTAAGAGTTTGTAAGAACAAGAAGTGTCAGAAGGTACTCCCTGCTGGCTATAAGCATAGGTACTGTGAAGCATGCCGAAACAAGCATGCTCAGACAGCTAAAAATGTTCTGAGAGGTATCGGCGCTGGAGCAGCGACTGTAGCAAGTGTTGCTGTCGTTGTTGTTACTGGTGGAAAGATTAACCCGAAGAAGTAAGGTGATTATATGGCTAAGAGAGAAAAAACAAATGTGCCACATCCTTCTTCTGAGCAGGTTGAGCATTATCTTCGCGCTTGGGATGAGTTGGAAAACTATCATCTTCAGGAAGATGCACTGGATAAGCTCTTCTTTACGCTTTGTCCCGAGAACTCGGATATGTCTGATATCCTTTTAAAGGTTGCAGCACTGAATGACTTTTACAGTACAAATATCTTCTCTGTATATCCGGTGGCAAAGCATATCTTATCGTTGAACATTGATGATAGGCTTATGACTGGTGATGTAGCACTGGTCTCAGATATTCAAAAGGTTACTATCAACGGAGTTGAGAAGAACTTCTATTCCTTCGCAACGAAGTATTGCAGCCATCACCGTCCACTGGATTATCCTATTTACGATAGTTACGTGGAAAAGGTGCTGTGCTATTTTCGGGATCGAGATAAGTTTGCTTCGTTCAAGACTCCGGAGTTGAAGGACTACGCAAAGTTCAAAGGAACACTTATCGATTTCAGATCATTTTACGGCCTCGACCAGTACAATCTGAAAGAGATAGACAAATATATGTGGCAGCTCGGGAAGGAGTACTTCCCTAAGAACTACGGGAAGAAAAAGGTACAGGAGGAACAGTGATGAGTTGGGAAGAAATGTATACTTACTCGGCCACCTGTCCATGTGGTAAGGGCAAGATAACGCAAACCAGTTATGGTGATGACTGGAACAGATATAAAGATGGACCTGTAGTGATTGAATGTGAAGAATGCGCTAAGAAGTATAAAGTTGAAGAATTATCTCATCACGGACTGCTCGCCTCAGATGGTTCTTGGAGTACATATTATTTGACACCAAAGGATTATCCTGATTATGACGGACCAAAGGAGTCTGACTTGTATCCTGCAGCGCTTAATCAATATGAGAATTTTCCAGTTTGGCTGATAGAGAACTTTACAGAACAAGAATTGCGCGGCGTGTTAGTTCAGCTAAAAAACACTACTTCAAGTGCTAAGTTGACAGGAATTGCAGCCGGAATTCGTGAAACCCATAGAAAAGTTAAGAAGACAGTTCGTGTGAGTGAGATCACAAAGACGGTTGAAGCAGCTCTGGAGAAGTATCCGGACCATGTTGGAAACAAGCTCCAGCGTGAAGAAATTAGGAAGAAAGAATCTGATGCACGTGATGCTTACATAAAGGAAAAGCGTAAGCATCAGACAGTCATCGATTTACAGAGATAATAGATGAAAACAGTTAAAGTTGTCGCAGCGGTGATATGTGATTCGATTCGAGAGAAGAAATCTATATTTGCTACGGCCAGAGGTTATGGTGAATTTAAGGGACAGTGGGAGTTCCCTGGAGGAAAGATCGAAGCTGGTGAGACTCATCAACAGGCCCTTGTAAGAGAAATACAGGAAGAGCTCGATACGAAGATTACTGTAGGTGACCTGATCGGAACCATTGAGTATGACTATCCGACGTTTCACCTTTCAATGGAGTGCTTCTGGTGCGAGGTGGTCGACGGAGAGCTAAAACTACTGGAAGCAGAAGACGCCAGATGGCTGTCAAAGGATACCTTGTATAGTGTTAAGTGGCTTCCGGCGGACATTACTCTCATTGAGAAGATTGAGCAGCAGATGAAATAAGCGTTGGGATATGTTTTATATAGTGGAGGTTGTATGCGTTCAATTAGTATAGAGGAATTACGAAGCGAGGTTGAGGCATATATCGAAGCAGCAAAATCGGCAAGTGGGGATTCTGCAGTACGATATTTAAATCGAGCTGAGACAGCTCTCAGAAGTTATGATGGCGTGCCAGAACGATTCAAGAATACTTATTTCCGCTTGATAGAGGATATCAGGAATGACCTGGAACAGTAGATTTGTTTGGTAGGAGGCACTATGGACCTGTTTAGTAAGAGCTCTGACATTCATAATGGTGTCTCGGGGCAATCTGTAACATAATCTTCCCCTTTCTTTTCTGTTAGATTTCTGTTTACAAGTTCATTCTAAAAGGCAATTTTCAAATATCTATCAAACGAAAAAATCCCCCTGTACAAATACAGGGAGATTGCAGAAAGTAATTGATTATTCTATCATTCCAAAGCGGACGGTTACAGATGCGCCCGCTTCTATACCATTCGACAAAATGATATTTCCATTATGCCGCTCACATAGGATTTTGCAGATATTGAGGCCGAGGCCTAAATGTTGCCCGGTGTCAGACTTTTTCTCTGTTGTATAAAACG
>CALWBB010000234.1 GCA_944375885.1 uncultured Merdimonas sp.
AGGCTTCTAAAGCAGCCCCCGCCATCCGGAAAGCCCTCATTATCGACTATCTGACAGAGCACGCCTCCGCCGGGGCCTGCGAGCTCTCCTCCCTTACCGGAGCCAGCGTGCCGCAGATCCAAAGGCTTCTGTCCCGTCTTGTACAGGAAGGAATCGTCGTCCGGGAGGGAGGCACCCGGAACCGGACCTTCCGGCTGAAGTCCTGAATTTTTTCCAGGCTAGATAGCGTCGGTGTACCAAGGGACAATACGGCCCCTTGTACACCGACGCTACTATTTCCTTAAAACCACATATCAAAATTACTCAAATATTCGTCAACCGTTCCTGATAAAATATGCGGAAAGAGGGCGCTGCCAATTACCACTCCATCTGCTCCCATTTTCATAGCCTGATCCACCTGTTCTTTCTCCGATATGCCAAAGGCGTACACCACGGGAGTGCGGATGCCATTTTTTCGTAAAAGTTCTGTATTTTCCCGCAGCCTTTCCGAAATTTCATGGGTTCCTCCCGTTTTTCCATCTGTAGTTCTCTGGAAAATATACCCCTGGCTGTTCCGGAAGCATTCTATTTCTTCCCGTTTCAAACGATATGGAGCAATCCGGATTACAGAAATCCCAGAGGGCAGGAATATTTCATCCATTTCCCTAAGCTCTTTTTCTCCTGCGTCTGGCGGCAGTACATAAGATATACCACACTGCCTTACTTTTTTAGCAAATTTTTCCAAAGAATACTCTTTTATCAAATGGCAATATGCCATCAGCTGAATTTTTATTTCCGGATACCTTATGGCAATTTCCCGTATATCCTCAAAAAAAGCATCCAGAGTTTTATGGCTCAGAACCCTGGTCATGGAATCCCGGATTACCTGCCCGTCCAGAACGGGATTCACAGTAGGCAGCGCAATTTCAATTACACTGGCTCCATGCCGCTTATAAAGATCCAAAAGCCGGAAGGGCTCACGGACAATCGGATCGTCCAGCGGAAAATATAAGATCAACAAATTTCTTTTCCTCATTTCATCAAAAGGGCATCCTCCCGGATGCCCTCCTCCTGATTTTTGTTATCCGATGATTCCCAAAGCTCCCAGGACAAAGCTGATAATCAGTGTCACAAAAAGCACGGCTGTCGGTTTTTTCCCTTTATTAAACGCCTTCATAATCAATGCGATAATAACCAGCGGTATAATTCCCAGGAAGACAGCGTCAAGCAATGTGGACTGGACATTAATGACAGACTCACCTGCCGTTATTTCAAACACAAGACCTGTAGTGACTGTCGTAGCCGCCAAAGCTCCCATCACCGTGCAGCCCACAATTCCAGCCCCAGCCATAATCTGCTGAAAGATCCCGCTGCTCATAATTTTTGTAATAGCTTCTTTTCCAAGCTTATATCCCTGGAAGAACAGATAGTGCGAGCCGGCGAGGCATACTCCACAGCATACCAAGGCAAACAAGATCGGTCCCAGCAGGTTGCCCTGAAGTCCCATGCTGACTCCAATGGAGAGGAAAATCGGAACAAAAGCTCCCTGTATCAGGGAATCCCCAATTCCGGCAAACGGTCCCATAAGGCTTGATTTGATTTTGGTGATATCTTCCGCTTCAATGGGTTCTCCATGAGAGCGGTCTTCTTCCATCGCGATTACTGTTCCAATAATCATAGAACCAATGTGAGGCTCCGTGTTAAAAAAGGTCAGATGCTTTTCCATTTCCCGCCCCTGCTCTTCCTTGGTATCGTAAAATTTGGAAAGAGGGATACGCATCACATGGGCCACGCCGCTTCCCATCATCTTTGCATAATTATAACCACAGGCGCAATGCTGCATCCATGACAGCCAGCACCGGTTCAAATCCGAACGTTTCATCGTATAGTTTGTTGTACTCATTCGCTTTCTCCTTTCCTGGCAGGTATTCCCACTCCAAAAATTGCTATAACAGCAGCTATCGCCGCCAAAATTGCAAGCACAATCATATTCATGTTAAAATAGATAGCACAGATAAAGCCCAGAATGAAAAAACTAACTGTGTACTTATTCATAATCGATTTCAAATTCAGGCAGATTCCCACGGCGGGAAGCGTAACCGCCACTGCGTTAAAACCGTTTGTAATCCACTCCGGGAGATTTTCCAGGACATTGGCCACCGGCTCTGCCCCCAGCAGGCATGCCAGTGTAATCGTCAATCCATACAGCAGATAAAATATAACCTGTGACGGCACAATATACCAGAATTTCATCCCTGACCAGTTTGCTTTCAGGGCACATTTCTCCATTTGGGGGACAAAAAGAGAATTCACCGACATCCATAGGGTATAACCAAAGTTGGCCACAACACCCAGAATGGAGCCTAATACAATCGCTTCTTCCGGCGAAGCATTGCTTGCCAGAGCAAGAGCCGTCCCCAGTGTCCCGGCCACAGCAGGATCCGTAGCGCGCATACCGCCTACATCCATCCAGCCCAGATAAACCAGGTTAATGTTTGCTCCAATAATCAGTCCCTCCACTGGACGCCCCATAATAATGCCAACCGCAAGGCCGCTGATCAAAGGTCTTCCCAGTACAAACTGGCCTTGGGTTAAAATGAAATATTTACAGTTAATCACATAATGATATAAACCGATTAATACAGCCTGCCATACTGTCATCTTCTGTCCCTCCCGCTATTTTTTTATCAATTTTGAAACTGGAATACTGCTGTCAGACGGTACAATCTGACACTGTACGTCGACTCCTCTTTCGAGCATCTCCTGAAACTGGCGAATTTCCTCATCGCTTACGGAAATAGAACGATAAAACGCTTTTCTGTCAGCCCTCTTTCCCATACCGCCTACGATCACTTTTTTAAGTTCAAGGCCTCCATCCAGCATCTTAATTAACGCTCCTGGGCTTTTTACCAGGATCAATGCCCGCACATTCTGTTTTTCATCAACAGCTTTTAAAACCCCGGCAGCTTTGTCCTCCTGAAGCACAAATACCTCCGTGCCAAGCGGCGCCAGGCCCTTGCAGATCATCGTCGCAAATTCATCATTAGCTGTCTCATCATCTACAATGTAAATTTTATTGGCACGTACCTCCCTTACCCACTGTGTAGCTACCTGTCCGTGGATGAGACGGTCATCAATTCTGGTTAACGCAATCATTTTTATCCTCCTGTCTCATTCTGTATAGGGAAAATCTTTCATTGATATTGCAAATGCTTTCTTTCCCTGTTTCCTGCGCGCAATTAGAAAGTTCTGTATCTGTCATACTTTTTCTGCTGCCGACTACCTCCAAGAGCATGGGAAGATTCATTCCAGAAACAGCAAGAACTTCTGACTTCAAGCTGTTTACGACGGACACGAAGGAATTACATGGCGTCCCCCCCAGCAGATCTACCATTACAAGTTTTCTCTGTGTAAAACTGTTCAGCAGTTTTTCTATTTCTTTCTTAAAATCCTGGGGATTATCACCTTCCTCCAGACACAGGTACGCCGCATTTTCAATATCACCGGCAATTAATCTGGCGGATTCCAGCAATGCCTCCGCAAGCGGCCCATGGCTCAGCAGAACAATTACCGGCAGATTTTCTTTTAAATCAGAACAATATTGTTTCACATCAATCCTCCTCCAAAAGGCATTTCATAATCACCGCGGTTTCCTTTTGTTTGTTCACATACTCATTATACTTATTTTTTGTGCAAAATAAATACTTTTTGTTTGTTTTAGACACTATTTTTAGATAATTATCACAATTCACACGCTTTGTTTGATTTCTACCGTTTTGTCATTTCCCTCGACACTTTCCCGACAGTTTTGTCAATTGAGAGTATCGTAATATTCAATAAAATCATAGATATACGCTATTTCTTCTATTGGAATCACAATTCCATAATGCCTGCTTATATTAGAAAAGCTTTCCTGTACATTTTTTATAAACCCGGTCTGTTCTTCCTGAAATTTAGTAATATCTTTATAAGTCTCGATAGGCTGTTTTGTGATCAAACGTTCCAGCAGGCAGCTGATATGGATATACAGCCCGATTATGATTTTAGGCTTAAGTGCCGTTCCTAATCGGCTTTGCAGCTGTTCCAGCGCTTCCTTGACCATTTCCAGCACCTTGACAGGATTCAGGATTGTAAGATAACTCACTACATTCTGCAGAGAGAAATTCTTCAAGAGGTTCTTATCAAACTGTTCTTTTTCCTGTTCTGTCAAATAAGGCGACAGCCGTTTATGTACAGAACCAATTTTTTCAAAAGACATGATATCTCCCATGGAAATAAAGGCGGTATCCTGTATTCCTGGATTAATCGTTCCTGTGGCAAATAAAATATCATATTGTTCCGCCAGCTCCGTCTTATTATCGTCATTTAAAAAATAAGTATACTCATAAGACAGAAGCTTCACCTCTATCTTTTTAGGGAGACTGTTAAGAAACAGCTCCGAAAATCTGGAGGCTACGGCAATACCGCTTTCACTCACAAATAGAATCGCCTTTTCTCTTTTTCGATTTACAATAATCCTGTAAGTGCTGGTGCATAATTTACATGCCGCCTCCAGCATATCCTCGAGTTTCGTGCCCTTCAGTATTTCCATGGCTATGAAGAGAGCCAGCCGTGTGGAAACATTATTGATAATAGACAGATTGATATTGGAGACCTGTTTCAGAAATGTATCCACATTTTCCAGAGAACCTAAATCGACCAGGACGACCAGATTCTTATATCCCGTCATCCGCTTTGCTGTATTCAAAATATGTTCCTGCAAATCTGCCAGGCTGATTTCATAGGGCAAATCAAATGCTGTATAAATATTTGTGCCTGCAATCCGATTTACAGTATCCGCAATACTGCTGGCAGTTGAATATCCATGGCATAGAATCATTCCCTTTGTCATCCCGGAATGAAGCGTCTGGTTGTTCTTCCGTATCTGAAAACTCAAAAACAATCTGCTCATTGAATCAAGCCTCAGCTCCAATTCCATGTACATCCTCTGCGAGATAAATTCTGCCAGGCGGTATTCCTCCTCAAAATTCTGACTGCAGAACTCGCAAAATCCATCAACATCCTTTTGATTTTTTTCCGTCCAGCGGAGCATCTTTTCACCCAGCTCATCCTTCATATAGATTTCCCTGGAGAGAACATAGCTGCTGTTAAACGGCAGATAAATATGGTTTGTCTCTTTAAGTTCTTCCAATATCTGTCCCACAACCTGTTCCATCGCGATAATTTTTGTATCAGAGTCGCTTTTCTCAAAAGCGAGGTAATTATAATAAAGATCCGCCAGATATTTTCCCTGTTCTATGAAATCCTTCATGCTGGTTTCCATATTTTTATACTTTTTATATTCCGACAGTAATTTATTATAATAGTCCAGAACTTTAAGAATGCCCGATTCTTCTTTATAATGAAAAATATCGATCATATGCTCATCCGGCTCATCATAATCCTTGTTAATTTTTGCCGTACGGATAACAGCGCCCGGAAGATGGTGAAAATAAATGGGAACCCGGGAATCCTCTTTTTCTTTCATCTGGATTGCATTTGCACACGTCATTTTTACATAATTCCTCATCTGGTTGATATTTCCAGGATATTTGCCGCCAAGCATTGAGTCAAATGTCTTCTGGCTTACAAAAAACTCAAGACTTGTCCTTTTTGCCTCCTCCTTGAAAAACATCAGCAGGAATCTGCGTCTTTCCTCCAGAGTCCGTTCCGAAAGAAGCGGCAGCTGAATTACAACCGGAATCCGGTGAAGCAGATTTTTTGTAATGTTTTCCTCCACATCCTCTTTCTTTGTTGTAAAAATCAGACGGGTATCTGCTTTTATCCATCTCTCGCCCCCAATTCGCTGGAAAACGCCCGCATCCATAAAATGATACAGTTTTTCCAAAGCGTCTGGACACAGGTATTCCACGTCGTCCAAGCATAATATGCCTTTTTCAGCTTTTTCAAGATACCCTTTTTTTACTGTGCCGTCAGCCTCCAGGCTCTCACCGAATAAAGCGGCCAATGCTTTCTGGGGGGTATGTCTATATTCCTCGCAATAAAAGGTATAAAACTTTCCATAAGAAGGAATCATCTGCTGATCCTGGAGATACTCATACGCGCATTCGGCCAGGAAGCTTTTTCCTGTGCCAGACGCCCCGCATAACAAAACGGGAAGCCCGTTATTTGGATAGGTAATCGCAGACTTCATCTTTTCAATGCTGTAGCGCAGCCTTGAATGGCTGCCTATCCCTTTTTCAAATCCTCTTTTTAAAACTCTGCCCGAATGAAGAATTTCCAAAAGCTCTGTTATACTGAAAAAAACCGTTTGTTCCAGACGTATTTCATACTTTTTCTCAAGCGTCCTTTTGTCAAAAAAATATACTGGCCTGGAATTCACTTTTACAAAAACCTGCTCTTTTACAAACTCGTTCAAATACTGGCTGGCAAGATTCCTGCTGATATTCAGTTTTTCACTGATACTGCTTGTAGTAAATTCTGGTTCATTTTTCTCGTCGTACCGTTCCGTCAGTCCTTCCACAAACCTGTATAACTCTTCTTTTGTCGCAATAAATGTATCATTCGCCATATCGCACCCCCGAAAATACATACCAATCCATACAGACAGGGTCATCCTCCTGTTCCTTGTCATGATAGCATAGATAAAATACTGCTTCTATACTGCTCCTCGAATTTCGACACTGTTCCCGATTAACGACAGACAGGCTTTATATTTATGACACTATGCTCCTGTTTACTGCCTTTTATCGGCATTCTTATCTCATTTCTGCTTAAAATTTTACAAAATGCAGTCTCTTTCTAACAATACGGGAAATATAGGAATTTCCCAGCAAGCGCAAAAACATCTGTATACAGAAAACTCTCGTATACAGATGTCCCGATCAAATTCTATTTCGTTTATTTCGTTATTCCAGAAGCTCCTCCACAAAGCGGCTTCTCTCCGCCTTTTTCCCATACAGCTTCTTTACGGAAAAGAGATAGAGAAGCTCCTTTGCCCTGGTCATGGCCACATAGAACAGGCGGCGCTCCTCCTCCATGTCCTCCTCGAAAACCGTGCGCCTGTGAGGCGTGATTCCTTCATTGGCGTCGATGAGAAAGACAATCCGGTACTCCAGCCCCTTGCTGCTGTGCATGGTGGAAAGGGAGACGCTGTCCGGATTCTCATTTCTCTCCTTGGCCTGGCGCGCAAGCTCCTCCCGTACCCGGGCGATATGCTCCTCCCACTGCGCCAGGGTGGCAAAGCCTTTCGCAAGCTCCGAAAGCTCGTCCAGCACGGCCAGAAGCTCCTCTGGATTCCTGCCCCGGTACTGGGCGTATTCCTGCAGGTATTCCTCATAGCCGATGACATGGCGGATGTAGTGAAGGGCCCCCGAAGGCGAAAGCCTGCCCGCCAGCTTCAGATCTTTTCTGAGCTTTACGATCCGCTCGCAGACCCAGGGCCTGTCTTCGTACCAGGAGAGAAGGGCTTCCCAGGAAATCTCTTCCTCCTCCAGGCAGTCCCGGCTGATATAGCGCTTGGGGCGGTTCATGATCTGCAGGAAATCGCTTCTTTTCAGGCTCCCCTTCGCCATATGGAGATAGGTGAACACATCCCGCACGATCCAATGGTCGTAGAGGTTGGGAAGGCTGTCCCGCATCCGGAAGGGAATGTCCTCGGAAATCAGTTCCTCCACCAGCTTCCGGGGCTGGGTGTTCGTCCGGAACAGCACGGCGATGTCCCCATAGGAGCCGCCCCGCTCCTTCCAGAGCTTTATCTTATCCAGGATACAGGCGTACTCCTCCTCCTGATTCTTAAAAAGATGCGTCAGGATCGCCGGCCCCTTTTCCTTTGCCGCCCGGATGTCTTTGGGGAAACGCTCCTTGTTGTGGCCGATCACCCGGCCCGCACCCTCTACGATCGCCCCCGTGCAGCGGTAATTCGTATCCAGCAGCACCCGCCGGGCCGCCGGATAGTCCTCCTCAAAATGCAGCATGATCTGAGGCTTCGCGCCTCGGAAGCGGTAGATGGACTGATCGTCGTCCCCCACGATAAAAAGATTGTCCTCCGGGGCCGCCAGCATCCGCACGATGTCGTACTGGAGCTGGTTGATGTCCTGAAACTCATCCACCAGGATGTAGCGGAATTTTCTCTGCCAGGCACTTAAGATATCGGGCCGCTCCTTCAAAAGCTCATAGCAGTAGCCCAGCATATCGTCAAAATCGATCTTCCCGCTTCTGCGCAGCCGATTGTCGTAATCGTTATAAATCGCCAGAAAGCTTCTGGCGTCACAGGACGTGGCCTTGTAGGCCGAAAGCTCCGGCCTCTCATTTTTCACCCGGCTGATCTCCGAGGCGATGGCCGATAAAAGCTCCGCCTCATCGTCCGGCTCCAGCTTCTGCTTCAGGACCGCTTCCCGCAGGAAACGGTATTTTTCCTCCTCCCGGAGGATGTTTTCCGAGCGGTAGCCGTACGCCAGCTTCAGAATCTGAAAAAAGACCGCGTGAAAGGTGCCAAAGGACACTTTCGTGTCCTCCGCTTCCGTCATGCGCAGATACCGGGCCTTCATCTCCCGGGCCGCCGCCCTTGTAAAGGTGATAACCAGAATTTCTCCGGGATTGATGTGACAGACCTCTGTCAGATACCGGACCCGCCAGGTCAGAACGAGGGTCTTTCCCGAACCCGGGCCGGCCAGAACCAGCATGGGGCCATCCCTATGGCTGACGGCCTGCCGCTGCACGTCAGACAACGCGCTCCATGTACTGCTGCTCATACCTCTTTGTCCATACCTTTCTGCTCATGCCCTTCCTTTCCCTGCAAACTCCACCTGCAGAGGATCTTTTCGATGCTCCCCGAGAAACTTCTGCATCCAGGTCACATCGAGCCACCTCCCCTGCTTATAGCCCACCTGTTCAAATACCGCGAAGGTCTCAAAGCCAAGCCTTCTGTGAAAGCCTATGCTTTTCTCATTTTCCGAGGTGATGACAGCGTAGAGGTTCAGCACATGCATGCTTTTCAGCCTCTCAAATAGCTCCCTGTACAGCGCCCGCCCCGCGCCCCTCCCCCGGCACTCCCGGTCCACATAGATGGAGACCTCCGCGCACCAGTCGTAGGCCGGGCGGATCATATAGGTGTCCGCGTACGCATAGCCAATGACCCGGCCCTGCTCCTCGCAGACCAGGTAAGGATAACGTCTCTTGATTGTCTCGATACGGGATTGGAATTCTTCCTGAGAGGGAACCTCATACTCGAAGGTGATTACCGTGTCCGTCACATACGGACTGTAGATTTCAAGAAGCCGGGGGGCGTCCGCAAGGGACGCCTCCCGGATAATCAGATCATTCATCCTTCCTTCTTCTCCAGCTTCTCGATAGCCGCGCGCAGGCGCTTGAGGGATTCCTCTTTTCCCAGAACCTCCATCATCTCGGAAGCGCCGCAGGGCGTAGTCTGCTTTCCGGACATGGCGATCCGGATGGGCCAGAGGATCTGGCCGTTCTTGCAGCCCTTTTCCTTTACACACTCCAGAAGCCGCTCATACAGAGCGTCGTTGCTGTAATCCTCCTGCTCCTCCAGCACCGGAAGCAGGGCTTTGAGCGCCTCCAGAGAAGACTCTTCCGTGGTCTTCATCTTCTTGTGCGCGTAAAGGGAGCAGTCGTACTCCGGCACCTTCTCAAAGCAGTCGATCAGCCCCTGGATATCCGGGAACACCTCGATGCGGGTCTTGACCATCTCCGCAAGCTTCCGCGGATCGCAGTCCCTGGTGACCGTCTCCTTAATATAAGGAAGGGCGATCTCGTAAAATGTATCAAAGTCCATGGCCTTGATGTATTCGCCGTTCATCCATTTCAGCTTCGTGTAGTCGAACACAGACGGAGCCTTGCTGATGTGGCGGTAATCGAAGGCCTCAACCAGCTCCTCCAGGCTGTAGATCTCCCGATCTTCCTCCGGGCTCCAGCCAAGCAGAGCCACGAAGTTGACGATGGCCTCCGGCAGGAAGCCCTGCTCCACCAGATCCTCAAAGGAGGAATGGCCGCAGCGCTTGGACAGCTTCTTGCGCTCCTCGTCCGTAATCAGCGGACAGTGGATGTAAGCCGGCACCTCCCAGCCAAAGGCTTCATAGAGGCGGTTGTACTTCGGGGAGGAGGACAGATACTCGTTTCCCCGAACCACATGGGTGATGCCCATCAGATGGTCGTCCACCACGTTGGCAAAGTTGTAGGTGGGATAGCCGTCAGACTTGATCAGGATCATGTCGTCCAGCTCCGCGTTGTCCACGGTGATGTCCCCGTAAATCTCATCGTGGAAGGTGGTCGTTCCCGTGGTCGGATTGTTCTGGCGGATGACGTAGGGTACGCCGGCCGCCAGCTTCGCCTCCACCTCTTCCTTACTCAGGGACAGGCAGTGCTTGTCGTACATCACGATCTCCTTGCCTGCCACCTCCGTCTTTAAGGACTCCAGACGCTCCTTATCGCAGAAGCAGTAATAAGCCTCGCCCTTCTCAATCAGCTTCTTCGCGTACTCCAGATAGATGCCGGCCGCCTGGCGCTCGCTCTGGACGTAGGGGCCCACGCCGCCGTCCTTGTCCGGACCCTCGTCATGCGCAAGGCCCGCTTCCGCAAGCGTCTTGTAAATGATATCTACCGCGCCCTCCATATAGCGCTCCTGATCCGTATCCTCGATGCGGAGAATGAAATCCCCGCCCGCATGCTTCGCGATCAGATATGCGTACAGCGCCGTCCGCAGGTTTCCCACATGCATTCTTCCTGTGGGGCTCGGCGCGAATCTTGTTCTTACTTTTGCCATGTTCTATTCACTCCTGTTGTTCATTCCGCTTTCAGGAAACCCAAAGCGTGTCTGCGTCTGAAATTATATACCAACGGCCGGGGATTTACAAGCTTTTTTCTCCTGTTCCGCGCCCAGGCTGTCAATGATCGTGATGACCAGGCCGCGGATATTGTTTTCCGTCGTGCGGTACGGAGCGATGCGCAGCGTGTAGAACCGTCCGTTCATGGCGGACACCTCCCGGTCAATGGGCACCAGATTCTTCAGCACCTCTTTCGCGTCCTGGACAATGTCCTCCTCCGGGAAGCTGTGGGCAAAGATCTGGAAGGAACGGCCCACGTCATGCTCCATCAGCTGGAACTCCCGGCCCACATATTCTGTAAACTTCCGGATATTCAGGTTGCTGTCCACAAACAGGATACCGATCATGGTGGAGGAGAGGAAGTTCGACAGGTCGTTGGTCAGCATCGTCAGTTCATCCAGCTTCTGCTGGTATTCCGTGTTCACCGTGTAGAGCTCCTCATTGACAGACTGCAGCTCCTCGTTGGAACTCTGCAGTTCCTCATTCGCCGTCAAAAGCTCCTCGTTCGCTGCCTGCAGCTCCTCATTGACCGTCTCCAGCTCCCCGATGGTAGATTTTAGATCATTCTGCGATTCATGGAGCTCCTGCTCCAGATCCGCGATGCGCCGGGCCGCCGTTGTATCCACGTCGTATTTCTCCGTGATTCCCTCCGGCACCGCGTCCTGGCTCTCGGTAAAGATCACCGCCACCAGGCCCGTATCCTCCGCCTGTCCCCTGCCGGGAACCGGACTTACCGTCAGGTTCACCATCCGCCGGCCGGCCGCGCAGTCCACCGCGATTCCTGTATAGGTCACCGCGATCTGCTCCGAGCGGCAGCGGTTCAGAGCCGTGGAGGCCACCAGGCTCAGATCCTTATGTACCATGCTGAAGAAATTAAAGGTCGCCTTTCCCGGGGCAATGGAAAGATAATCCTGGTAATTTCCAAAGAAATGAATCACATTGTTGGCTTCGTTGAGCACCACGGAAGCCGGAAGAAAGCTTTCCAAAAACTGCATATAGGTGCTCTCCATCGTATAATCCCCCGTCTCCCTGTCCGATACACTGCTGGCTCTGGGAGACACGGCATGGATGTTCGGAATATGGAAGGACGGCGGCATGAATTCATCCACCTTTCCCTCGCCTTTGTGCATATAGATTTTTTCCGCGCTGCACACAGTCTTGAATACATTGCCATACTCTCCCGCCGTCTCGCTCTTGCCCAGGAAAAGATAGCCGCCCTTTTTCAAGGCCGAATGGAAGATCGCGAACAGCGTCCTCTGGAGTACCGGCTGGAAATAGATCATGACGTTCCGGCAGCTGATCAGATCCAGCTTGCCAAAGGGCGGATCGGAAAGCATGTTGTGAGGAGCAAAGATAATCATCCTGCGGATTTCCTTGGAGATGATATACTGCTCGCTTTTCTTCGTAAAGAAGCGGGCCAGGCGCTCCGTGGACACGTCGTCCAGGATACTCTCTGTAAACACGCCCTTGCCGGCCTGTTCAATGGCCTTGGTGTCCACATCCGTCGCGAATATCTTCACATCCCGCTGGATTCCCATCTCATCCATTACCTCGCGGAAAAGGATCGCCAGGGAATAGGCTTCCTCACCTGTGGAACAGCCCGCGCTCCATACGCGGATCGGCTCCTTTTCGCCGGCCCGCTCTACGATCGGGTAGACCGCCTGCTGCTTCAGTTTTTCAAAGAACGCCGGATCCCGAAAGAAATTCGTCACTCCTATCAGGATTTCCTTCACCAGGATCTCCGTCTCTTCCGGCCTGGTTCGCAGAAGCTCCACATAGCTCGCCAGACTGGGGCTGTGGGTCACCACCAGCCTCCTCTCGATCCTGCGCAGAACTGTCGTGCGCTTGTAATTGGTAAAATCAATACCGCTGGCTTTCTTCAAAATCGCGTAGATATGCGTAAAGGTCTCGTCATCTGAAAAAAGCACTTCTTTTTCCTGGGGCCTGATAATCGTAGGATAGCTGGAAAAATTCAGGATCTCATCCACGATCTCCTCCGGGGAAAGGACGAAATCCGCAAGCCCTGTGTTGATGACGCTGCGGGGCATACCGTCAAATTTGGCTGTGTCTGGTTTCTGCACAATCACCAGGCCGCCGTTTTCCTTGACGACTTTGATTCCGCTGGTTCCGTCTGAACCGGTGCCGGACATCACCACCGCGATGGCCCGCTCCTTTTGTTCCTTGGCAAGCGAAGTAAAAAACACGTCGATCGGATGGTTCAGCATCCCATGGATGAACTCAGTCAGGTAAAGCCTTCCATCCTTCAGGGTCATATTGTTTTTGGGCGGAATCAGATAGACCGTATCCGGCCAAATCTCCATTCCATTCTCCGCCTGCAGGACATTCATCTGCGTATGTTTTCCCAAAATATCCGCCATCAAGCTCTTATAGTCCGGGGAAAGATGCTGGATCACCACAAAACTCAGCCCGCTGTTTCCCGGCATGTTCTGGAAAAACTGCTGCAGCGCCTCCAGCCCTCCCGCCGAGGCCCCGATCCCGATCACAAAAGGCATCTTATTCTCTCTGTTTTCCTTATTTTCTTCCTGCTCCATGGCTTCCATCATCTCTGCCATCTCACATTACCCCCTGTCTTTTGTCTGTTCTGAGATACTTTTCCTCAAATTTCTGCGGCGGCAGCGGCCGGTCGTAATAATACCCCTGCCCACAGATACAGCCCGCCTTCAAAAGCGCGGCCTCCTGCTGCCGGGTCTCCACGCCCTCCGCCACACATTCCATGCCGAAATTCCGGCATATATTCGCGATATTCTCTATCAGCATCCGGCTGATCGCGTTGTCTGGCAGGTCGCTTATCAGGCTTCTGTCCAGCTTGACCGTATGAAACCGGATACTGCTGAAGACAGCCATGTTCGCGTAGTGGGAGCCGAAATCATCCAGCTCAAAGCAGATGCCGTATTCTCCGAAGCTGTTCACCACATCCGCCAGCGTGGCCCGCTCCACATCTCCCGCCGTCTCTGTAATCTCCAAATCCACCTGTTCCGGCGGTATCTCCGGATAGTGGCTCTGGATCGCCAGGACAGAGGCCAGCGTCGTGGGATTGAACAGCGTCTTTCTGGAAATATTCACCGAGACATGCACCGGCGCAAATCCCTGGGTTTTCCACTCGCTCAGCTGCCTTAAGGCGCTCTCCAGCATAAAGAAATCCAGTTCCCGGATTTCCCCGCTCTCTTCCAGCTCCTCGATAAATCTGGCGGGAGGAATGATATTTCCCTCCTGATCCACCGCCCTGGCCAGGGCTTCCGCTCCCATCAGGCTTCCATCCCGCATATCAATCTTGGGCTGGAAATAGATCAGATACCTGCTTTCCAGATCCGTCTGCCCTTCCTTTGGCAGCATCAGTCCCAAAAATACGTTTCTCTCTGAGGAAACCTCCTTGACGTCCTCGCAGTTCATCAGAGATCTGGCTTCCCGGACCAGATCCTTCGCGTAAAAGACGCCGTCCGCCCAGGTCTGTCCCAGCCGGATCTGATGCGGATACCTCCTCTGGAGCATGGTGCGCACCCGCGTGCAGCGGCTTGTAAAGACCTCCTGAATCGTATTTGGAAAAAGCACCACAAATTCCGCGTCCCAGGTTCGGAAGATAAAGCTCTTTCCAAACACCCCGCTTAAGGTATCCGCGATATAGCGCAGAATCTCCCTTCCATACTCAAAGCCATAGCTGCTGTTAATTCCCGAAAAATTCGGAATATCCAGGGCCAGCGCTCCCATGGCGCTGTAGAGATCCGAATTCAGGGAATAAATCACATTCATATAGGATCGCAGGTTCGGCAGGTGGTTCAGCACGTCGTCCTTTACCGAGCCCAGGCTTCCAAGCTGGGTCCGGAACCTGGTATGTTCCTTCTGGACATACGGAATAATGGTCTGCAGAAGAAAGCTTTCCGCCATATGCCTCTGCGGATTCTCCACACAGACAAAGCCGCTGGTTTTCCCGCCTTCCTCCAGGGGATACGCCATAAAGTGCCAGACCTCTTCCTGGCTGTTCTTCCACATCCCATTTCCCTGGCTTTCCGCGAATACAGGCATGTTCTCCCTCACACACCGGGCCAGCAGCGGCATCCGCGAAAGCTTCATGCCGGATACGACCTGCTGGATGCTGTGTTTACCCTTTCCGGTCCACTCATACAGCATAGTCACTTCCTCGTTCTCTTCTGACAGAACCAGCAGATAGGTCCGGTCCGCCCGGTAATACTCCCCGATGCAGCGTAAGGCCCCCTCCAAAGACTCCTCCAGGCAGGAGGATGTCAGCATCCCTGTGACACAGTTCAGCGCCGCGTTCTGCTCCTCTCTCGTGAGCGGCCTGAGGGCAGCCGGGGATTCCACCGATACCTTCTGCACATCCTTTTGGAGGTTCGTCCAGGCCCAGTCCTCATCCTCATTGGGAAATACCACCGCGTCCATGGCGGAATTTTCCCACAACTCGCAGAGATAACCCGCCTGAAGAACCATGACCTGATAATCCGCGTCCCCGATCCGTCCGCCTGACACGCCCGCCACCAGGCGCAGCCTGTCTATCTCCTTCATGTCCGCCATAGACACCCTTACATAAGCGAAGGCGTCCTCAATCCTTCTCTTGATGGCGAACCGGGTGCCTCCATTGGGGAAAAAGGCCAGAAGCTCATCCTCCCTGCTCCAGCCGATGAGGCAGTCTGTTCCCAGGGCAAAGGACAGCGCCGTCGCCAGAAAATCCCGCAGCCGCAGTCCCGGCGCCTGATCCTCCCCGTCCAAAAGCTCCAGGCCGCCAATCATGCGGATCAGAACCACATAGCACAGCGTCTCCCCGCCTCTTTCTATCAGCTTCCCGCACAGCCTTCGGATCGTCTGCGGCGTATAGGGAAGCCCCAGCCCTTCCCGTTCCACGCCCTCTTCCAGAAGATTTTCCCATTCATGCCGCTCCTGGATGTCATTAAAGCAGCAAAACATATAAATATCTCCGGTAACAGGATCCTTCTGCAGATTTACCGTATCGGCCACCCACCGGATATTTCCTCCGGAATCTACCACACGCAGCTCCCTTGAGGACCAGCGCTCTCCTCTCTCAAAAGCCTTCAGCACATTCTCCCGCTTGTACCGCTCTTCAAACTCCGCTCCTTCTCCCCGGATGAACAGGCGCGTATCCCCGCTTCCCACAATCTCCTCATAGGATTTTCCCCAGGTCCAGGCGGTGCGCTCCGCCCCGTACATCCAAAGGTCTTCCACAAAATCTGCCGTGATATCCGCCCGGATGCGGGCAAGCAGATGGTGGCGCAGAATCTCGGGCAGCGGGCGCCTGGGCGTAAGCGCCGGACGGATGCCGGAAATACCCGGAAGCTTTTCCTCTACCCCAATGGCCTTGACAGGCTTCCCTTCTCTGTCGCAGGTCATCCGGTAAGACATGGACACCCATTCGTAGCAGCCGTTTTTCCCGTCACGCATGATAAAGTTGCCGCTTCCAGCCCCGTTTCCCTCCAAAAGCGCGTCAGCAAAAAGCCGGAAATTCGCCGCCGAGGAAGGATGTATCATCCCGCCCTCAATCATAGCCTCCGGAAAATTCTCCAGCATGGTATCCTGCGCGCAGGTCTGCGTATTTACGTTGTAGGTGTTGAAGGTTCTCTTTTCAATGTCTACTTCCCAGAGCACATGGGGCGTCTGCCCAAAAGCCACCCGCAGCCTCTCATTGCTCTCGTACAGCCGCCTCTGCGTATCTACCAGCTCCGATATATCTGTGGAAACCTCCAGCATGACCGGATAAGAACTGCCGGGATAGACCAGGCGTACCGCGCGGATCTGCCGCCAGATGTATGCCCCTCCTCTGCCCTGGATGCGGTGGATATGGCTGACCACGCCTCCCTTTTCCGCTCCGTCTCTGAGCACCTGTTCATATTCCAGCCTGTAGTCCGGATGAATCCCCGCCTGATCCAGGCCGCAGGGCAGGCTGCAGCCCTCCTGGGCCTTTCCCGTCATCTGGTAAAATCCCGGGCTCGCATAGAGAAGCCTAAGCTCCGGCCCCAGTTCAATCAGGCAGACCCCGCCGTCCATGTATTTGAGAAGCGTATGCAGCTGTATGGTATTGGCCGGACGAAGCAGCGCTCCCGCGCTGGTCTCCTCTTCCAGATCCGAATAAACGTAAAAACTTCCCTTTCCATTCTTCCCTGCTTCCCGAAGCGCTTTCTCCGCGCCCCCGCACAGCCGTTCAAAGGTCATCTCTCCCGCACAGGCCAGATACACGCCTGCCGACACGGTAAGATTCATGGAAGGCTTCCCTTCGGCCGTAAACTGCAGCTTCTCGCAGAGCGTCCTTGCCCTTTCAAAGACGGTCTCTCCTGCCGCCGCTCCGTAGAGAAACACATAAAAGGAAGCTTTTTCTCCGCAGCCGACGATATCAGCGGCCCGGAAAAGCGAAGACAGAAGCTGGCCTGCGTGGCTGACGGCATCCTCCGCCTCCTTCTTCCCCAAAACGGCCTGCATCTCCTCAAAGGCGTCAAATCTGACCAGGAACATGGCGCAGACATCCTCCGGGCACATGTCCTTCAGGTGCATTTCCACATAAGTCTTCATCATCTCAATTTTCAAAACGCCCGGCCGTTCTTCGCCCATATCAAAGCCTTCCTTCCATGCTGCGCGGCGGGGAGGCTGCTGCCTTCCCACTGTTCGGGTTTTCTGTACTCAGTCTTTTCTATTATAACATAAAATGTGAAAAGTAAACCCTCGTTTCTACAAAAAAAGAATTCACCGTAAAAAAGACACCATTCCCTGCACTGCTGCAGAAAATGATGTCTTCCCGTTTCTTTCCCGAAAGTTTATTTGAGATCCGTTAGTTCAGTATTTTCAGATTATATCCCGCCTTCCTTCCATATCCTCCGGCAGCTTCACTTCTCTGGCTTCTAAGCTGGGCCAGCCTCTGTTCTCTCCGGTACAGCTTTCTCATCCGCTCCTCTTCTGTCCGGCTTCCCCCTAATGCGGAAACCAGCCTGATTCTCACGGCTTCCCGTCCGTACCCGAAAGCGATCGAAGCCTTCAGGCAGCCATGCTGAAGGAGGTTCCAGGCTCTGTGAAGGATGCTGTTCTGATAGTCTCTGTGTACCACGATATAATAAAAGGCCGCTGCGGTAAACAGAAAGATACAAGCTACAGCCAGGCTCCGAAGAAACATCTCAGTCATAATATCCCGCCTCCTTTACTTTTCATTTTCTTCTTTTTATAATAATAACTCTTTTTTGTATTTGAGTCAATATTTTCTGTCTTTTTATTTAACTTAATTATTTTTATCTGTCATTTTGTGAACTTATTTCATTATATCAAGTAGGAAAAATTTCTCATATGTAAACCATGCCACACAGGCGAGAAAAGTAACCGTCAAATAAGAAGGTGCATCGAAATCTCTGGATATTGCCTGTAAACTATTGATTAGAGTTTTGAGAGTTACGTAAAATAGCCGGATGATCTTCTTTTCTTGAAAACCATTCGGCTATGTGATTCGCTATTCAGTTGTATAGGTTGCGTGCAAAAGCGGATCAGAAGCCCGTCAACATCTTCCGTAGGCTTATCCTCTTTGAGCAGGCTGTTTCGCCATTCCACCAGCGCCCGGATGATAAGGCGCAGCTCGAAATCGTCCACCCTGATTTTAATCTTCTTCATAGACATATTCCCTCATAATTGCTTCTTCCGCACGGCTGTGGATATTGTTCATAAGCCCCACCCATTTCATCATATCGGCGGCTTCCATCTGCTCGGTCACGCCCTCACGCTCGGCATACTGCTTTACCAGTCGGGAAAATGTTTCCTCGCAGGCGGCGTCTATGCCGTGCAGGTATTCACTAAGCTTTCCGCTTGTCCGCAGGGTAGTCAGCAGCACCCTATGGCAGTTTTGCAGGTGTCGGTATTTTGCTCCGCCGAAACGCCCAAGCTCATAAGCCTTTTCTTCGGGCAGTACCAAGTCGGAATTTCCTGATGCTATACTTCTTAAAAAATTATTATATTTGAATTGTCATTTGAAAATTCAAAAGTTTCAAGACAAAAAGCCTTTTGACATTAGAAAAATACCGCTTTCACAAACATAACCACCGCAACAAAAATCAACAGCAGGCCTATGACGGCAATAAACTTACAATAGCCAAAAACAGCATTTGAAACCGGCACAACACGCTCGTCGAGTATAACGGCGCGAGGTATTCCGTTTTTAGTAAAATAATACCCGATCTTCACTTCGTCACCTGGGTTGAGACTCTTCGTTTCTGACGAGTAGTGGTCTGTTTGGGCAGTAATCTTGTTGCCGTTTTCCGTGAATGCAACATAATACTTTGCATTGCCTGTATCAGAAAAAATAACTCGGTCAATGATCGCAAATGTTTGCTTGTAATTACTCTTGTGCGAGAGGTCGCTTTGTAGAACGGCTTTCATTATCGAAGCAATCACAAGCAAAGCAATCGCAATTACAAAAATAATAACGCACTTAACCACTTTAATTGCTAAAAATTTAATAGCCATCTTCCTGTGTGAGGAATTTCTGTATTTAGTTATTGTTTCCTATTGATATCCTGCTTCATTTAAAATCATAGCTTGTTGTTGCTTAAATTCTATTGTCTTTGTTCTTCCTCCCGTTCTTTTAATTAATTCTTCTTCTCCAATTATTTTAACTAAATTTGTAATCAGCTGCCCCATTGCATCTTTATTATGGTAGAAAATAGTTGTATATACATTATCATTTAATATCAAATCTCTCAAAATATCTTTATCTGTTACATCTAATGAATGTCCAAAAATATAAAGATTATGTCGTTTACACTTTTGATCTCTTAAAACAGATTCAGGCAATCTATTAAGGCTATCCTGCATACTATTTTCTCCTCTATTTATTTCTTTCATTTGTTTTTGTAAATATGAGTAGTAGTCTTCTCTTATTTTATCAACCCATTCTTTATATTTACATCCAGTTTGCTTATATATTCTTTGATAAAATTTTTTAAATGCAACAAACTCCGTATGTATATTTTGTCTGTCCACTGGAAGAAACTCATCTATGCCAAGAACCATATTATTAGTTTCGACTGTATTGTTAATTCCAGCCTTACCATGTATATAATCTATGTCCTCAGTTCTACAATATTTATAAACTCTCTCCAACGTATCTGTATAATTAAAACATACTATTTTACTAGTTGTTGCCCCTTTAGTACCATCTTCATGCTCAATAATTTTACTTATATCTGGAGAAATAATTTTACATTCTATTTGACTAACATATTCGGTTAAATACAATTCTAAGGCACGGATTAGTTTATTTAAATCCTCATATAACCGATCTCTAAGTTCTTTGAAACTTTCTAATTTTCTCAACTGTTCATGACAATCTAAATACTCATTAGATAAGTTTTTCATCATTTCATCATATAAGTCAAAATCATTCTCTCCTCCATGTATATCATAATCCAATGACTTAATTACATCTGATATTTCACTCTCAAAATCTATCCAATTTTCTTTCCCATGCATATCATTTTGTAAGAAATAATCTATCCAAATATTATTATCAAGCAAATCACTCCATATCACACTTTGCGAAAACAAATTATTTCTTATATTTCCTGCGTTCTTCTCAATTATATATTTCACTTCTGGATGAATGCTCCCCCAATTTACTTCATTTAAATTTTTTGTATTTAATATCTGCTTAATCACCTTTACAAACTCTAAAAAATTTACATATTTTGTAGGCAGGCCATGTGCAATATCAAATCCATTTCCAATAATCAAAATATTCATGTTTTGTTTATCTACTCCTCATTACGAATTTTTATCCCAAAATAATTATAAATTATCTTTTTTTATCAAGCAATATACCACTTCTGATTATTCCGGGGCTCTTTGAGCCACCTGTCCGGACTTTGAGAGCCACCATTCCGGAGAATGAGAGCCACATATTC
>CALWBB010000235.1 GCA_944375885.1 uncultured Merdimonas sp.
CTCGCCATGGGCCTGGAATTCAAGCTGGGAAGCGAGATCTTAAGAACTGTAGTGGTCCGCGACTGGAAGGAAATCGGAATCGTGGCAGGAATCATCGCCCTGCGGGCGGCGCTGACCTTCCTGATCCACTGGGAGATTAAGGAGGAGGAGAAGCATTAGGCGCTCAGTTTTCAAACGCAGGAGACAGCCATGATAACTATACTTGTTGTAGAAGATGACGAAAACCTAAACCAGATTATTTGTTCTTATCTTGCCAAAAACAATTACTCGGCAAAGGGCTGCAGCAACCCCGTTGAAGCATACGATCTGCTTTACGGGGGAACATACGACCTGCTTTTTTATATCCCAGCCCCCAGGGACTTTAAATCCACTTCCCTCATACGAGGGAAGACCTGGGGAGAGAAAATGCAATCCGGCGGCCTGATAATCTTTAAATCCACTTCCCTCATACGAGGGAAGACTTTTTGGCGGCTCCAGCCCCGTACCCGGCTGCTTCCTTTAAATCCACTTCCCTCATACGAGGGAAGACGATAGTTTTCTGTTGCCCTGCAAGCTCTGGGCAATCTTTAAATCCACTTCCCTCATACGAGGGAAGACTCTATATCTTGCGCTTTATCTATATAAAAATATTCTTTAAATCCACTTCCCTCATACGAGGGAAGACATATTTCGCAGATTGCAAGACCATAGAGGACGTCTTTAAATCCACTTCCCTCATACGAGGGAAGACGGGAGAGAAAATGCAATCCGGCGGCCTGATAATCTTTAAATCCACTTCCCTCATACGAGGGAAGACAAAACGTGTGAGGCTGCCATAGCGTATACGGTATACTTTAAATCCACTTCCCTCATACGAGGGAAGACCGCAAATATTACCAAAATATCTCGCTTTTAATCTTTCTCTTTATGTATTTCCTCTAATTTTCCAAGTATAGTTTTTAAGATTAATCCAGATTTTGGGCCTATTTGCAAAAAACATAACATTTTTTCAGTGCGAATCTTCCCAGGTTTATATGTGAACTTCATATCCGCACCATAAAATTTCGCAGCATTGGGCATATTCTAAAATAATAACGGCTCTGTGACATCAAATCCTGGTTTTGCCCCTATATGCTCCACTTTATTCTTATACTTCTCTCCCAGATAATAAAACCGCAGGCTATCCCTTTCCTTATCAATCAGTCCTTCCAAAATCGCCTTGACCTGCCTGCATTTTGCAGCATCCAAATTACACTCGAACACAGAATTCTGAACGCGCTGTCCATAATTGACACACTGCTTAGCCACTTTCCGAAGACGTTTTTTACCCGCAGCTGTCTCTGTATTCACATCATAAGTAATTAATACCAGCATAATTTTCCCCTATAACAGTTTCAGTTCTATTTCCAGAAGAACGGCGGATATTCGTCCAAATCATCTCTCAAATATCTCGCCAACAACATAGCCTGCGCAAAAGGCACCATCCCCCACTCCAGCTTTTCTCCCAAAAACGGGTGTGTAATCATTTCCTGTTTTTTCTTCTGCCAGGCTGTAAGAAATTCCCTGCGTCCATTATCATCCAAAAAAACTGCGTTATTTTCCTTTCGTATAAAATGACTTTTATTGATTACCTTTCGGTTAATCAGAGTGAGTACGAATCTGTCTGCCATAACACTACGCAGTTCCTCTACCATATCAAGTGCCAGAGATTTTCTTCCTGGGCGATCTGTATGGAAAAATCCCACATATGGATCCAACCCAACCGTCTCCAGAGCAGTCGCACACATAGAAGTCAGCAACGTATATGCAAAAGACAACATGGCATTTACTTCATCCAATGGTGGCCGCCGGCTTCTTACAGTAAACTGAAAATCTTCTTTCTGCTGCAGTATTAAATCATCCAAAACTGAAAAATATACCGTCGCCGCTTCTCCTTCCAAGCCCCGAAGGGAATCAGAGTTTACACAATTTCTTATCTTTGTCAAGGAATCCGCCAAAAATAAGGATTTGTTTTTCAGTTTTTCTGTATCTATACGCAGAGGATAATCCCGAACAGCTCTTTCCAGAATCCATCTGGAATTATAAACTTTTCCGGCAATGCAGTTTTTCGCGATATTAAGACTCGCTTGTATGTTGTCACTTCTTCTGTACTGCTCTTTGCGAAGATTCACATTCCCATAGGACTCGCCAACCACACGGGCCAGGAATCTTCCGTTTCCGCTTAAAAATACCAGTCCAATATGTCTGCTGGCACAGGCTCCCATCAAGGCCGGACTCGCTCCCGTATACCCAAATGTCACAATCATTTCCAGATTATGAAGAGGAACTCTTCCTATTTCTTCCTCCTTTTCATACACAACAACATTTTCACCGTCCAGCGACAGATAGCGGTTAGGCGATGTCACATAAAGCGTATTCAATAATCGTTTCAACTTTCTTCCTCATAGTTTATATGTGCTTCTACATATCTTTTTACAGATTTATTTTTTCCCAGCACAGGCAGACAAATATCTTTTAAAGAGCAAGCATTACAGCTTTTGCTCCAACGGACTTTCGGTGTATACCGCTGCGCATAATATCTGTGCATTTCCTGGAACATATCACTTACTTCCTTTCGAAGTTCTTCCGATAATTCCACCTTCTCTCTTCTCCGCACTTCTCCATAGTACAGATACCCAAGCGGGATTTCACAGCACAGCATTTCTTCCAGACAGATGGCCTGGGCTGTAAGCTGCAGGATATCTACATGGCTCTGTTTTGGCTTTCCTCTCTTATATTCCACAGGCACTACCTGATAAGTTCCTTCGCATCCCTGCAGCGTAATTCCGCTCTGCTTTCGATGAAATTCTACTACATCACATTCTCCGCTGATTCCCAGCTTTCTGGAATGTACCGGCATTCCCCTGGAAATGAGCAGGTCACCCCTTTTTTCCCTGCTTGAGGTATCATGCGCCTTTTCATGTAATAGTCTTCCCTCTACTGTCCGCACATTTTCCAGCCATTGCATTTCGATATAAGAAAGTGCCCACTGTCTTCTGCAAAAAGCAAAATGCTGGATACCAGATAATTGTAAAAAATCCTCTTCCTCATACAAAATCATATACCTCTGGTTTTATACATCCGGGATCCTCATAAATAATATTATAATCACCATAAGACTGTGGCTTATCTGTCTTGGGTTCTACCTTTACACTTCTATGGACTTTTGCTGTTGATACGGCAGGTGTCTTTTCTTCATGCTGCCACCAGTAAAGCCTGCACACTTCCATACTTCCCTCAGGTCTTGCTGAGGAAGCATCATTCTCAAACAATGTTTTTAACGCTTCCTTCAGTAATTCAGCATCTTCCTGCGAAAATCCCGTCTTTTCTGCCAACTGGACATTAACGCTTCCTTTAACTGTATACAAGCCAAATTCAATCCTATGTTTTGTTCCCATAGTATCAGACGCTTTGCCGCCGCCTTCTTTGTCTTCACTGTTTACACTTTTGGTAATCTGCATGCTAACTGTCTCAACCGGAGAAACACTGACTGCCTGATGAACAGAGATGGGACCACGGACTCCGAGCGAAACCTCAGTACCCTTAAATGCGAACACTTGTCCAAATCCTCTCACATCCAGCCATTGTCTGCAGGCTATCTCTGCGCATAAATCTCTGTCTGCCTTTTTTCCCTTTTTTATTTCTGCCTGGAGTTCCGCACAGCTGTCTGCTCTTTCCTTCAGGCTTCCGCAGCCGTCGTCCTTTCTGTCATCCGATTGTACAAAAATATTTTGTCCCATATCCTGCCAGCGGTTCCTGATCTTCCGTTTAATACATACATCTGATATTTCCCCGTAACCGTCAAAGTTTTCTCTGGGCCTGTTTCCATTCAGCGGATCGCCATTCGGATTTGCATTATGTACACTTACCAGCATTAAAAAATCAATTTTCCCCTTTAATTCGCTCATTTGTCTGCCTCCTCATTTTTATTTTTGCTTTTCAATGCAGCTGACTGATTATGGAAGCCTATCAGGTACAACCCACTCAACGCTTTATCATCTTCAAAGTCTTCCATAGAAAATAATTCGTAAATCTCATCCAACAATGATTGATATTTCAGTCTTTCAGGCGCCTTCAGCTGATTAAAATAGGGAACGAGTTTCTCCTCAATTATTCTCCACGTCCGGAACGGATGCTGTGAAAATGCATTCATATAGCGCTTCGCATTCGTCTCCCGCCCATCATCCTTATCAAATGTTCTGTACTCCACCCGGTCTGCTACTGCTAAAAGGCGTCCGTACAGATAATCCCTTCTGGAACATTTCTCATCCAGTGCCATTGTCCATACCTCCTTATATCTTTTTTGATACTGCTGTTTCACTAAGGAACAGGCCAGCGTCAATACTCTTTCCCATAAAACCCAGCTGTCAAAGGAAACCGGAGAAGAAGCTCGCCTCACCGCAAGATTCACCATATCCACAGGAACCTCTCTTCCTTCCAGGATGCACGGCATAAGCCGCTTGGCCGTTTCTTTATAAAGCTCTTCTTTTCCTTTCAATGAAAAATACTTTTTTTGCTCCGTTCCATACAAAAGTTCTGCAGCATCTTTCACACTCACCATTCCCAGAAATGTGGATACTCCTTCTTTTCTGATTTTGGCATGTATCCATTCACAGCGGCTGTACCAATCCTGCAGGCTGCGCAGATATCGCGAAGTCTGGTAAGGCCGGAATTCCACCATGGCTAGGCGTCCCGGTGTAGCCGCATCTACCGCCATAATAATCGTGCGGGACGATTGAGACAGATTTCTTCCGTATCCCTTGACTGCCCTCCTAAAACGGGCTGCTCCTTCGCTGCCGGTTCCTGCATATTCCTCTTCTTCCTCGTCCCACTCCGCTTCTATTTCGTTTGTTTCCTGGCTCTGGTTTGAAACTGCCTCTGCTGTCCGGCAGATTGCCTCTGTATCCTGCTGCCAATCTAGTACCTGTCCTGAATCTGATTCCCAGGTTACCAGATACATTCCGTTGTAATTGATTCCCTGTTTCCGGATAATCCATTTCAGCGCATTATGGGCCTTCTGTGAATCCTCATATCCAATCGCAAACGCTTCTTCCTTATTGACAAAACGTCCCCGGAATGTAAAATTCGCCTCGTCATTCGCAGAGATCAGCTTCGTTCCATCCCCTTCATTCCGGATTTTTTTTGGCTGTAAATAAGAAATTTGTGTCCATTCTCCCGTCAAATACGACAGCCCCATATTCTCCTTATCAGAACGGCAATAAGCAATATAGCTTTCCTGCAGTGTCCTGTCTTTCCAGCATTCCGGCGCAAAAGCACCAGTTCTGTCCAAAAAGGCCTTTTCCCCAAAAAGTTCCTCTGATTCTATACGAAAACGCACAAATGCTTCCGCCTGTGACACAATCTGTAACTTTTTCCTGGCATCTACCTTCCCGTTTTCATCTGTCTCCAGAACTTTTTCATCTATCAAATCTTTTATCAGTGTGTTTTTTAAAAGATACTGATAAACAGCCCTTACCTTTTTATGGCTGAACGGAGAGTCCGCCCATCTCCCTATCTGTTCCATGTACAATTCATGATTTTTACTATAGTCCTTTCCCGGCACATAAACTGCATAATCACCTGCCAAATATTTTAGGTTGTCACAAAGGGGATGCGGCTCAATTCCGGCTGTCCGGCTTGCCGAACTATCCGTCACAGGAATAATGGTACTTTTCTCTTCGTCAGGAATTTTCTCAGCCCTCAGGAAGTTCCCATTCTCATCAATCGTCACTTCTATCTGAGCAGCGACTGTCGTATGGTAAAGGGGAAGCAGAACCGGGGTTTCTCCATCCATAATCCCGGCCAACCCACTGTTTTTATCATACAAATCACATAGTTCACCAATCCAGTTCATCCTGCTCCCCCTTCTTCTGCAAATTCTTTCAAACCACTGAACCGTTTATCTGGAAACTGTTTCATTTCCATATCGTGCAGATGACGCCTGTCTTTGCACTCCTCCGGTGTGCAGAAAAGAACATATCCTTCTTTCATAACTGGACGCCAGAAACGAACTGTCAGTTTCCCTCTGTCTTCTTCCAGTTCTGCTTCGTCCGCATAAGTCATTCCATGATACATGAAGCCGAATGCCAGTTCACCAGGCATTTTATCATAATATCCTTCGCCCTCTCCGTAAGTGCAGGGCTCTACATATCCCTGGCATTCTCTCGTTCCCAGGAAGATATCTCTCCTGCCTCCCCGCTCAATCATTCTCTTTGCCATATTATGGTATTTGTATGCATTTCTGTCCTGCTCAAATTGCGGACGATTTAGGTTCCACACAAAATGAGCTCTTACCTGATATGACACGTCTTTCAGATATGTGTAGTATGAAAGTTCATTTCCTCCTCGATATACCAGAGGCTTTACTGCTTTCGTCTCCGTCTGGATGGGTTTCATGATTCTCATTTCATCAATGACCCACTTTATAGTCGGTTTCCAGAAAACACTGTGCAAAATTCCCTTGATCGCCTCGTAAGTGGGTATCTGATAAGAAAATTTTTCCCCTCCTACCCTGGTAATTGGATCTGAAAATAAAGCATAATCCCCGCTTACCTGAAATTCCACCGAATTTCTGCATTTTTTATGTTCCATATTTGCTTTCACCCCCTAAAATCCCAGAAATTCCATTTCCTGAGGCTCTGTCTGTACTCCAATCTCATCATTATAGTACCGCTTATCCAAAACAAAAATCTTTTCTCCCAGCTTACTGACAGCACCTGGCCCCATTTTCTTCATTGTGTTTTCAGAAAGATTTACAATATATTTCTGCAATTTTCTCATCAAATATTTTCTTTCCCCCCTGTCTTCTGTCTCTGCCAAATCATAAAGCAGTTCCTGTGATTTCCCATAAGGCACTACTACGTCCATGCCGCCTTTTTCCTCTATCATGGAAAACAGTTCTCCTGCTGTGCGGAATGCCTGCTTCAGCTTCACCTTCTTTATCCTTCCTGTAATTTCTTTATTTGATGACAACAGATCTACCAAATCAGTAGCGATACCTCCTGCTTTCACTGGATACCGGGCCTCTGCCTCCCTGTACATAAACCGCTGCACATAATACTCTTGTATTGCTCTTTCCGAATCCAGCCTGCCTCCCAGCTTATCAGGATCCTGATGATAAACGCGGAGAATTTTTCTCATAGCATTCTGTGCTGTGCGTATTTCAGGCAGATAAGTTAAATCCTCTGCCTCCTGGCTCATTCCTATCAAATAAACCTTACCCAAAGGCTTCCCGCCATGCCTGTTGCAGCGTCCCGCTGCCTGGATCAAATTGTCCAGCCCAGCCAGAGAACGAATAACACATCTGAAAGAAAAATCAACGCCAGCCTCCACAAGCTGTGTGCTGATACAAAGCACATTTTCTTTTTCATCCAGTGCTTTTTTAATCTGAATCAGTACATCTTCCCTGTTTTCCGCACACATAGACGTACTTAAATGAAACAGGCGGCCGTCAAATTTTCCTTTTAATTTTTCATAGATTTCTCTTGCTGTTCGTTTTGTATTAAAAATTGCAAGCACCTGTTTTTCTTCTGCCGCCCTCATGCCGATAAAGTCCACAGCATCTTCCATACTGAAAGACTTCACCCCATTTTCCGTACAGTCATAATACTCTACTCTTCTGAACTGCGGTTCGTATACCGAAAGACTCGCTGTCATATTTTCTGTCTTTAAAAGGCTGTTTTCCCTTCGCCTTTCCAAAGGAAGCTGAGTTGCTGTACAGAGGACAATCGTTGAATTACAAAATTCCGTAAGAAAGTTCATAAGCAGATTGAACAAGCCCTGCACCTTCTCCGGAAATGCCTGAACCTCATCAAAAATAAGTACGCTGTTGCACAGGCTGTGAAACCGCCGGAGATTTCTCTTTTTCTCTTTAAATACTGTATTGAAAAACTGTACTGCTGTCGTGGCAATAATCGGCACCTCATCCCAATTTTCAATCAGACGCTCATATCTGTAATTCTCCGTTTCATCCTCTGGAACTGCATCCCCATGGTGTTCCAGAACCCAGTCAGGATTTCCTACGGCTTTGCGGATTTCTTCACAATTCTGCTCCAGAATACTCCGAAATGGAGCCACATAAAAAACATGCCTTTTTTTCTCTGCAAAGGCCCGATGAAGCGCGAATCTTAAAGCGCTCAGGCTTTTTCCCGCCCCAGTGGGAACCGCCAGCCGGTATCTGCTGCCGTTTGTACCGGCTGCTTGCGCGCACTGATGTGAAATTTCCGCTCTTACGGCTGCCAACGGTGAAGCACTTGTCTTTTTCTGCAGGCTGTCCAGTCTTTTCTCCAGACTTTTCTCTGCTTGCTCCCAAATTTTATTCATTTCCAGATTGGATAACCCAAGTTCTGTCTTTCTGTTTTCCACAAAATCTACTGTGTCACGGACATCAGCATCAGCCAGAACAGAAAACAGTAATCTTTCGCACATTCCAAGATAAAAATTTTTGTTCCCGTATTGTCCTTTCCATTCTTCCAAACTGAGCATGCTTACTATTTTCCCTAAAAGGCATTTAATATCTTCGGATGCTTTGCAGCAGAGATTTTTCATATTTTCTTCCGGCATTACTTGTTCATATCTTTTTTGGATTTCGAGAATCTCCTCCCTGCTGTACTTTCCTGCTCTTTTTTCCAACAATGGAATTCCATCTTCCATCGAGATACAATCAACTAGGCCATGATGAGTAAAAACCGCCATCTGTATCATCTCAGACAATATACTTTCCGGGAGATACTCTCTTATCATCAATCCGCCCAGGGTGGAATGATCTGCCTTTTCTCTTATTGAATCCGTTTCTTCCTGGATATTTTTTTGAAGATACTTCTGCCAATTGTCTGTGAATTTTCCTCCATCATGGCATAAACCGCTGATATACGCCGTTGATTTCAGAAGTTCCATCTGGCAATAGTCTCTGCTGAGTATAGCTACATTTTTCTGATGCACCTGGTTAAGCTGAAATTTGTCATTCTCTTTTCGATAGTGAGCGTAATACTCTTTCATAAAACATTGCCCTTGACCTTTCATATAAGAGCAAAAAGGTACAGCTAAAACGTCCGATTAGCCATACCTTCCTGTCTCATTTAGATCCAAAATACTTTTCAATCCACTTTACCTGATACGTAAAGACTTTTACATCTGCATGCAATCCTATTCTGATTTGACTTTTTCAGCATATCTGCTATAATA
The DNA here is from genome assembly GCA_944375885.1 of uncultured Merdimonas sp. GTDB lineage: Bacteria > Bacillota > Clostridia > Lachnospirales > Lachnospiraceae > Laedolimicola. The sequence goes on from CALWBB010000235.1 coordinate 9,202, forward strand.
TACTCAACAGAATAGCCGGTGGGTGAATGCACCTCACCCCTCCCGGCGCAGCTTAAGATCTACAAAAAATAGTCGTCAGCTTTGCGAGGAGCAGGACGGCTATTTTTTATGCGTAAAATTCAGAATGGCCACAATCAGCAGAGCAACGCTTACGATAAGGCTCAGTTCTTCATATGTACTCATATTACCATCCCTTCCACAGGAATCTCAGAATGGATGGGAGCACATCCCCGGCTATCCAGTTAAATATACTATAAATAAGAGCTATCTTTGTATAAAATTAGAATATATTATTTTTTCTGTTTTGTCAATTAAAATTTAAAATATAATTTATATCCAAAATACAAATTTATTTGTATCCATAATACAAGCTACTTTTTATCATATTCTCACTAAATAACTCCCAAGCCAAGCGGCCTGAGAGCTATTGTTTTTTCATTATTCCGGATTTCTATTTTCTCTTCTGCAGCTTTCGGTACGCCGCTCCGCACACCACGCTTCCCAGCACCACGCCGCCCAGGATCAGCAGGGCGCAGTGTAGAAAGAACGTATCCGGCAGAATGTTGATCACCGGGTCCGTGGCCGGATCGAAAATCCAGTAGTCGTTGTCAAAGGCGATGTGGTGGAAGGTCACGAAGGCCCAGTCCCAGTTCACCGCCACGAAAAGCCCGATTACGGCAGGCAGGGCGACAGCCAGGACCGAGGTCAGCTTCAGATACAGATATTCCTTCCGCCGTCCAAACATCCAGATGCAGACCGCGCCCAGAAGCGTGCCTCCGATGGCCATATACTTGAACAGATTGAAGATATCCTTGACCTCTTCAAAATGGATGCGCCCGGGCTCCGACATGGCAAGGCTGGGAAATTCCAGCGGCTCTTCCCCGAAGGACAGGTTATAGTCAATCAGCACGTCGTAGTTTTCGCGGATCATTTCCTCGGAATAGCCCGTCCGTTCCGGAATATTCAAGGCATGGATGTCATGATAGTACAGAGGCCGGAAGGCCAGGGTGAAGACCACAGACAGGGAAATGATGGTCAGGGTCAGCACCAGGGCAGCGGCTGTATGGATGATATGCTTTCTCATGGTTTCTCCTCTTTCGCAGAAGCTATTCTTCTTTTATAACTCACTTCTACAGAAAAAGTATATCTGCTTTCCAATGGAAAATCAATCCGTGTTTTTATTCGCCCTCGTCTGCCCCTGTCTCCTCCGCCGCTGCGCTCTCCTCCGGCTCTTCCGCTTCTGCTTCTGACTCTGATTCTGATTCTTCTTCTGTTTCTTCTGCTTCTTCTTCCTCTGCCTCAAAATCTGAAAGCTCACACTCGAAGGCCGTCGCCAGATAGCTGTCTCCCGTATATACGTGGCTGTTCTCTGAAGTCATAAAATACAGGTTCCCGTCGGAAGCCTCATTTCCCAGATAGACCGAAAGCTCTTCCCCGTCCTCCAGCGTGAGGCTGATCGTAACGGCAGGCGCTTCCAGGCCATAGGCTTCCAGATCCTCTTCTCCCATCTCTCCTAAGTCACGGACCGCGTTCAGCGGATTCAATCGGTTAAAAAGGGCACTTACCGCGTCCTGGTCAAGCGGGAAATCCGGATTGTCCGCGCTGCTCCATGTCTCCCCATCATAGGAAAATGCCAGCGTGCCGGCAGAGCTCTCAATCTGTGCCGAGCGGATATCCTCCCGTTCTACAGCCAGCACTGTAAGCTCTTCCTCTTCTTCGGATGTATCCTGCCCGTTAAAATCTGCCCGCAGCACCAGCGCATAGATCACGGCCAGCGCTGCCAGCAGAAGGGCGGCCGCGCAGAGGCGCAGCCTTCTCTTCTTTTTTGTCATACTATCGTTTCCTCCTCTGGAACCAGATGACGCCTCCCAGGCACAGCAGGAACAGCGGAAGCACCAGAACCGTGAGCAGGCCCCAGAAAATCGCGGATCCGGCTGTGACCGTCAGCCAGGAGACTGCCAGGCTCTTCGCCCCGATGGACACAGTGCTCTCATGATCCGCCAGCTGGCTTAACACGTTCAGAAACAGGGTGCTGTTGCCGCCGGACACCATAGCGTCCACCTGCTCATCCAGCAGTGTCTCCGACGCAAAGACGATAAGCTTCGCCTCGTTTTCCTCTCCGTCTTCCGCAGTATCTGCATCTTCCGTGGCGTCCGTCTCTTCCTCCGTCCCCTCTTTCTGGGAGACTGTTTTCGTCACCACAACGCCCAGGTCGAAGGGTCCGGCAATATCGCCCTCCTCCATCTCCATATTTTCCGATTCCAGATTGGTCTTGGAATAGGCCTCTGCGGACGTCGTCAACAGGCTCTCGTAGGTCAGGCTGTCGTCCGTTTCTTCCACTCCGGCTTCTGCCGCTTCCGCCTCCTCAGCTTCCGATCCCGCTTCCTCTGTCTCTGTTTCCTCAGCTTCCGCCGCCTCTCCGGCCCCGGAAGCCAACTCCGTCATCCCCTGTGAAAATGGCAGCAGCACATAGCGGGAACTCACATCTGCGGTGTAATCAGAATAGCTGATATCCGGCAGCAGATAGTAAGGGTAATTCGGCAGGTAATGCTCACTGCTTCCCTCCATCACCAGGCCGCCAGCCAGCGAAATTCCATACTCCGCCAGCAGAGCGTCCAGGTTCGGCGTCTCCTGATCCGTGTAGCCCAGAAGATAGATGACCTGACCTCCCCGGTCGAGATAAGCCGTGATTTTCTCCTTCTCCTCAGCCGAAATATCCGAAAGCGGCCCGTAAATCAGCAGAATCTGGGCGTCCTCCGGCACTGCCTCGCTTGTCAGGAGGCTTAAGGAGCGAATCTCGATGTTTTCCTTTTCGATGGAGGCTGTCAGGGTGGCGCTTAAGGAGGCCTCGTCATGGCCCTCCAGCGTATAGAGCACCGGAATCTCCTCCGCCGTCACATAATCGATGGCGCTGGTAATCTGCCCCTCGCCGTCAAAGGAATCCAGGCTGCCGCTGTAGGTGGAATAGTCCACGGAATACCCGTAAATATCGTAAAAGTCCACGGCCCTAGAACGCTCCTGCCCCACTACGAGCACGCTGTTCTCGGACAGATTTTCGTCCGTGTACTGGGAGACGAAATTCGGATAGAGCACCGGATCCCGGGTCTCCACGGTAATGTGTCCGGAAAGCCCCTCGTACCGCTCCAGAAGCTCCAGAAGCGTGGTATCCTCGCTTCCCTGCTGGGCGATCAGATAGAGCGTCACATCCTCATCCAGCGCCTCCAGGATCTCCGCCGTCTGCTCTCCCGTGGTGAAAAGCTTCTGCTCGCTCACGTCATATTTCAGGTACTGGGAGGGCAGGTTCGCCGCGATCAGATTGACTAGGACCACGGCCGCGCAGGCGATAGCCGACATTCCCGCCCGGTAGCTCCCATGCTTTTTGTGCAAAAGCTGTACGGTGAAAAACAGGAACAGCAGCACCACTGTCACATAATATACTACCCCGGTCAGGTCAAAGATTCCCTGGACGAAATTGATGAAGGGCTCATAGATGCAGACCGCCGACAGAATGTCTGCCAGAATCCCCTCTGCCCCGATCACGTTTGCGATGCCCGAGGACATATTCAGGAAAAAGAGCACGCCGAAGGTCAGCACCGCCGCGATCACCTGGCTTTCTGTCAGGGCCGACAGGAAAAGCCCGATGGCCAGGCAGGCCGCGCCAAACAAAGTGTAGCCGAAGATCGAAGCGTAGGCCATGGGAAGGGATACACTTCCAAACTGCAGCAGAATCAGCGGATACAGGCACAGCGCCAGCATCGGGATCAGAAATACCGTCAGCATGGCCAGGTATTTTCCCGCCACGATCTGCCAGATGGAGACGGGGGCTGTCAGCAGCAGCTGATCCGTCTTCTGCTTTTTCTCCTCCGCCATGCTGCGCATGGTCAGCACCGGCACCACGATGAGCAGCACGAAATAGATGGAGGACAGGATGACCCCAAAGACCGGATAGCCGCCCACCAGGCAGTTCGCCGTATAGTACAGGCCGGCCACCGCCAGAAGCACCGCCATGAAAATGTAGCCCGTCATGGAGGTCAGATAGCTTCGCAGCTCTCTTTTATAAATCGCCCGCATCTTCTTTCCCCTCCTTTCCTTCTTCATCCTTTTCCGGTTCCGGCTTTCTCTCTTCCGGCCTTTCCTCCTCCGGCTTTGCCTCTTCGTCCTTTTCCGGTTCCGACGAGGTGAGCTCCAGGAACACATCCTCCAGGGAGGCTGCGGAAGCGGTGATTTCCAGTCCCTTGACCCTTTTTAGAAGTTCTCTGGCCTGATCGCAGGCCTCCCGGCTTCCCCGGATTTTCAGCTCGCAGACGTCCGAATTTTTCATGTAATGGCTCAGGTTTTCCGGCGTATCACTGGCCGTCAGCTTTCCGTGGGAGATAATCATCACATGGTCGCAGATGCTTGTGATTTCTGAGAGTATGTGCGAGCTTAAAATGACTGTGTGCTTCTTTCCCAGGGAACGAATCAGCTCCCGGATCTCGATAATCTGCTTCGGATCCAGACCCACCATAGGCTCATCCAGAATCAGCACCTCCGGATCGCCCAGGAGGGCCTGGGCAAGCCCTACCCTCTGGCGGTATCCCTTGGACAGGTGGCGGATCAGCCGCTCCTGCATATCCTGGATCTGGGTCTTCTCCATCACGCGCTCTACCTCGGACTCCCTCTTCTCCTTCGCCACGCCCTTCAACTCTGCCGCGAAGCGCAGGTATTCCAGGGGCGTCATATCCAGATACAGCGGCGGGATCTCCGGCAGATAGCCGATACAGCGGCGGGCCTCCACAGGCTCCTCCGAAATATCGTGGCCGTCTATCCGAATCTGCCCCTCCGTGGGGGCCAGATACCCCGTCAGCATATTCATGGTGGTGGTCTTTCCCGCGCCGTTGGGGCCCAGGAACCCGTAAATCTGTCCCTTTTTCACCCGGAAGCTCAGATGATCCACCGCCGTATTTTTTCCATACCGCTTTGTCAGACCGCTGACCTCTATCACTTTCATTTCCTCCTTCTGGCCGACTGCCGGGATAAAAAAAGGAGTATTCCCGGCAGACTGCGTAGTCGGCTTAAGAATACTCCTCTTTTGTGTCTTTTCTGAAATCAATCTGTGTTTTTTCCGTGAAAATTCTGTGTCCTGCCCGGCGCCCCGCGTAAGGCCCAGGCTGTACGGCGAAAAAACGCCGGCGCTATCCGATCACATCGCTCATATCGTAGCGGCCCGCCGGTTTCCCCGCCAGGAATTTCGCCGCCTGGATGGCGCCCTTTCCAAACACGGCCCTGGAATAAGCCCTGTGCTCAAAAGTAACCACCTCGTCGGTGCCCGCGAAAATCACATCGTGATCGCCCACGATCGTGCCGCCGCGCACCGCGGAAATACCAAGCTCCCGGCCGTCCCTCTTCTGGCGCACCTGGCTCCTGTCGTAGACATAATGGTACGCGCCGCCGCAGGCCTCATTGACCGCGTCCGCCAGGGCGACAGCGGTGCCGCTGGGCGCGTCCAGCTTCTGGTTATGATGCTTCTCCACGATCTCAATGTCAAAGCCAGCCGCCGCAAGCTTCGGGGCCGCCTCCTTCAAAAGCTTCAGAAGAAGATTGATGCCCACGGACATATTCGCAGACTTGAGGACGGCCGTCTCACCCGCCGCCTCTTCCACCCTCGCAAGCTGCTCCGGGGAAAGTCCTGTGGTGCATAAGACCACCGGGGTCTTCGTGCGCACGCACCAGTCGAGAAGGGCGTCCGCCGCTCCTGCATTGGAAAAATCCACGACCACATCCACCTTCACGTCGCAGTCGTCAATCTTTTCAAATACCGGGAAGGGATTCTCCCGTCCCGTCCAGGCGTCCACTCCCGCCGCGATCCGGACCTCCGGATCTTCCGCTGCCAGTCCTGCTATCATCTGTCCCATACGGCCGTTGCAGCCGTGCAGTAAAATATCTGTCATCTCATTTAACCTCGATTCCGAAATCAATCATTGCTTTTCTTAATTTTTCCTGATTCTGCGGCTCCATCTCGGTAAGCGGCATACGCAAAGGTCCGGCCTCCCAGCCCATCATATTCATGGCTGCCTTGACAGGAATCGGATTCACCTCACAGAACAGGGCGTCAATCAGCGGCAGGGCCTTCAGCTGGATCTCGCGGCTGCCCGCCACGTCTCCCTCCAGGAATTTTGCCGCCATATCGTGGGTCTGCTGGGGAGCCACATTGGACAGCACGGAAATCACGCCCAGTCCGCCGAGCGCCATGATCGGCACCACCTGGTCGTCGTTTCCGGAATAGAGCTCGATCTGGCCCTCCGCCAGCTGCATCAGCTTCGCAATCTGGGAGATATTTCCGCTCGCCTCCTTGATGCCTGCGATATTCTTCACATTCTTCGCCAGGTACGCCGCCGTCTCGGGCTGGATATTGCAGCCGGTCCGGGAGGGCACGTTGTACATGATGATCGGCAGATTTACGGATTCGGCAATCGCCGTATAGTGGGCGATCAGGCCCTTCTGGGTCGCCTTATTGTAGTAGGGCGTCACCACCAGCAGAGCGTCCGCTCCGTACTTCTCCGCCTCGGTGGAAAGATAAATGGCCGTCTCCGTGCAGTTGGATCCTGTGCCCGCGATCACCGGCACTCTGCCTGCCACGTGCTCCACGGTAAACCGGATGGCCTCCAGATGCTCCTCGTGGGTCAGCGTGGACGACTCGCCCGTGGTTCCGCAGATGACGATGGCGTCCGTATGGTGCGCTATCTGATCGTCGATGATCTCTGCCAGCTTCGGATAGTTGATTTCCCGGTTCTCCTGAAACGGAGTAATAATTGCTACTGCTGCTCCTTTGAAAATAGACATATCTCTTCCTCCTTTATCCTTCCCGCTGCCTCCCGCAGGGCTCTGTTTGTTTCCATTGCGCGGACGCGGGTCCGCACAGCGTGAAAACGGGGCGTACTTTCTGAAGTACGCCCCGAAAGAACCGAATCTTTTATATATGCATTCTCTGGATAGCGCCCCATCAGAAACTGATGACAGTCATACCGTTCTTCACGGCATGCCCAAGAAACCACCCGCAGGATGCGGTTCCTTTCGGCGCCAGCCCCTTTCCCTCTCCTTCCCCTATGCCTGCCATATCTGGAAAGGTAATCCTGGATAGCGCAACCTCTATCTCGCCTCATATTCAATTGTTACTGCTGTGTCCAGAATAGCACAGGCAGGCCGCCTTGTCAACCCGCGC
>CALWBB010000236.1 GCA_944375885.1 uncultured Merdimonas sp.
CGCCTCCATGCCGTCCGTAATCTCCTTTGCCTCTTCGTTCCGGTTCAGCACCCGTCCCGCCAGCAGGATGTCTGCCTCCACGCTTTCGAGATCGTTTGCCGCGAAGATAATCACCTTCGCTCCGGCATTTTCCACCTGGCTGCGAATGGCAGCATCCATATAATCCGACGCAAAAATCACATCCGCATCCATGGAAATAATCAGCTCTGTGTTCGGCGAGGAATAGCTTCCCACCGAGGGCACCCCGGCTGCCTCCTGGGGATAGCTGCAGTAATCGGTCCTTCCTACAAGCTGCTCCCCTGCGCCCAGGGCGAACAGCGTCTCCGTGTTGGCCGGAGACAGGGAAACGATCCGCTCCGGCTCCGCCTCTATCACCACCTCGTTTCCCAGGTCATCGGTGACCGTCAGCGGATACTGCGTCTCCTCCACCGTCCCGTCCTGCGCCTGGCCTTCCGTCTCTTCGGCCGTCTCCGCCGGAAGCCGGGAATCCGTCTCTCCGGCCGCTTCCTCCTGGGCAGCCGCCTCTTCCGTCTGCGGCTTTACTCCTTCCGTGCCCGCCCCGGAAGCCCTCCCGCAGCTTGCTGCAAATACAAGTCCTGCCAGCAGCGCCGCCGCGCAGGCGCCGCTTATGATGTTCTTTTTCATTGGTATCTCCTCATTCCTCTTCGTTTTTTTCCGGAACCAGTATCGCATATTCCTTTTTGTTTGTCAAACGGCGGGGCAGAGCCGCGCCATAAAGCGGGCCGGGCACGCGGAATTTTCTTCCCGCGGCCCGGCCTGCTCCCCTTTCTATGTGAATAAAAACTTGTCGTATATTTGTACTGCTTATTCCTCCGTCAGCGTATCCGACGTACTATCCGCCGCAGTGCTGTCATCCTCTGTGTCATCTGTCACGCTGTCAGAACTGTAGCTGCTGTCCGTCGTCGTATCCGACGTACTGTCTCCGCTTCCGCCACAGCCTGCCAGCGCCGTAAAAACCAGCACCGCCACACACAAAACTGCAATTATTTTTGGCATTTTTTTCATTGATATCCTGCTCCTTTCGAAAACAAATTCATGGAAACATTATCAGTGAATTTTTCTTTTTCATTCCTTCCCTCCACAATCTGTCCTCTCTTTTGAGATCATCTCCTCTCCGTCTGTGATGGTACTCATTATAGCGGCAGATTGTGATGATTCCTTGTCAGCTTTGTGTTCTTTCCGTGTCAATTCTGTGAAAACGGTATCCAAACACAAACTGGTTCTTCCCCTTCTTTTTTGCTTCATAGAGCAGGCGGTCTGCGCTCCGGTACAGCTCTTCAATCGTGATCCCTGGTTCCACAGGGATCACGCCAATACTGCAAGTAATTTCTTCGTCCCCCGCTGCTATCTCCCGTTTCAGCCTGTTTAGACGCTTTTCTATCTCCTCCTTGGTCATAGGATGATAGACAAGGGCCACAAACTCGTCCCCGCCCAGGCGGCCCAGAATTCCTTGGTTCTCAAAGAGTTCTTTCAGGCTGCCCGCCAGCTTCTTTAGTACCCGGTCGCCTGCCGGATGTCCATGTTCGTCATTAATCTCTTTAAAATAGTCAATATCCAAGATCAAAAAGCAGGCTGTCTTTCCTCCATGGGCGTCTTTCATGTCCTTCAGGATATCAGCCCCTGCCTGGAAAAACTGCTCCCTTCCCAAAAGCCCGGTCAGATCATCCATTCTCGCCTCATAGTACAGATAGTTCATATTTTTCTGGTATAGCAGCACCACAATCATGACTAAGAACGCCAGGGAAAGGATTCCCAGAAGGAACTGGATCTGTAGATGCATGATATCATAGGAAATGTTTTCATCCAGGCTGATCTCATGCCAGGCCATCACGCTTTCAATCCGGTCTGTAAAATAAAGGGCTACGCTGAAAGAGGCCGCGAGCATCAAAATGAGCGCTGCCCAAACGCCTTTCCGGTGATGCGCAAAGGGCACATTCGCCTGGTTCACCGCCGCTATCCTTTCATCCAGCCTCTTTACATAGCTGGATTCGCAGAATCGGCAGTAGCAAAACACCGCCAAGTTTGCAACCAAAAGGAAGGGCACAAAATCCCAGCGGAGCAGATCATCCAGGGCATTCACAGCGCTAAACCCCGATTCGGGAAAGAAGGTTCCCATACAGGCATATACCAGAAAAGCATGAATCGTCCTTCCGCAAGAAGTGACCAGCACAATGCCAATCCAAGGATGGCGTCCCTTCCGGACAGCCTTATACAAAACTCCTGTGAAGAAACCAAACAACGTCCGCGTCACTACGCTCAATATGAAACTTTCTAACGGCTTTCCGCTCATCACGGGTGAAAAAATCGTATCTCCTGCCCCTACATAGAACGCCGACGCTTTCCACATAGAGGCAAGGCCGAACACCGCCCCCAGCAAAGCCCCTTCCTTGGGGCCAAATACACAACCCGCGATCAGTACCGGGATATAAACAAAAGTAATGGATATGGGTTCTATATGCAGATAGCCTAAAAATGAAAAAGACATAAAAAGCTCTATGGCTGCCAGCCCCAGCAGCAGGTAGCCTTTGCTCCCTGTCTTTTTTTCTTTTTTCCATGATGGGACAAACATATCTATCATCTCCTGCAAGGAATAATATAACGTATATTTCCTCCTGCTGTCAATGGAGCTCCGGGTTTTCCCTCAATTTTGGGCTGGCATCTTCGTTTCGCCAAACAGCAAATAGCCGTTCCTGCTTGTTCTCATCAAAATAGCAAATAATAAACTCAATATCGTTATCTTTTTCAGTGCTTATAAAAACTTTATAAAAACCTTCTGAACTGTACTCCGCCCATTTTAAGTACATCTCCTGATAATTTTGCTTTATAAATTCCTGTATGATGCGTATTTCTCTATCATTCAGAATGTCTCTATTCTGCAGGACAGTGTCCTCATTTTTCCTGACAAAAAAATCGGAAAACAGTAAAATTCTTCTCACTGCCCAAAACAGCCTCGTTACTGATCGCCATGTACTATCACCTCCAAAGCACATCTTATGTAATTCAATTCTGATTTACAAAAAAGTTTTTTCAGCCGAAACTGCTTCCGTCCAGAAGTCATCATATTTCAGCATAAAAAATAGGCTCCGCCTATTCAGCTCCCCCTGCCCCTCAATCTTGAGGGGAGGAGGGGTTTTCTTTTGTTACATTTTCCTGCATAATAGTCTTATGAATATCTTACAAAAAATCTTTACAGACCATTATGAAGAAATTAAATATACTCTTCATCCCAGAAAAACTGAGATGGAAAATATTGATAAAATGATTAATTGCGGCAATCCCTCTTTTGGCGGTGCCATGTACTCCTGCCCCCACTGCGGTAATTTCAAGTTTGTTCCTTTTCGCTGTCACAGCCGCTTTTGTCCTACCTGTGGGAACCAATATGCTATGGAACGCACCACAAGCATGTCTTTCAAACTTGTCAGTGTCCAACACCGTCATTGCGTTTTTACTATTGACGAAAATCTCCGGGACTTTTTCCTTAAAGACCGCTCTCTCCTGAACTGCCTCTTTCATTCTGTCTCCAGTGTGATATCAAGAATGTTTTTCAACCTGAACCATTCCAAAAATTTCACTCCCGGCTATATCATGGCCCTTCATACTTTTGGCCGCGATCTCAAATGGAATCCCCACGTTCACTGCCTCCTTTCCGAAGGCGGATACAGTGATGACGGCTTCTGGCGTCATGTAAAACACTTGAATTACAACTATCTCCGTAACGCTTTCCGTACTGCTCTTCTCAATGAACTGGAAGACAGGATCGGATCTTCTTTCAAAAAAGTAAAAGCGAAATGTTACGCCCAGCATAAGCAGGGATTCTATGTCTATGCCAAACCGAATCTCTGTGATCCGAAAGCAGTGGCGAAATACATCGGACGCTATCTTGGCAGGCCGGTAATTGCCACTTCCAGGATTGACTGCTATGACGGAGATACCGTTACTTTCCACTATAACCGTCACGAAGATGATCAGTATGTGGAAGAAACTTTGCCTGTTATGGATTTCATCAAACGTCTCATCCGACACATCCCGGAAAAACATTTTAAAATGATCCGCTATGGCGGTCTGTATGCCCGGCACCGGAAGATTGATTCAAAACTGCACCGTGTCATCTCAAAAGAGAAGCACAGGATATACCGCAGTTTCTCTCAATGGAGAACTTCTATTTTTCTCTCCTTCGGGTAGGCAGCTTTGCGAACACCGGATCAGCAGTACATTCCGTTTCCGGAGTCTCTGACTGGAGTCTTCGGATCCAATATCCCAGAGTAGACTGGGGAATTTCATTCCGCTGGCACCAGTCCTTGCGGGATAAACCACTTTCCTGGAAAGCATGGATCCGGTATGCCCAAAGATCAGCTTTTGAGATTATATCGTCATTCATATCTATTGGCATCACCTCCGTTGCTTGAGACTATCTTATCAAACGCGGAGATGTATTTGCCGTTATATGGGATGTCTTTTTTCCACGCAATCGTACAACTATTGTGCCCCATAAAAACATGATGTTTTTAATTCAAAACTCTTTTGACGTCATAAGAGCTTTCTCTCCATCAATACCTATATATTGGTATGTAATCCAATAAGAACCTTCTTCTTCCGGAAACACATCCGGATATGGAACCAAAGATTATTTTCTTCTCGTATTTTTTCTAATTCCCTAAAAAAGATTACAACTTCTCCTTCTGTAGTACGTACGTCACTATTATATACGAATTCAATTTTTTCTTCGTAAATCTCTTTAATTGGCGCTATAGTTCTCCTCTATGAAAGTTAATTTACGTAACTACCTTCAGTTGACATTTTCTTTACATGCCACATACTAAACTTTCTCTACTTTTAATTTCGTCCTTTCTCTTTAAAATTTATAAAAATAATAGATTAACATTCCAATTAATGTTGCCAAAAAAATAGACAAAACAACAACAGTTCCTATACTACTATCTCGTTCCTTTTTGTGGTTAAGATTTCTATAGTAAATCAAAGAATAAATACATATCACTATAATCCCAATCGGGAAAGAAAAAAACAGTTCTTTTGGAATAAATCCATTTGCCAATCCCTGAGCCGACCAGTGAATTGGTAATTCTTTTGGTAAATTAGGATACAAAAACGCATATGTTATAATACAAATACATGCAACAAATAAAGTAAAAAATAAAAAAAAACGCAATTTTTTCATCTATTTCTCCTATCACAATATATGTATAATTTTGATTTTACAATTAACAAAGGAGCTCTCATCTATTGCTTAAAATGTTACTTCAAAATTAATAATCAATCACTTTATCTACCCAAAAAGGGAACCGTTTTGTAAAAGTAATGAAGCGTTTAAAGCTTGATCACAGACCACACGAAACCAGGCATACCTTCATTACGAAAGCCAAGGAATGTAATGTTGATGAATATGTGTTGAAACTGATTGTAGGACATGCTATTACAGACTTAACCGAAAAAACATATACACACAGAACTATAGATCAATTTAAAACAGAGATACGTAAAATAACAAAGTGATTCTTGCAACAAGGGATGTAACTATAACTTGAATTTATAGCTACACCCCTTTATTTTTACTAAGATTTGTGCGCTACGTGTGTGCTACGTGTACGCTACATGCTTTTCATTCAGAGCTTTTCAGCACAACTCAGGACTTCTGAAACCCGCATAAAATCGGTATTTCTTAGAACTTCCCAGCCTTCGCAGCTTCCTCGATGGAAACGGCTACCGCTACCGTCATACCAACCATCGGGTTGTTGCCTGCGCCGATGAGGCCCATCATCTCTACGTGAGCCGGTACGGAGGAGGAGCCTGCGAACTGCGCGTCAGAGTGCATACGTCCCATGGTGTCGGTCATTCCGTAGGAAGCCGGTCCTGCCGCCATGTTGTCCGGATGCAGGGTACGTCCGGTACCGCCGCCGGAGGCTACGGAGAAGTACTTCTTGCCAGCCTCGATGCGCTCCTTCTTGTAGGTGCCTGCTACCGGATGCTGGAAACGGGTGGGGTTCGTGGAGTTTCCGGTGATGGATACGTCTACGTTCTCCTTCCACATGATGGCTACGCCTTCACGCACATCGTTGGCGCCGTAGCAGTTTACCTTGGAACGGGGGCCGTCGGAGTAAGCCTTGCGGAATACCTCCTTCAGCTCGCCGGTGAAATAGTCGTACTGGGTCTCTACGTATGTAAAGCCGTTGATACGGGCGATGATCTGCGCAGCGTCTTTTCCAAGACCGTTCAGGATTACGCGCAGCGGTTTCTGGCGAACTTTGTTTGCCTTGGTAGCGATTCCGATAGCGCCCTCAGCGGCTGCGAAGGACTCGTGGCCTGCCAGGAAGCAGAAGCACTCGGTGTCCTCCTCCAGGAGCATCTTTCCAAGGTTTCCATGTCCCAGACCAACCTTACGCTGGTCAGCTACAGAACCCGGGATACAGAAAGCCTGAAGGCCCTCTCCGATGGCGGCGGCAGCGTCGGAAGCCTTGCGGCAGCCCTTCTTGATGGCGATAGCCGCGCCGGTGATGTAAGCCCAGCATGCGTTCTCAAAGCAGATCGGCTGAATGCCCTTGATCTGGTTGTATACGTCCAGTCCGGCGTCCTTTGTAATCTTCTCTGCTTCCTCGAGAGAAGCAATGCCATAGCTGTTCAAAACCTGATTGATTTTGTCAATTCTTCTTTCATATGATTCAAATAAAGCCATTTCCTTACCTCCTCGATTATTCCTGTCTCGGGTCGATGATCTTTACAGCGTCATCCACACGTCCGTACTGTCCCTGGGCCTTCTCCCACGCGGTATTCGGGTCGTCGCCCTTCTTGATGAAGTCGGTCATCTTTCCAAGGTTCACGAACTTGTAGCCGATGATCTGGTCGTCCTCATCCAGCGCGATGCCGGTCACGTAGCCTTCTGCCATCTCCAGGTAACGAGGTCCTTTTTTCAGAGTTCCATACATGGTTCCGATCTGGCTTCTGAGGCCCTTTCCAAGGTCCTCCAGGCCTGCGCCGATGGGAAGTCCATCTTCAGAGAACGCGGACTGGGAACGTCCGTAAGCGATCTGAAGGAACAGCTCTCTCATAGCTGTGTTGATTGCATCACATACGAGGTCGGTATTCAGAGCCTCCAGAAGGGTTCTTCCCGGAAGAATCTCAGCAGCCATAGCTGCGGAATGTGTCATACCGGAGCAGCCAAGCGTCTCAACCAGAGCCTCCTGGATGATGCCTTCCTTTACGTTCAGGGTCAGCTTACAGGCGCCCTGCTGGGGAGCGCACCAGCCTACGCCGTGTGTCAGGCCGGAAATGTCTTTGATCTCTTTTGCCTGTACCCACTTTGCTTCTTCCGGAATCGGAGCAGCGCCATGATTTACGCCCTGGGCTACCGGACACATTGTTTCAACTTCATGTGAATAAATCATTATAAAACTCCTTTCAAATTAAGTTGTCAGCGGCGCCGGGGCGGCTTTACACCCGGCTTGTCGCATTTGAGTATATTTTCTCATAATATCTGGGATTCGTCCAGTGTTTTTTTCCGGAAGAAGGAAAGTCTGAACATTCAGACTTTATCTGCGCGGCGATGCTGAAACGCCCTTTTTCTCCTCTCCCGCCAGCTTCTGGCCCATGAGTACGCCCATGATAGAGGCCATCATCAGGCCCCGGGTCCAGCCGCTGGAATCGCCCAGGCAGTAAAGGCCCCGGATATTCGTCACGAAATCCGGCGTCATCTTGATGCGGTTGCTGTAGAACTTCAGCTCCGGCGAATAGAGCAGGGTCTCGTTGGCCGCGAAGCCCGGCACCACATGGTCCACCGCCTGGATGAAGCCTATGATGTTCGTCATGGCCCGGTAGGGCATGGCCGCCGTGATGTCCCCAGCCACCGCGTCCGGCAGGGAAGGACGGACATTGGACTGGGAGAGCTCTTTCTGCCAGGTCCGCTTGCCGCTTAAGATATCGCCGTAGCGCTGCACGAGGATTTTTCCGTCCCCCAGCATATTCGTCAGCTCGCCCACCTTCTGAGCATAGGCGATGGGCTGGTTGAAGGGATAAGTGAAATTGTGGGAGCACAGAATCGCCAGGTTCGTGTTCTGGGATTTCAAATCCTTATAGGAATGGCCGTTCACTACTGCCAAATCGTTGTCGTAGTTTTCCTGGCTCACAAAGCCGCCCGGGTTCTGGCAGAAGGTGCGCACCTTGTTCTTAAATGGCAGCGGATAGCCGATAAGCTTCGACTCGTACAGGATGTTGTTCACATCCTCCATGATCTCATTGCGGACCTCCACGCGCACGCCGATGTCCACCGTGCCCGGCACATGGGCGATGTCGTGCTGCCCGCAGAGCTTCTCCAGCCAGTCGGCGCCCTTTCGCCCTGTGGCTACGATCACGTGATCCGCGTAAATCACCTGCTCATCCGCCTGGGTCCGGGAATTTTCCAGGACAGCCCCTTTGCAGGCCTCGTCCTCCACAATCAGATCCCGGCAGTGGCACTCAAAGAGGATCTCCACGCCATGCTCCAGAAGATATTCCTCAATCCGGCGGTAGATTTCCTGGGCTTTCTCCGTCCCCAGGTGGCGGATGGGGCAGTCCACCAGCTTTAACCCCGCCTGAATGGCACGTTTTCGGATTTCCTTGACTTCCTTTTCATTTCCGACGCCCTCCACCTTCGTGTCCGCGCCGAACTCCAGGTAGATTTTATCCGTGTAGTCAATCGTCTCCTGGGCAAGCTCTTCCCCGATGAGACTGGGCAGATCGCCGCCCACCTCATAGCTTAAGGACAGTTTTCCGTCAGAAAAAGCGCCCGCGCCGGAAAAACCGGTGGTGATATTGCAGTAGGGCCTGCAGTTCACGCATTTTTTCGTCTTTGCCTTGGGACAGGAGCGCTTCTCCACGGGCTTTCCCTTCTCCACAATCACAATGTGCTTCCGGCTTCCGCTCTTCAGAAGCTCCAGGGCGGTAAAGATACCCGCCGGACCCGCGCCGATAATCAATACATCTGTTTTTCTCATAAAAAAATACCTCCCATGTCTGATGTCCGCGGGAACCAAAACAGCTGCCGCAGCAGTGTATAGCATCCCCCTGCGGGGCGGCTTATAGTCAACTGTTACGGCAGCTGGTAGAAACATTCAACCCATTATGAATTTATATAAGTCCGAAACCTTTTTTATCTTAGCGGATAGAAGGCCGTTTGTCAAGAACCGGGCCATGCCGGCAGCACAAAATTTCCCGCCGCCCACAAAAGCAGAAGATGGACGGGATAGAACACATAGAAAAAATATTTCGGCTGGCGGCCGCGCCTTCCATTATAGAGAGCCATAGCCAAAAAGGCGGGCGCGCTGTACAGTTCCTGACGATTCAGCAGTGCCAAAAGAGCAAGGGAAATCAGGGATGCTGCCAGCGGGCGCTCCCGCAGAAGGTACATAGCCGCGATCACGGCTACGCCTACGACGCCGTAATCCGTGCCGCCAAGCTCCGCCGCGGCAGCCGACACAGCCAAGGCCAGCATTCCCTTCCATCCCTCCGCCGGATACCTCTGAAAAACCAAAATCACCAGAAGCCCCAAGAGCAGCGTAAAGAACACATTCTGCGCTCCCCAGTAAAATGTCTGGTTGTGGAGGGCCAGATCAAAGGGGATCTCGGAAAGTACCGCAAAGAGCGCCAGCCGCAGCAGATACCTTTTCGGGCTGCGGGTATGCACCGCTCCCTCCACCAGCAAAAAGCAGAAAATCGGGAACGCCATACGGCCGGCGCTTCGCAGGATCTGATCGAAATCGTACCAGAAATACAGGTTCCCGATCTGGCCGGCCAGCGGAGAGTTCCCATGTACATTCAGCACAAAGACCTCCAGCAGGCAGGCCCCAATGTGATCCAGAAACATGACGGCAATGGCAATCCATTTCAGGACGCTTCCGGAGAAAGGCATCGCTTCTCTTTCGCTCATCTCTTCTCTGCTACCTCACCCTGCTTTTTATAGATCGAGTTGGCAGGAACTACTCCTCTTACGGAGGAAAGCGGGTAGATATTCGTATTCTTTCCGATGACGGTTCCCGGATTGAGGACGGAACCGCAGCCCACCTCCACCTCGTCGCCGATCATGGCGCCGAATTTCTTGATCCCCGTCTCGATGTCTCCCTCCGGCGTGTGTACCTTGACAAGGAGCTTGTCGGATTTCACGTTGGAGGTGATGGAGCCTGCGCCCATATGGGACTTATAGCCCAGGATGGAGTCCCCCACATAATTATAGTGGGGCACCTGCACCTTATTAAAGAGAATCACGTTCTTAAGCTCCGTGGAATTACCCACCACCGCTCCGTCTCCTACCAGGGCGTTTCCGCGGATAAAGGCGCAGTGACGCACCTCGGTGTCCTTTCCGATGATGCAGGGACCCGTGATGGACGCTGTAGGGGCCACCTTGGCGGAACGGGCGATCCAGATATTCTCGCCGCGCTTCTCATACTCCTCCTCGCTCAAAGACGCTCCCAGCTCCAGGATAAAGGCACCAATCTTCGGCAGGGCCTCCCAGGGGTAGGTCACAGACGCCAGAAGCGGCGCGGCCAGCGTCTCAGAGAGGGTATACAGTTCCTTTACTTCCAGTTCTTTCATTTCTTTTTCTGCTCCTTTTCTTCATTTTTCTCAGTTTTGCCCTGTTTCTTTTCGGAAGCCGCGCCCCCGGCTTTCCTGCGGGCGCCGCGGGAGCTCTCTCCCGTCTTATAAAATCTCGCCGACGCGTCGAAGCAGGGGCGCAGGGCCCTCCGGTAATCTGCGTTCAGGACGTTCGTCGTCTTGTCGGTGATGAATTTCTCCAGCTTCTGCATGTAAAGCTCTTCGGTGATGGTGCCCTCTGCCATCTGGGTCAGGCCCTTCTCCCAGCTGGCTGTCAGCTCCGGATTGAGAAGGCTGTAGATGGAGGCCCGCACCACGTCGTAAATCATCTCGCCCAGAAGGGTGGGCGTGATAATCTGGGTCTTTTTATTCAGGGCAAGGTATTTGATGTTCACCAGTTTTTTCAGGATCTCGGCCCGGGTGGCGCTGGTGCCGATGCCGCTTCCCTTGATCTGCGCCCGCAGCTCCTCGTCCTCGATGAGCTGTCCGGCGTTCTCCATCGCCAGAATGATGGAGCCGGAATTGTAGCGCTTGGGGGGAGAGGTCTCGCCCTCCCGGATGCGAAAGCCCGAAGTCTCGATAGGCGCTCCCTTCCGAAGCCCTTTGAGAAGCTCCAGAAATTCCGCGTCCACGCCCACGTCTTCCGTCTCGTCCTCTTCCTTTTTCTTTTGGGCGTTGTCGGGAGCCTGGGGCTGTACCCGCAGATAGCCCTCCGCGAGAAGTACCCGAAAGCCTGAGAAGAAGCGCTCTCCCCTCACCTCCGTCACCAGCTGTACCTTCTGGTAT
>CALWBB010000237.1 GCA_944375885.1 uncultured Merdimonas sp.
CTGGTGGCGTACAGCTACGGGGCCGGCAATCACAGGCGGATGAACGATACGATCCGCCTGGCCCGGAGGGTGGGCCTTCTGATTGCTGCCGTCAGCATTGTCCTGTATGAAATATTTGCGGGCCCGCTGGTGCGCATTTTCCTTTCGGACGCGCAGGCGGTAGAGATGGCCTCCGGCTTCCTGCGGATCCGGGTGCTGGCCACGCCGCTGATGTTCTTAAGCTTTTTTACCGTCTACCTGTTCCAGGCCTTCGGAAGGGGAAGAATCTCCCTGTTCCTGGGCGTGATGCGGTGGCTGGTGTTCAATATTCCCATGCTGTTCATCCTGAATCATTTCTTTGGGATGTACGGGATCGTCTGGTCCCAGGTCGTGGCGGATTCGCTGACCGTGCTGCTGTCGTTCTATGTGCTGCGCCGTTTTGGGCCGAAGAAGGAAGCAGTCTCATGAGGAGGAAAGGAAGATTATGAGAAAATATAAGCATATCGTTCAGTATTACGAGACGGACCGGATGGGCATCACCCACCATTCCAATTACATCCGCTGGATGGAGGAGGCGCGCATCGATTTTCTGGATCAGATCGGCTGGAACTACGCGAGGCTGGAGGAGCTGGGCGTCATTTCTCCGGTGACGGAGGCCTCCTGCCGCTATAAGCACAGCACGACCTTCGCGGACGAGATCCTGATTTCGGTCAGCGTGGAGGAATTCAAGGGCGTGAGGCTGAAGCTGCGCTATCGGATGGAGAAGGCGGACGGCTCTCTGGCCGCGGAAGGCCATTCCGAGCACTGCTTCCTGGATCCGGACGGAAAAATCGTTCGGCTGGACAAGCGGTTTCTGGATTTTTTCCGCACACTGACAGAGCTGGCGCAGGCTAATGAACCACAGGCTGGGGGACACAGACTGTAGGTCAGCAGGCCGGAGAATACGAAGACAGATACTAATCGAGACAAAAGGAAACGAAGATGGAGATACTGTTGATTATGCTTGCGGGAGTGGGAGCCGGGCGCTTCTTTCCCGTGAAATATAAAGAAAAAAATGAGAAGGTGCAGCTTTTCTGCACCCTGCTTTTGATTTTTTCCATGGGCGTCAGCCTGGGGCGAAGAGAGGGATTTTTCGCGGAGCTGGGAACGCTGGGCGTCCAGAGCTTCCTTTTTTTCCTCATTCCTGCCGTTTTTTCCGTGGCTGCCGTCTATCTTCTGACCAGGTGGTTTATGGGCGGGAAGCAGCAGGAGGATGGCGGACGCGCCGCCGGGAACCGGCAGGGAAAGGGAGATCCCATGGTATTTCTGGCGCTGGGGGCCCTCCTTCTGGGGACAGGCAGCAGCCTGGTTCCGGTTCTGGCGGAATTTTTTGAGCCGCTGGCCGCTCACAGCGACTGGATTCTCTGGGTGCTGATGTTTTCCGTGGGGATCAGCGTGGGGTTCCACAGGGGGATCCTGTCCAGGCTCTGCCAGTACCATGTGAAGATTCTGGTGATTCCTCTGGGAATCATTCTGGGCTCTTTGGCCGGGGGCGTCCTGTGCGGCCTGCTTCTTCAGTATCCGCTGAACGAAGCGGTCTCTGTGGCCGGAGGCCTGGGCTGGTACAGCCTGGCGGGCGTGTATGTGGGAAACATGGCGGGAGCCAGGCTGGGAAGCATCGCCTTTCTGAGCAATCTCTTGCGGGAAATCGGCTCCTTTTTTATGATCCCCTGCATCGCCCGCTACCTGAACGCCTACACCTGCATCGCCCCGGCGGGAGCTACCAGCGAGGACACCACCCTTCCCATGCTGATCCGCTATACGAATGAGGAGACAGTTGTCTTCGCCGTGCTCAACGGTATTATCTGCTCCACCTTCGTGCCGGTGCTGCTTTCATTCTGCTATTCCTTTTAGGTCCGCCAGATCCCCGATGGCCTCTGCGGTCCGCCTTATCTGTTCTTCATTGGTAATCCCTGGCGTGCCGTCGCCCTTCTGCGCTCCGTAGCAGCCGAAATAGGCGTGGCAGCCCCCGGGGATGACGACCTCTGTAAAGTCTGCCGGGAGATGCTCCCGGTATTTTTCATAAGAGTCCATGTTCAGGACCCGATCCTCCGAACCATAGACAGACAGAACCTGCAGGCCGCTGCCGCTTAAGTCTGAGGTGGAGTAGGCGGCCAGAAGGACGAGGCCCTCGAACTCCTCCGTGTGGCTGCTCAGATAGGAAGCCGCCATGGAGCCGCCCAGGGAGTGGCCGCCGATATACCAGGCGTCGATTTCCGGATACTGCTCCGGGACGCCTTCGGCCGCGCCCATGTCCAGCACCGCCAGATTTCCCGGCATGTGCAGGAGGACGCAGAAGAAGCCCTGCCGGGCGCAGGCCTCCATCAGAGGGGCGTAGGCCTCGTACTGCACCTTGCCGCCAGGGTAGAAGATAAGCCCGGCCCGGGGGTTCTCAGGCGCGAAGGTGATCTGCCTGTCTTGCCGGGAGACGGTGATTCCGTCTGCAGGCTGCTCGATGGTATTCAGAGCAAGACTGTCTGCGTGGTAATAGTCGTTTACATAGAGGCCGCAGGCGAGTCCTGCGAGCAGCAGGACCGCCGCGGCGGCGAGCAGGAGCTTCCTGCGAAGCGGCGTTCGTTTTTCCTGAGTCAAGATGATTTCTCCTTTTGCAAAATCCGCGGGAATAAAAAAGCTGCCATATCAGGCGATACGACAGTTTTTATGCTGCATCCGCAGCTCTTCTTAAAAAGAAGTGGGTTCGAAAAAATTCTTATTTGAACTTTATAGTGTAAATTTGTATATCTATACTATAGCGTATGGAAGGGACGGATGTCAATCCCGATTCAAAAAATGCTTGCAATCAGAAAAAATATAATTTTGATAGACAGGGATTTATGATGGGTTGTATAATGATATCGAGAACTGCAAATTTATAATGTGGATAGGGCATTTATTCCCGGATATTTAAGGTTTGAGAATAGTGTAAATTTGTAGGTTACTGTTTGAGAATAGTGTGAATTTGTAGAGTACCTTCCCGTTTTTTGTGTGATACAGGAGGAATAACACATAGTATGGGAGATAAAAATGAAATCAATATATAAAAAAGTTATTCTGTTCGTATGTGTTTTTTCTTGCATTCTTGTTTCAGCCTTTACGGTATCGGCAGATAATGGAGGTACTATTGTATATGTAACTGACAGCGGCTCCAAGTATCATTCCGCTGGATGTGGGTATTTGAGCCGAAGCCAAAATCTAATATCTCTAAAAGATGCGGTTGACGGAGGTTATTCCCCTTGTTCCAGGTGTAATCCTCCGGTTTATGACGGGGGAACGGTTAGTGAGATGCCTCCTGTAGAAAATAACGGAAGTTCTTGTACGGTAGAGGATATAGAAAGAATAATAAATGATGAAAACTCTGAAAGCGATCTCCATTGGGCACCGGGAGCTACAAGGGAAGTTTGGATATCAGATCAAACAATTCATTTGCCAGACTGCCCTAAAGTTGATGATGTGTATATACCAATGGAGTTAGGAGATGTTACGAAGAAGTATCCACCATGCGATTATTGCAAGCCATTGAAATATGAGTCGATAAATGACCGTATGGACAGTGAGGACGACGTTATAGGCAATCATTTAGAAGGTGAAAAAAATAAGAGAGATGTTGTGATAATAGGCGCTGTGATAATCACTTTTGGTGTGGTGGCCTATGCAGGTTTTCAAATATTAAAGGGAAACAAGGAAAAACACAAAAGCACAAGCAAACAGATAAAACAAATTGCTGAACCGCAAATCCCTGACGGATTTGAACTTGGTATACCAGAAAAGAAAGCCTTGTACGAACTGTTGCAAAAATATATAAGCCTAATATGGATTTTACTTGGTATGAAAAATATATGAACTTTCAAAAAGAAAAAAATTAAAATTGTTCCACTGAGCTGTTAATAGTATAAATTGGATAGACACTGTCTACCCAATTTTAATTTTGTAAACACACTGATAAAGAAAGGAACCGGCATGACACAGGAAACAATTTCACAGGTATTAAAATTCCGGGATGACCGTGATTGGAGGCAGTTTCACAACCCAAAGGATCTGGCCATCTCCATTTCGCTGGAGGCGGCTGAGCTGCTGGAGGTTTTCCAGTGGAGCGCGGAGGATACGGGGTGCGATGACAGGATGGAGAAAGTACGGGAGGAGCTGGCGGATGTGCTGAATTACTGTATTTTGATGGCGGACGCCTGCGGCCTGGATATGGACGAGATTATCCGGGAAAAGCTGAAAAGAAATGCGGAAAAGTATCCGGTGGAGAAGGCTTATGGCAGTAAAAAGAAATACACCGAGCTGAAATACGGGATGCAGAATAAAGAATCAAAATAACGGATCAAAATAACGGATCAAATGAAAGAAGCGAAATAAAGACGAGGAGTAAAATAAGGCAAATGAGTATTTTGACGGTAGAACACCTGACCCACGGCTTTGGAGACCGGGCCATTTTTCATGATGTGTCCTTCCGGCTGCTGAAGGGAGAGCATATCGGGCTGGTGGGGGCCAATGGGGAAGGAAAGTCCACATTTATGAATATTATCACTGGGAAGCTGCAGCCGGACGAGGGGCGGATCGAATGGGCGAAAAATGTCCGGGTGGGCTATCTGGATCAGCATACCGCTTTGGAGAAAGGCATGACCATCCGGGACGTGCTGGCTTCTGCTTTTGAGTTCCTGTTTACTCTGGAAGCGCAGATGAATGAGATGTATGAGAAGATGGCGGAGGCTTCCGATGAGGAAATGGCCTATTATATGGAGGAGACTGGGGTGATCCAGGAGCTTTTGTCCGCCCATGATTTCTATCTGATCGACGCAAAAGTTGAGGAGGTGGGCCGGGCTCTGGGGCTGGCGGAGGTGGGCCTTGACCGGGATGTGTCGGAGCTGTCCGGAGGCCAGCGCACCAGGGTGCTTCTTGGAAAACTTCTTCTGGAGAAGCCGGACATTTTGCTTTTGGACGAGCCGACGAACTATCTGGACGAGGTTCACATCGAGTGGCTGAAACGGTATCTGAACGATTATGAAAACGCGTTTATCCTGATTTCCCATGACATACCGTTTCTCAACAGCGTCATCAATCTGGTCTATCATATGGACAACCAGGAGCTGAACCGCTATGTGGGCGATTACGACAGGTTCCAGGAGGTCTACGCGGTGAAAAAGGCCCAGCTGGAGGCGGCCTATAATCGGCAGCAGAAGGAGATCGCAGAGCTTAAAGACTTTGTGGCGAGAAATAAGGCACGGGTCGCCACGCGGAATATGGCCATGTCCCGGCAGAAAAAGCTGGATAAGATGGAGCTGATTGAGCTGGCGGCGGAGAAGCCGAAGCCAGAGTTTCATTTTCTGGAGGCTCGGGCGCCTGGACGTTATCTGGTGGAAACCCATGAGCTGGTCATAGGTTACGACGAGCCGCTGTCGGCCCCGCTGAACTTCCAGATGGAGAGGGGAGAACGGATCGTCCTGACCGGGGCCAACGGCATCGGAAAGACGACCCTGCTTCGGAGCATCCTGGGGCTTATCCCGCCCCTTTCCGGAAGCGTGGAGCTGGGAGATTATCTGGAAATCGGTTATTTTGAGCAGGAGATGAGCCAGGACATCGAGACGACGGCGCTGGAGGAGCTGTGGAAGGAATTCCCGGGCTTCACTCAGTTCGAGATCCGTTCTGCCCTGGCAAAATGCGGCCTGACCACGAAGCATATCGAAAGCCGCGTGAAGGTGTTAAGCGGCGGCGAGCAGGCCAAGCTGCGCCTATGCAAGCTGATCAACCGCGCCAGCAACCTGCTGGTGCTGGACGAGCCGACGAACCATCTGGATGTGGACGCCAAGGAAGAGCTCAAAAGGGCGCTTCGGGCCTATAAGGGCAGTATTCTGATGGTGTGCCATGAGCCGGAGTTTTATGAGGGCCTTGCCACACGGGTCTGGGACTGCGGCCAGTGGACGACGAGAGTGTAGAGCCGGATGTAGAAAAAAGGTGCAGAAAAGGGCGTAGAAAAACGGGTACAGGAAAGGGCGCGGCAACAGGAAGCAGGACGCAGGAAACAGGACGCAGGAAGCGGCAGACAGGAGGGAGACAGATGAAAATCAGACATTCAGAAGAGAAAGATATTGCAAGAATCATGGAGATTTACGGGTACGCTAGAGATTTTATGAAAAAGACAGGAAATCCGAAACAGTGGGGCGCAACCAACTGGCCCCCGGAGGCGCTGATCCGCGAGGATATCCGTACAGGGCGCAGCTATGTCTGTGAAGAGGACGGCCGCGTAGTCGGAACCTTTTATTTTCATCAGGGAAAAGAAGCAGAGCCGGGGTATGCGGCGATCGAAGAAGGAGCCTGGATCGGCGGCGATGAGTATGGCGTGGTTCACCGCATCGCGGGCGACGGCTCTGTAAAAGGAATCGGAACCTTCTGCCTGAACTGGGCGTACGGGCAGTGCGGCCATCTGCGGATTGACACCCATCCTGACAACAAGGTGATGCAGAGCCTGCTGGCGAAGCTGGGATTTCAGAAGTGCGGCATCGTCCATGTCGCGGAGGATTCCGATCCGCGCTTTGCCTATGAAAAAATGGAAGCGTGATCGGGAGCCCTCCAGACAGGACAGGGCCGGCGCTTACGCGCCTTCCTGTGAAGCGGACTGCAGCGCGAAAGGGCAATGCAGCTCGATATGCTTCATGGCAGCCTCTGTAAACCTGCATTCACGCAGAAGCTTTGGCAGCCTGTTTTTCGTGACCACGATCAGTTCAGAATTTTCAGCGGTATAGGACTGCCCGTTTTCAATCACGGTCTTTACATCTATCAGGCTGCCGGGGACGACTGCGTCACAGAGGAGAATCGGCTGCAGCTTCTTTTCACCTGCCACGATTTTTTTCACGGTAATCGAGGATTCGTCGAGCGTAAGTCCCAGTTCCTCCAGCGTCTCCCGGATGACGCAGCTGGTGACGGGGTTATCCTGTTGAAAATCCGTATCATCCAGGGAACCGGTCACCGCCACGCTCATCATCTCAGAGGATATGGCGACGCTGGCGTTTCTGCGTGTCAGGAGGTAGTTTCCTTCCTGGTCAGAGAGCATGACGCTTACCGCCAGAATATTGGAAAGATATGTCCGGCGCAGGATATCGTCGAAGCATGTGGGGGATCCGTCCGCGTCAAAAAGCCGTTTTTCCCGCTCAATCAGCTGTTTCTCTGCCTCTGCTGTATGCGGAAGCCATTTTTCATAATTCAAAAGCAGCATATTGGATGAAATAAAGTCAAAAAAGCGCGCCCGCGATAAGATAAGTTCTGTGGTATTTCCTTTGCTGCGGACAGCCTCCAGGCGGACGTTTTCCCCGTTAAACAGATCTATCTTGCGGTTTCCCCTGAATATTTCCGCTATCAGCTGCTTTTCCTTTTCATTGTAGGGAGAAGAAAAGCTGCTGTGTTCCGCTTTTGTGATAAGCAGTCTGCCTTTTAAATCTCTTTCAAAAACCATGTCTTTCCATCTGCCTCCTTTACTGAAGATGATGCCCTAAGCCGGATCAGGCATTCGTCGCGGTAGTAGCCTGCCACGCGCAGCATCCAGTCCTGCTGCCGGGGAGTTTCCAGGGTCTGCGCGTAGCGGATATTTACGAGCGCTTCCCGAACCTCGCCTTTTAAGGACAGAAGCCTCGCCTTTGTGGAGTAATAGCGGGCATAATCCGGATCTGCGCTGATAATCTTGTTGACATACATGATAGCGCGGTCCAGCTCGCCGCTGTCTGTTTCGATTCCGTGCTCCAGCGCTCTCGCAACCGAGATGCAGTAGGAATGAATTACTCCGTTATTATTCTGGAGGACGTCCAGAGCCTGTTTCGCAAAATCCACAGCTTTTCTCAGGTATTCATCCTCCGCAGCCTCCGATTCTGCCAGCTTGAATTTCAGGGTATAATACTCCACCATGACAAAATAGAAAAAGCCGTTGATATGGCTGAACTCCATTCCCTGGTTTTCCACCAGGGCAAGCAGTTTTTTCACCTGCTGTATTCTCCGGTAATAGGAAAACAGGGAATAAAAGGCCACATATCTGTTTTCCGGACTGTACAGCCCGGTCTGGGAAATCATGTGCAGCAGGGCCTTTTCGTCGTGTTCGGTTTTGATTAATTTGATGACCTCCTTGCACGCGACATTGAAGTGTTCATTGTCGTGGATATCTATCCGCTTCAGTTCGTCCCGTATCGTGCCTATCAGCGCGTTCTCAATCGTGTCCGGGAAGAAGCCGCGCCGCAGAGTCTGCACGATCTTATCAAATGTGTCGTAATATTTATCATATCTTAGAAAATTCATGGAGGCTATTTTCTGAAGGTCCTCCGGAAGCGCTTCCTCCTGGGGAGGCTGGCAGTCCACGCAAATCGGGAAAATGTGAAGAGTTTCTTTTGCGGCCTTCTGAAGCGCCAGCGCCAGCTCTTTTCGCACCCAGTCGTCCTCCTCGCAAATCCTTCTTACGCCAGCCGCATTTTCACCAAAATAGGAAGCGCTGACAATGGCGATAAATTCACGGCTTTCCTCTATCGCGCCGCTGATTTCTTCCGGAAATTCCCGGCCTATTTCGATAGACTGCTTGTCAAAAAAGACATGAAAGCCCTGAGAGGCCAGCGCCATCGCGAAGCCCTCTGCCAGTACGGCTCCATCCTCCCGTCTGTAGCTTATAAAAATATCATAGTTCCTTTTTCTTTCATTCATCGCGTGTTCCTCATCAAAGGAGCCTGGCGTCGGTGTACCAAGGGACGTATTGCCCTTGTACACCGGCGCTAGGCTTCCAGCAGTAAAATCGAACGATCGTCGATCTGTTTCGGCCGCAACTCCTTAAGATATATCTGATCATTTTCAAGATATTCCTTTACGAGGGATATCTCGCGCCGCAGAGAATCTGCCGCGAAAAAGCATCTGATTTTTTCTGGATTATCGTTCAGATAGTCCAGAAATCCGTCAGAGAAGAGGATCACTCTGTCTCCAGGGTCCAGAGGGAGACTTCCGGACAGCCCCATTTGCAGTCCGGATCCCCGCATGCTTCCTATATAATAGCCGTCCGGGGCGTTTGCCTTTCTTCTTGTATTCCGGTAGATCTCCCTCGCGGAAGAACTGTTTCTCGGATCCAGAGAGTTTTTTTTCATCTGTTCGCGGTTATATTTGGAAAAAGCGCTGATCCGTTCATCCCGGATCCAGTTGATTTTTCCACCAGCCAGGTAAGAAATCACACAGTCGCCCAAAACGTAATAGTCCATACTGTGATTGAGGATACGTATCATGGCGACGGCGAAAGTGGGCAGCTGGTATTCCGGAGCCTTGGCGATGCTTTGGTCCTCCTGAAGCAGCTGCTGATAAAGCTCTTTCACGGCGGATCGCAGAATCTCCTCCAGGGAGCGTTCCTCCCGGCAGTGATGTTCGATGAACGTCTGAAGCAGTTTGACATATCTGCTTACACTTATGGTATTTCCGCTCTTTCGATCGGAAAATACGTCTGTAGCTCCGTCTATCACCCAGGCGCAGCTTCCCAAATGCCCGGCTGTATCTTCGTTTTCCAAACCGTCTCCTTTTTGACAGTATTCAAATAATGCTTTCATAGACGCGGCCTTTCCTTTTTTGTTATAAACTGTCCTGCTGGCTTGCCAGCGCCAGCGCGCCAGGGAACCGTATTGTCTCCTGGAACACGGACGCGGCCTTAAGCTGTCCGTGCGTACTCTTGTCAATGAAGTGTATGTTCACAGTATACCACAGGAACAAAGAAAAGCAAAAGCTGCTTTCGCAGATCCGGGGGGATAGCAAACCGGGAGGCAGTGTGATATAATGAGCCTTGCAGAGCTCCGTGCATGCACAGGAAGCTCTATAAGGCGAATGCCCTCACCGAGCCGTCAAGCGAGGTGATATAATGCCGATAGGTATGATACCTGGAATCCCCTGGAGGGGACATGGCCGAGAGAGGAAGGAGGAATTTGCGTGCGTGCAGAAGAACGCCGCCAGGCCGTTTTGGAGTTGATTGAGAAGTCAGAAAAACCCGTCAGCGCTTCAGCGCTGGCGTCACGCTTTTTGGTAAGCCGGCAGATCATTGTGGGAGATATCGCGCTGCTGCGCGCGGCCGGAGCGAAAATTTCCGCCACGCCCCGGGGATATATGATTCTGCAGGACAGTGTGACAGGGATAATAAGGCAGATCGCCTGCCAGCACAGCGCCAGTGAGATGGAAATGGAGCTGAATGCCATCGTGGATCAGGGGTGTACCGTGAGAGATGTCATTGTGGAGCATCCGATCTACGGACAGCTCACGGGGCCGCTGCATCTGTCGAGCAGATATGATGTGGCCCGGTTTATAGCGCGCCTGGCAGAAGAAGAGGCGCTTCCGCTTTCCAGACTTACAGAAGGGATTCACCTTCATACACTGTCATGTCCGGATGAACCCGCGTTCCTGCGGGTAAAGGATACCCTGAGAGGGCTTGGTATCCTTCTGGGAGACGGAGAAAGAGATTGACAGCAGTACTTAGCAGTAGTATAGTGTGATATACAGGTGTCAAGACATATGTATACCACACTATTTTTATAACTGTTTATGATATGGGGGAAGAGCGGAATGGAAAAATTCAAGGCATTTCTGAAACGGAAAAACATCATAATTTCAGCGAAACGGTATGGAATTGACGCCCTGGGCGCTATGGCTCAGGGCCTGTTCTGCTCCCTGCTGATAGGTACGATCCTGAATACGATTGGAAACCAGTTCCATGTAGGCTTCCTCACGGCCCAGCTGATTACGATCAATGGAGTCGGGTATACCATTGGAGGAATGGCTTCTTTTATGAGCGGCGCGGCTATGGCGGCCGCCATCGGATATGCCCTGCAGGCTCCGCCGCTGGTTCTGTTTTCTCTGGCGACGGTAGGATACGCCTGCAACGCTCTGGGACAGGCCGGAGGCCCCCTGGCCGTGCTGTTTGTGGCGATTATCGCGGCCGAGGCCGGGAAAATGGTCAGCAAAGAGACAAAGATAGATATTCTGGTGACGCCCATTGTCACCACGCTGGTGGGAATCGGAGCCGCCTGGGTGATCGCGCCGCCCATCGGAAGCGCGGCCGACGCTTTTGGGCAGCTGATTATGCGGGCTACAGATTTACAGCCTTTCCTGATGGGAATTCTGGTATCCGTACTCGTGGGCGTGGCATTGACGCTGCCGATCTCCTCCGCAGCTATCTGCTCGGTACTGGGACTGACCGGGCTTGCCGGCGGCGCGGCTGTGGCCGGATGCTGCGCGCAGATGGTGGGCTTCGCGGTCATGAGCTTCCGGGAAAACGGTTGGGGCGGCCTTGTGAGCCAGGGACTGGGAACCTCCATGCTCCAGATGCCGAATATTGTGAAAAATCCACGCATCTGGATTGCTCCCACGCTAGCCTCGGCTGTCACGGGGCCTGTGGCTACCTGCATTTTCCGCCTGCAGATGAATGGAGACGCTATCAACTCCGGCATGGGAACCTGCGGGCTGTGCGGGCAGCTGGGCGTGTGGACCGGCTGGATTTCGCCAAGTGCGTCCGCCCTTGCCAATGGAGCGGCCGCTGTCAATCCCACAGCCTTTGACTGGGCCGGGTTGATCCTCATTTCCTTTGTACTCCCCGCTATACTGGCTCCGGCTATCAATCAGATCTGCCGCAGGCTGGGCTGGGTAAAGGATGGCGATCTGAAGCTGTCCTGAGGTTATAAATCTCTGCCGCGGCAATATCCTTTGTTATTCAAAATGTCTGCCGAAAAAATTAGGGGCTCTTTTATCTTGGAATTTGGTATTATAAATATCTGTATATTCAAGATATATGGTTATCTTAGAGAGTTCTGTCCTAATCAATGTTTTTGTTTTACCGTTTTGGGGATAGAGTCTAATCAATATTAGTTGTTAATTTTTTTATTGTCAATGGACCTGTTCCAACATTTTCGATTTTTACCGTTATCTCGTCTTCATAGTCTCCAAATTTAATTGATGAGATAAGTCTTACACTATTTTTGTTTGACCAATAATACAACAATAACTATTTTGTGAGATGAGGATATCAGATGGATTACAATATTCCGCAATACTATAAATATATAGTTCTGTTTAAAGGGGAACTTGAAGATGTAGAACCGATTATTCATGTGTCTGATTTGCCTGAATTAAAATTAATTAACAGGGGCAGAATGCATTTGTTCGATGAATTTCTAATCCCAATTTTACCCGCTTTAGATTACTGTTTGCACATGCCGCGGACAGAACTTGATACATATGATACAGATACTGAAGTGTTAGATAAGGCATATGATGTTCCGCAGGATATAATGATTATGCCGGAAAAGGGCTTGCTTCTGTTTCGGCTTCCATTTCAACCTACACTTATTATATATTCTGATGATTGTTCAGAAGAGGTAAAGAATAAAGCGAAACGTTATAATCCTGTATTAGGAGCTGTATCAATATTAGATTTATCCAAAAACTTACTTGTTAAGCAATGGAATGCTCTTTTTGAGAGTAGAAATCTAAGGAATGGCAAAAAGCTATCTGATATAGATAAACAGTATTTACTGGATGATGAAAAACAATTATTATTGCCTGTGTTATTTTCGGCCAGGCAGTATGGAAAAGCAGACTATGTTTATCATGCGGTTTTCAATTCGGTGAACGCATTTGAAACATGTGCAAATTTGCTATGGAATCAGTTGCTGCACCATAATGCATTGATGAATTGTAAAGGTTGTAAAGGAGATGATAGTGCAGCGTTCAGAAAAATGTTCTCCGATGAGATAGAAAGGGCAAAGAAGAGTATAAGGATAAATGTTGTAATTACTATGCCGGGGGTTTCTCAAGGACAGGTAAATTATGGAGGTTTAACGGCAGAACTGCCAAATGACGAAAAAAAGGTTATCAAGTTATTAGGTGTACATCGTGCAATTGCGAAGGAGGCTTTGCTTGTTGAATTGCCAGTAGCAGGAAAAGAATTATTTGAAAAACTCAATGAATTAGAGGTTAATTGTAAACAAGGAACAAACAATAAATATGTGCATAAGACTTTGCGTGATATTGGGAAGATGTTTGAAGGAAAACTCACGCAAGAACAAATGTGGGCAGTTTATATGGCAAAACATATTACTGTATTTTCTGATTTTCCAATTGGACTGGCAATAATAGGAAATGCTGATACATCATTACAATGCTATAAAGAGATATCTTACAGACCTTTAAGTCCGTTAACAAGGTGCTTGCAAAATGAGATGGTTAAACACCGACAAATATATTATGGTCATCGATGTAAAATTGCATTTGCAGAATGTGTGCTTAACGATGAGCAGAATCGGTTCATAAGATCCTGCTCAGATGCTATTGTTCATTCTTTGAAAAGACTAAGTGAAGGGAATGAGAAAATACAAGTCTCATATGGTGAAACACTAACAATAAAAGATTTGAAAAAATTCATCTCCAATAACATGGATGCAGATATTTTACATATATCAGCACATGGTTATTATGACAGACGAAGTAATATGGCAGGTTTAATGGTTGGAAACGAATTTTGGATGGCTGACGAAAATGATTATAGAGTTCCGCCCGTTGTAGTTTTGAGTGCATGTCATGTTAGTCCACGGGGGAGTGGAACTGTGAATGTTGCGGATTTGTTTATGCGTGCAGGTGCGGAGGCTGTTTTGGGAACTTTTATTCCAGTATATGCAAAGAGAAATATGGTTTTGATTAACCGTCTCTATACTTATATAGCCGAGGCACAAAAAGGAAGTACACAATATGAAACATTGTCTGAAGCATGGTCTGGGGTGGTCGCAACTAATGCTATTCATGAAATGGCTGAGACATCTAAAAAATTCTTTAAATGGATTTGGGGTAAGAATAGCAAGGGAACGCTGCGAATGCTGGATTTTACAATGGAAAGGAGCGTTGGAAGATTGCACGGACAAACGATGTATGCAGACACTATTTCGGTTGTGAAAGAAATGCTTCATGAAGAAGGTCTGGATGGCAAATTTGATGATATTCTTAATCAGGAAAACTATTTTCCAGAGTCATTCTTTTATCAATGGATAGGCTTTCCAGAAAATGTTTTTTTATATAATGAAGTGTTTGCGGAATCAATAGATTACATTGGAACGTAAGTAGGTAATCATCAGTACCTTGACAAAACAAAAAATCCCCCGGCACTTACCAGGGGAAGATCTGTCTCT
>CALWBB010000238.1 GCA_944375885.1 uncultured Merdimonas sp.
ATCTTTTTTCACGCCGCCCAGTTCCAGTAAAGCTTCCAGTTTTTCAATCAGCTGTTTCATGGCAGGCTTCCTTTCCGATCCGGGTCCGCAGTCCCAGGGAGCGGACCCGGTTTTGTTCATAGTCAGCGTCGGTGTACCAAGGGCGTATTTTTCCTTGCACACCGACGATATACCCATAGGGGTATAAAAGATAAATTAAGCATATACCTGTATAGGTATATATGTCAAGCAGAATCTCTATTCCGGCTGTAAATAGGAACGGGCAGAAAAATGCAGAATATAAAATAATGTTTTCTATAATTGACATTAAATAAATATATGGATATAATAATAAACATAAAATGTGAGGACGGTAAAAAATGAAAAAAGCTGCATATAATATATTGCCAGGTACGGAAGAAATATTAAAAATTATGGGAGAGCAGATTAAGCTTGCAAGGCTGAGAAGAGATCTTTCTGCAGAGCTGGTAGCGGAACGGGCAGGAATCAGCCGATCTTCCCTGTGGAAAGTAGAATCGGGAAATCCAGCGGTTGCAATGGGAATCTATGCCGCCGTTTTGCACGCCTTGAACAATATGGACAAGGATTTGCTGCTGATAGCCAGAGATGATGAGATGGGAAGAAGAATGCAGGATTTGGAACTGCTAACCAGGAGACGCGCGTCAAGGAGGAAAAAATAATGTCTGTAAGCCAGAAAGAGATCTATGTGTATGATGATTTCAGCTTTCAAGAGCCTGCAATCCTTGGAACACTTTATATTAATACCGTGAAAGGCGGGGAGACTTATTCGTTTGAATATAATTCTGAATGGCTTCAAAGGACAAAGCTGTCTGTCAGCCTTGATCCGGATTTGATGCTGTTTGGCGGCAGACAGTATCCTTCTGATAAAAATATTTTTGGTTTATTTGCAGATGCGTCCCCGGATCGCTGGGGGCGTGTTCTGATGAATAAGCGGGAACGGATTTTGGCAGAAAAAGAAGAGCGAAAGCCCCGGAAGCTACATGACAGCGATTATTTACTGGGAGTATACGACGTAACCCGGATGGGCGGCATTCGATTCAAGACAGATAAAGAAGGAGTATTTCTGGCAGATGACAGGGAAAATATGGTTCCACCCTGGACTACCCTGCGTACTCTGGAGGAAGCCTCCCGTAAGTTTGAAAGAGATGAGGGAGGACTTTCTGAGAAATGGTTAAATCAGTTGATTGCACCAGGATCGTCTCTGGGTGGCGCGCGGCCAAAGGCAACGGTAGCCGATACCAGGGGAGAACTCTGGATTGCAAAATTTCCTTCCAAGAATGATGAAAATGATACCGGTGCATGGGAGATGGTTGTTCACGACCTTGCCAGGATGTGCAGACTGAATGTTCCAGAGGCAAAATTAGAGAAGTTTTCGAAATTTGGAAGCACATTTTTAGTAAAACGATTTGACAGAGCCGGAAAAAAGAGAATTCATTTTGCGTCTGCCATGACGCTTTTAGGAAAAAGAGACGGCGCTTCTGCGGCAGATGGAACGGGGTATCTTGATATCGCCGCTTTTATTAAGGCATATGGCGCGGCTCCTCAAAAGGATCTAACTGAATTGTGGAAACGGATTGTATTTAATATGGCGGTTACGAATACAGATGATCATCTCCGTAATCATGCGTTTCTGCTCACAGAAAAGGGCTGGATGCTTTCTCCGCTGTATGATGTGAATCCGGTTCCGTATGGTGATGAATTGTCTTTAAATGTGGATGAAACTGATAACAGCATCCGGTTTGAACTTGCATTGGAGACAGCGCTGCGGTTTGGCATCAAGACGGCGGATGCAAAAATATATGTGGAAGAAACGTCAAAAACCATCAGAGAGAACTGGAGGCTGCTTGCCTCGAAGTATGGGCTTTCCCGTAGCCAGATAGAAGAGATGCGGCCGGCTTTTGACGCCTGCCTTGTCTGACTATTTTTGCGATACGCCCGGCAGACAGCTGCCAGGCTTACATGAACGAACATTTACCGGGCTGGGCAGCGCACGGCTTTGCCCCGTGGGCTACCCCATATTCGCGAACCGCTCCACCGCCTTTGTGAAGCTTTCGATGGTTTTGTCGGCGTCCCCGTGCTCAATGCCGTCCCGTACGCAATGGCGGATGTGGCCTTCCAGGACGATCTGCCCTGCTTTGTGGAGGGCAGACTTCGCCGCGTTGATCTGGGCAAGCATGTCCTCGCAGGGGACGTCCTCATCCACCATGCGGTCGATAGCCTGAACCTGGCCGATGATTTTCTTTAGTCTGCGGTGCAGATTGTCCGCGTCCATACATTGTCTCATAGGTGTCTGCCTCCTTTGTATCGGATACTGTGCCTGATAGGAACGAAACTCCGGCCGAATGGAAAGCCTTCCTTTATGCTATGCGGCCTCCCCTGCCGGTCTAGGGTAAATTATAGGAGGAAGCCGTCTGGCTGTCAAGAAGAGGAAAGCCTTTTAAAATTTGGACAGATAATTATGTACAGCCGCGGCGATTGGGGTTATAATAGGCGAAAAGACACGGGAGGAGACGAAAAGGAGAATGTACAAGGAAGTCGCGAAGCTGATTTTGTACCGGGATCTGGGGGAGGACAGCATCCTGCGGAAGCTTTCCGGTATTTTTGAGGATTATGAAAACGGCGTGGGCACGAAGGCGGAGCTGACCACGCGGATCTATGAGCAGATGAAGGCCCTTCTCGATCTGGCGACCATGTATGGGTTTGACGAGAATCTGTGGCACAATTACCTGACCTTTATTCTCTTGACTAACGAGAATTCCTTCAGCATGACCAGCGAGAAGGTGGGGGCAAACGACGGCAGCGTCAATCATTTCGCGAAGGGGGATTTCCGGGTATTTAAAAATCTGTTTGATTTTGATTTCGGCCCCATCGAGCGGGATTTGGAGATCGACTGCTTTTCCACCATCTGCCATTACAGGGCGATTGGGAAAAAGGAGCGCATGTATAATAAAAACGTCAGCGAAAAAGTGCAGGCGGTGAGCCGGCAGATCGAGGCGGCTGCGGATGAGGAGGAGATTTTTTGCATTATCACGGATTTCTATAAGGCCTACGGAGTGGGCATGTTTGGCCTGAATAAGGCCTTCCGTATCCAGAGATACCAGGACGATGTGGAGTTTGTGCCCATCAACAATACGGAACAGGTGGTTCTGGACGACCTGATCGGCTACGAGATCCAGAAGAAGAAGCTGGTGGACAACACAGAAGCCTTTGTGAAGGGACTTCCGGCCAACAACGTGCTGCTGTTTGGGGACAGCGGAACCGGAAAGTCCACAAGCATCAAGGCGATCCTGAACGAATATTATGACCAGGGCCTGCGGATGATTGAGATCTATAAGCATCAGTTTCAGGATCTCTCCGCTGTGATTTCCCATATCAAGAACCGGAACTACCGCTTTATCATTTATATGGATGATTTGTCTTTTGAGGAGTTCGAGATCGAGTACAAGTACCTGAAGGCGGTCATCGAGGGCGGCATGGAGACGAAGCCGGACAATGTGCTGATCTACGCCACCTCCAACCGGCGCCACATTATCCGGGAGACCTGGAGCGACCGCAGCGACATGGAGCAGGACGACGGTATGCACCGCTCGGATACCATGCAGGAAAAGCTGTCCCTGGTAGCCCGTTTCGGCGTGACCATCAGCTTCTCCAAGCCGACCCAGAAGGAATACTTCCGGATTGTGACAGAGCTTGCGAAGCGCTATCCGGAGATTACCCTGTCGGAGCAGGAGCTGTGCGCGGAGGCAAACAAGTGGGAGATGAGCCACGGAGGCATCTCCGGGCGGACGGCCCAGCAGTTTATCAATTACCTGGCTGGACGGATTGGAGAGGAAAAGGCGAAGAGCCAGGCGTGACAGCCGTATTGTGAGACATCAGCGGAGGGAGACGCCGGATTTTAGACGGAGGGCCTGTATGGGAGGAAGCAGAAGCAGTGAAAGCATGGAGAACAGCCCGGTGCTGGACTGGGATATAGAGGAGCTGTGGCGGCGCATCACGGAGCGGCAGCACCAGACCTTCTACACGGCGAAGGGACTGCCCTTTATCTATGAAATCCGGGGCGGGGAGATGGTGGTGAACCGCAAGGCCAAGACGATTACGAAGGCCACGGTGGGCCGCGCTCTGGAGCGGATGAAAGAAAATCCTGCGGCGGTCACAGGGCCGAAGTCGCTGAATGTGTTCGGAGCGCCCTATATTCTGGCGGTGCTGCGGGCGCTGTGAGCGGAAAATACCTTGTTTTTTGGGAATAATAACTTTATACTATTAGATAGATAGGTAGGTAATATTTCAGGGAGGATTTCCTATGCTGAAAAAATTGTGGGTCAACAATTTCAAAGCGCTGAATAATTTCCAGATAAGTCTTTCTCCTTTTACCGTGATTGTAGGCATAAATGCGGCAGGGAAGAGCTCTGTACTGCAGGTATTGGAGTTTTTAGCAAAGTGCGTAGAGGAAGACTTTGAGATTATTAATGAACGCCGTGGGCAGCAGGTGGGAGATATCAAGTCGAAATTGAGCAAGAATGATGAAATTCAATTTCGATGCCAGCTGGAATTAGAGCTTCAGTCGAAGACGAAACTTTTTGAATGGGAACTGGAAATCGTGGTAAACGAAAAGAAAAATTCCATGATTCTTTCCAGAGAAAAGATTGTGGATTTGGAGACAGGAAAAGCTCTTTTGATTTATGAGGCAGATGCAGGCGGGACATTAAAGGAAAATGCAGAGATTTCGGTTCCAAAGCTGTCATATAAATTTTCTTTGCTGAAATTAATTGATGCGCAGAAAGATAAAAAATCATTTCCGGAAATTGCGGCGATAAAGAGCTTTTGGGAAGGTGTGGAATCCTTCGAAATGCTTTCGCCAGGACGAATGAGGGCGGGAAGCAGAGGAAGAGCAGACTCTATCGGAAAAGAGGGCGAAAGGCTCCCATCCTTTATCAAATCCATGCAGATGGAGCAGAGAGAAAACTTTTCTAAAAAAATAGAAAAGCTTTTAGGGAAAAAGATTAAAGAGGTACGCGCCCGCACAAAAGGAAGACCAGGCTGGACTTACGTAGAGGCGCTAGAACAATATGGCGGTGAAGAGATAGAGATCCCGGGAGCAGATTTGAGCGATGGGATGTTGAGGCTGCTTGCGTTTCTCGCTGTGAGTGAGATGGGCAGCAATTATACGATGTTTCTTCTGGATGAGATTGAAAATGGTATCAATACAAATTATGCGGAAGAGCTGCTTACTATCCTGAAGCAAGCGATGCAGGAGAAAAAGCAGCAGATGATAGTAACGACTCACAGTACCGTTTTTGTAGATTATGTTCCTGCGGAGGATATTTGTTATCTTTACAGGGAGGAGGAGACTGGCGAGGTACGCGCGGCGTCTTTGTTTGAACTGCCAGGGTTTAAAAAACGGCTGGAGCAGTTTTATCCGGGGGAGATTTTGCTGAATCTGTCTAATGAGGAAATTTTAAAAGAAATTATGAGACAGGGGTGATCAGATGGAGCCGCTTAAAATAGCTGTTACAGGAGAAGGTCCTACTGATTACGGAAGAAGAATATACAATGAAAAACAATGCAGAAAAGAGTGGCGTGAAGGATCAATATTTCCTATTATCCGCCATACAGCTGAAAAACTGGGACGCGGGGCAGCTTTGGAGGGAATAGATAAGAAAGAGGTTTTGGGAATACGGCTTCAGAAAAAAAATCTTTCCAAAGTTGGAACGTTGGAGGGAAAAGCGAAAGACAGCGCCCGTTTCTCCTGGTATTTGGCAATGCATGGCTACAGCTATGGGATATTTTATTGTGATACGGATAAAGAGGCTGGGGAGAAAAATACGGATGAAACAGTGTGTCGGAAACTGTTTGAACGTGTGTACAAAGAGGTTAGGGCTGGATTAGAAGCAGCTGAGATAAAAGATCAGACGGTAGTTGCCATGCTTCCATTAAAAATGATAGAATGCTGGCTCTT
Organism: uncultured Merdimonas sp.; assembly: GCA_944375885.1. GTDB lineage: Bacteria > Bacillota > Clostridia > Lachnospirales > Lachnospiraceae > Laedolimicola. The sequence goes on from CALWBB010000238.1 coordinate 5,978, forward strand.
GGCGGACCCGGATGCGTTTCAGAGCTGTTTTGGGATAAAAAAGCCCCAATTGCCTCCCAAACCGGAACTGATTTGGGGGAATAAGGAGGATATGTTGTCGAATTATCCCAAAAATGTAATGCGTCGGGTGCTTATGCTTTCTGACAGACCAATAGAATGTAATCAGGATACATATTGTGATCTGGCGGAGGAAATCTCAGTGGAGACACTTCGTAAAAAATGCGGGATCAGTTTCGAACGTTTTTATCAGGATTTCCGAAGCTTTGTAAATTCGCAGAATGCGGAAGAGAAACTATCCGCAAAGTGCTAGATATATGGATTGGGCTTATGTAACGCAGGAGGTGCCTTGGCATCTCCTGCCGCCGTTTTGGCGGGGGTTTTCAGAGCTTTCGGAGGTACA
>CALWBB010000239.1 GCA_944375885.1 uncultured Merdimonas sp.
AATAAAAGATGGCTTCGGCCTCTTCAAAGGTAAGGAGACTGTGTGACATCAGCCAGGTCACATAGTCTTCTTTTGTCATTTCCGCCATTTTTTCTATGATTTGCGCGGAGATCGTGTCGTCGAGAAAAAGCGCCTGATAGCGGCCGCTGCTGTGCAGCCTGTCACAGAAGGGATAGGAGCAACTCCCGGAGGTCTTCTCAGGACAAAAGACGTGATTGATAACGCTGGTGGTTTCTTTCAGGATGTCATTCAGAATATCGTCCAGTACATCGGCAGTGTCGTAATAGTGCAGATAGAAGGTTCCCCGGTTGATTTCTGCGATCCGGCAGATTTCTGTGACAGTAATTTTGGGATATTCCTTTTCTTCCAGAAGCTTTAAAAACGCTTCCTTTATGACCTGGCGGGTATAACGTGTCCGCCGGTCTTCCTTCTGTGTCTTTTCCGGCATGGGAATTTTCCTCCTCTTTCTATTGAATTTTCTGAACAGAATACGGGAAACTGTTCAGAAACCTACAGACAGCTTTGAATTGATGATTGTATTTTCAGATACTTTTATTATAATCAATTTGAAAAGAAAATCAACACACTGTTCATTAAATAACAGCATGTATTTTAAATGTCGCCGGAAGTGCGGAGACGTGGATTCGACACAGGAAAGGATGGAGAATGTATGGGACATGTGATTGCAGTAGCCGGAAAGGGCGGCGTGGGAAAGACTACGCTTACCGGTCTTTTGATTCAGTATCTCTGCCAGAGCGGGAAGAAGCCGATTCTGGCAGTGGACGCGGACGCCAATTCCAATCTCAATGAGGTGCTTGGTGTGGAGGCGGGCATCACCCTTGGGGAGCTTCGGGAGGAGATCGAGCGGGCAGGCTCAGACAGCCGGTATAAGATTCCCGCCGGGGTGACGAAAAAGGACTATCTGGAGGCCCGGCTGACAGACGCCCTTACAGAGGAGGACGACTTTGATCTGATGGTCATGGGGCGAAGCCAGGGGCAGGGCTGCTACTGCTTCGTAAACGGCCTGGTTCAGACGCAGGTGCAGAAGCTGCAGAGCCATTATCCTTATGTGGTCGTGGACAATGAGGCAGGAATGGAGCATGTAAGCCGCGGGATTCTGCCAATGATGGAGATCGCGATCCTGGTGAGTGACTGCTCCCGGAGGGGTGTGCAGGCGGCCGGTCGGATCGCCGCTCTGATGAAGGAGCTGAATTTTAAGCCGAAGAAGATGGGCCTTATCATCAACCGGGCCCCGGAGGGAAAGCTGGACGCCGGAACGCTGGAAGAGATACAAAAGCAGAACCTGGAGCTCCTTGGAGTGGTTCCCCACGACGATATGATTTACCGCTTTGACTGTGATGGAAAGCCCATTGTACAGCTCCCCGCGGATTCTCCGGTGCGAAAAGCCCTTCAGGAGATTGTGGAAAAGCTGGGGCTGTAGTCCAAAGAAACCACCAAAAGAGCGAAACCGGAAAGAAGAAGGAAAGGTTGGTTGTATCAAATATGAAGCTGGAATATGCAAAGGATAATCTGACACAGCAGCCGTACCGACACTATCTGAAGCGGTATCAGGAGACCTCTCCCAGGGTGATAAGCGAAAGCTCCGGCCTTGTCTTTCACGAAAAGGAGCAGGCATTTCTGATTCGGTTTATGGGAGTGCTCTACCAGGTAACGCATCCGGGATTTCAGATTCGCCATCAGGAGCAGGGAAACGGCATCTATATGCTGGAAGAAAATATCGACGCGCAGATTCTGCTGCTCCGGTATCTGCTGGACGGGAACGCGGTGATGAGCTCCGGGAAGCTGATTTCCTACCACGACCTTCCCTGGGGCGAGGTATATTACCGTCAGTTTCAGGGCAGATGCATCTTCCGGCTGGCAAGAAACTACGGGACCCGCCTTTCGGAGTTTCGCAGGATCATGGAAAGCCTGCATGGAGTCAGAAAGGAGACAGGAGACGCGGCATATGAGTTTGAGTTTCTGGAGGATCTGAAGCTCTGTCTGATCCTGTGGGAGGGAGAACCGGAGGAGGGATTCCCGCCTTCCGCCCAGATCCTTTTTTCAGATAATTTCCCTGCGGCATTTTCTGCAGAGGATGTGGCTTACGTGGGGGATATTGTGATGGATTACATGAAAAAATGCAAAGAATTCAGGATAGAAAGCAGGTGCGAAAATGAGTGATATTTTATCCGGATGCCAGGAAGCGCGAGGCATGACGACGATTGAGGAGGTTGACTGCCCCAAGTGCGGCGGCGTGATAGAAGTATTTGAGAGGGACGGGCTGACTGTGGGAGACAGCGTCTGCGAGCAGTGCGGTTTTGCGATACCGGGCGACGTGCATCTGTCCCTGTATCTTGAGGAGGTGTCATAATGAAAATATCTGTCTGTGGAAAGGGCGGAAGCGGAAAGAATTACATTTCCACCTCCAGCAGCTCCCGCAGGCATTGCAAAAAGAGACCGGCCGCTTTGGAAAACACCTGATATTTTTTCCAGACGATGCGCCCCCGCGCTTCCAATCGGGGGGAAAACGGGCGAAAGCACAGGCTGCTTCCCTGCGTGTTAATGAGCCTGTCAAAACACAGAGCGTACCCAAGTCCTTCGCTTACTAACAGCGAGGCGTTAAAAAGCAGATTATAAGTGGCCACGATATGCAGCTCTGACGCTTCCCGCTGAAGCCATTGATTCAGATATACATCATCCCCCTTTTGATGGGATACGATCAGCGGCTTATCCCACAGATCCTCCGGGGAGATCGTTTCTTTTTCTGCCAAAGGAGAGTCCTTACGCATTAGCACACCCCAGGTATCTTTGATTGGAACCGGGATGGCCTCATATTTCTGTGAATCAATCTCTGTAAAAAGCAGTCCAAAATCAATAAGTCCTTTATCCAGATATTCAAGAACATGCTCCGCATTGCCGCTGGAGATGTGATACCGGATATCTGGATATTTTTGCTGCAATTTTTTAGCAACCTGTGCAAATAACCGAACAGTTTCCGTTTCACCAGTTCCGATGAAAACATTCCCCGCAATGGTTTCGCCCGCGCCTGTGATTTCTTCTTCTGTGCGGCGCATCAGCGAAATCATTTCCTCTGCCCGCTTACGCAGAATCATCCCTTCTTCCGTCAAAATGACTTTGCGGGACCCTTTTACACCGCGAATGAGAAGCTGCTTGCCCAGCTCTATTTCCAGTGCTTTCAGCTGCGTGGATAAAGCTGGCTGAGAGATATGCAAAGACTCTGCCGCTGCGGTAATGTTCTGTTCTCTTGCTACTGCCAAAAAGTATTCCAATAACCGAAATTCCATCGAAATCCCCTCCTGTTAGCTAGTATAATGAACAATACTATAACCGTCAACTATGAAAAATGATAAATGATAAGTATTTGATATTTAATTCTCGCGACAGTACACTGTAGATGTAAACAA
>CALWBB010000240.1 GCA_944375885.1 uncultured Merdimonas sp.
CGCGGGAGCAGAAGGTGTTGATCATGCGGTACGGACTTTACAATGGAAGAGAGTATACGCAGCGGGAAATCGCCGGGCAGCTTGGGATTTCCCGCTCTTATATCAGCAGAATCGAGAAAAACGCGCTGATGAAGCTGCGGCAGTATTTCTGAAAAAAGCTGGCAGAATCATATGCTGTGGGGCTTTCTATATCCGGTGTTCGGCCCAGGCCGGACACGAGGATAATAGAAAGCCCCGATACAGTTCGGTTTACAGTGATAAAATATCTGCTGTATGACGGCTTTTTTCTTTTGCCGTCGTCCGGCAATTCATATCAGATGTTCCATATTTCCGGACTGTATTTCGGATATATGTTGCGTAATACGCTCCTTAGACCAATCCCACCATTTTATTTTTAACAAAGTGTCAATCGTATCTTGTGAAAAGCGCTTTCTTATCGTCTGTGCAGGTACACCGCCAACGATTGTATAAGGTGGAACATTCTTCGTAACAACTGCACGCGTTCCAATAATTGCCCCGTCACCAATCGTAACACCTGATAAAATGACCGCTTCGTAACCAATCCAAACATCATTCCCGATAACAATATTCCCCTTGTTATCCCATGCTTTCGTAATATTCTTTACATCTAATCCCCATTCTTCAAAAAAGATAGGAAATGGGTAGGTTGACAAGGAAGATAACGTATGATTTGCGCTATTGAAAATAAATTTTGCTCCGCATGCTATGGAACAAAATTTTCCAATTATCAGTTTATCTTTATTAACTGGATATTGGTACAAAACATTGTTTTTTTCAAAATCTTTTGGCTCTCTGACAAAATCGTTATATATCGTATAATCTCCAACTATGATATTAGGATTGGCAATAACATTTTTCAGATAAACCGTTTCTTTATCCTTTGAACGGGGATAGATTTTCTGCTGCATGACTACTCCTTTCCTGCTCCGCTGACGGAAACACAAATCTCGTGATATGCTCAAAGTGGTTATTCTCTGCATAATATACTGCCTGATCTTTTGCAGAGTAAACAAATGAAACTCTGGTAGCCCATGCACCCTCTTGCCGGACTGTATGAAGTAGTGTGAATGCGTCGGAAACTGTAAATTCATTTTTATAGTTATCTAATAACTGCAAAGCCCGTTCATATCTGTCATCACCCGGCACAATAAAATCTCTCGTACTTTCCGGCTTCATCAAAGAATAATTCGTTATTAAGGAATACGTACTCTGTTCTTCTCTGTAGCCAATTCCCGGTTCAATTACCAATGTACGTCCATGAATATCAGATAGCATTGCCTGCATGGTAGCATCTGGCGCATAAACAATGTTTTTTGATTGAACGATTTGAAGAACCTCATCAAAAGAAATCTGCGCCTTGATAAACTGTTCTGTTAAATTAGCAATCGTCATACAATTCCTGCGGTCTTGATACGCTCCAGCAGAATTGCCATGCACATATAACAGAGTTCCCACATTCCCGTTTTGATTTACTCCATGATAAGAATGGTACGTTCCGTCTGGCTGCAAAATTCCGATATAGAAACGCTCCTTTTCTTCAATCACTTTATGCTTCCATACAGAGAGGTCAATATCAAAATTGAACCCTGTAATCATATCGTCTCCGCGATAAACAAATCTGGTACACATAACATTCACCTTTCATAAAACTTTCTTATGTTTTTCTTTTATTTTACCGCCATCATGGTAGAGCTTCTATACACCATACAGTACAAATCAATCTGTATAAAATAAGAGGCTGTAAAACACAGCCCCTTACGATTATTTCTGATATATAATTTTCCGAACAGCATAAAAAGATAAACCATATTTTTCAGACAGGCATTCCATAGAAATGCCATGCTGATACTCTCTTTTTATTTGCTCATTCCTTTGTTCCAATTCTTTCCGATAGCCGGAAACCTCTCCCCAACGCTTTTGCTGCTCCTGTTCGATAGGAACATAAATATATCCACCCTGAACATAATTCTGTAATTCTTTTACCAATGCGTCTGGAAGAATCAGTTTTGCATTAAAATACTTCATGCGGACTTTCCTCCTTGATATGATAGTCAAACAGCAAAGCCAGCATTTCTATTCTGCGACTAGGATTACTCCATGCAAATGTCGCAATCTACTGGCTTTGCATGGAGGAAAACATCATTTTTCCTTTTTTCATTTATGCACATCTTAATCACTTCTTTCTTTTCTAATATCAAATATCTGCTTGAATTTAGTGTAGCACAATCGTAATTTCCTATCAACCAATCAAAAAATTCTCTTTCATATTATCATGCCGGACAGCTTATCCGGTTTGTTCTGTGCAATCTGCCGAATTTTGTAAAACAAAAGAAATCCGCGTGACTTTTTGCTCCAAATGGAGTACAATCAGTCTATCCTGTACCGCGTTCTGACGGTACGGACGGTTCATCCGGCGTTCGCCGGAAGATTCCCGGTATAAACACAGGAGACAGAAAATAAGGATACAAAGGAAAAGGATACAGGAGGGATTGGAAAGGAAGGATTGTGATTGTTCAGTAAGGTAATGTCGGCCGGAATCGGCGGCGTGGACGCCTATCCGGTGCGGGTGGAGGCAGACGTGAGCGAGGGGCTGCCCCAATTTCTGATGGTGGGATATCTGGCTTCCGAGGTGAAGGAGGCGGGGGATCGGGTGCGCACGGCCCTGAAAAACGCGGGCTGCCCGCTGCCGCCCAAGCGGATCACGGTGAATCTGGCTCCGGCCAGCGTGAGAAAGGCGGGCTCGCGCTTTGACCTGGCTGTGGCGGCCGCAGTGCTGGCGTCCATGCAGAAGATTCCGGCGGAAAGCCTGGACGGGCTGATGATTGCAGGGGAATTAAGCCTAAGCGGACAGGTGCTGGGGATTCCAGGGGTATTGGCGTTGACGGAGGCGGCCCGGGAGGCCGGAATCAGGCGGTGCATTGTGCCAAAGGTGAACGCCCGGGAGGGCGCGCTGGTCCGGGAGGCGGAGGTCGTCGGCGTGTCGGATCTTGCGGAGCTGATTGAGATTTTGCGCCATCCGGAAAAGGGGACGCGGATCGAGGTGGACGCGGACGGCCTGCTCCGCAGGGGACTGGAGGCCGGGCAGGAGGATTTTTCGCAGATCCGGGGACAGAAGGCGCTTCGCAGAGCGGCGGAGATAGCCGCCGCAGGGATGCACAACTTTCTGATGATTGGGCCGCCCGGCTCTGGGAAAACCATGATCGCAAGAAGGATTCCGGGGATCCTGCCGGGTCTGACGCTGGAGGAAAGCCTGCGGATCACCAAGATTTACAGTGTGGCAGGACTGCTCCCGCCGGAGATCCCGCTTCTTACGAGGCGGCCTTTTCGGGCGCCTCATCACACGACGACGGCGGAGGCTCTGGCAGGGGGCGGGAGACTGCCGCTGCCGGGGGAGATTTCCCTGAGCACCGGAGGCATTCTCTTCCTGGACGAGCTCCCGGAATTTTGCCGCTCCGCTCTGGAGATTCTGCGCCAGCCCCTGGAGGAGTACCGGGTCTGCATCTCCAGGACGGCGGGCACCTATATGTTCCCGGCGGATTTTATGCTGGTGGCGGCCATGAATCCCTGCGCCTGCGGCTATTATCCGGACAGGAACCGCTGCAGCTGCGCGCCCCGGGAGATTTCCCGGTATCTGGGCCGTTTAAGCCAGCCTCTTCTTGACCGCATCGATATCTGTATGCAGGTGCCGAAGCTTTCCTATGAGGAGCTGCAGAAAGAGGAGGAAAATGAAAGCTCCGCGTCTATCCGAAGAAGGGTGGAAGGGGCGCACCAGATGCAAAAGGAGCGGTTCCGGGGGCTTCCGGTCCGGTTCAATTCCCGCCTGGGCGCGCGCGACACGGAAAGCTTCTGCGCTTTGGGAACAAAAGAAAAGAAGCTTCTGAAGGAAGCCTTTGAGCGGCTGTCCTTAAGCGCCCGGGCCTATCACCGGCTGCTGCGGGTGGCAAGGACGATCGCCGATCTGGCCGGGAAGGAGCGGGTCCTGGAGCAGCATATTCTGGAAGCTCTGGGATACCGGCCGCTGGAGCGGAGCGAATGGCTGAAGGGGGTGCAAAGATGAAGGCGGAAGAAAAGATAGAAGAGAAAATGGAAGAGAAGGAGGCGTACTGGCACTGGTTCTGCGCCGGCCTCTTTTCCGATCCGGGGCTGGGGCGAAAGCTCCTGGAGCATTTTGGGACGCCGCAGCATGTATTTCGGGCCGGAGAGGAGGAGCTTAAGAACGTCTCTCCGAAAAATGAGCGGAAGCTGTCGGCCCTCTGCGCGGGGAGAAAAAAGTGGGATTTCGGGAGAGAGGCAGACCGCCTGGCGCGCCTGGATATTCGCTTCGTGAGCAGGGAACACCCGGACTATCCGGCCCGGCTAAGGGAGATCCAGGACGCCCCCTGCGGCCTGTTCTTCCGGGGATCCCTCCCGACGGACGATAAGCCCTCCGTGGCCATCGTGGGCGCCAGGAACTGCAGCGCCTACGGGAACCATGTCTCCTACTGGTTC
>CALWBB010000241.1 GCA_944375885.1 uncultured Merdimonas sp.
ATCGGATAGGCCTTTACCGCTCTCCCGTTCAGGTACTGGCGGATGCTTCCTACCACGGTCCCCGGCTCCACAGGAGCCGTGACCGCTTCCGGAAGCTCCGCCCTCACCTCGACCTCTTCCCCTTCCGCCATCAGAAGCTTCAGATCCGGCTCTTCTTTCGCAAGCCGCAGCCCCGTATAAGCCTGCTCCGCCAAATCCCCGCTTTCCGGAATGCCGTTTTTCACCACAATTTTTTCTGGCAGAACATCCTGCCAGACACTCTGATACTGATAATGCTCCAGCCCGTAGCTCATAAGCTTGCGTGTGTCGCTCCATTTGTAGCTGCGGTTGTTCGGCCAGCCGCAGGCCAAAAGCGCTACGATAAAAGTCCGTCCGTCCCGTTCCAGGGCTCCCACATAGCAGTACCCGGCGTTATTGGTAAAGCCTGTTTTTCCCGAAACCGCCCCCTCCATCATTCCCAGAAAGGCGTTCTTATTGCCCACCGTGAAGCTTCGTAATCCTTCCGCGTCCGAAAAGCTGTAGGCGTTCGTCCGGGTAATTTTCAGAAATTCCTCCTTCATCGGCGACTGGCAGATGCAGTAGCGCAAGGTCCGGGCCAGATCCGCCGCTGTGGTGGAATGGATGCCGTTCTCATCCTCCGCATCCAATCCATTTGGGGTAATGAAATAGGTATCATAGCAGCCAATATCCCGGGCCTTGGCATTCATCAGAGCCGCGAAGCCTTCCACAGAGCCGCCCACATGCTCCGCGACCGCCACCGCGGAGTCATTATGGGATTCCAGCATCAGGGAATAGAGCAGATCCTCCAGGCGGAACTGCTCTCCCGCCCGGATTCCCAGCTGGACGTCCGGCATGGACGCCGCGTAATCAGACACCGTCACCACCTCGTCCAGATTCGCGTTCTCCAGCGTGACGATCAAGGTCATGATTTTCGTGGTGCTGGCCATGGGACGCTGCTCATAACCATTTTTTTCAAAAAGGACGCGGCCGGAATCCCCATCCATCAGGACGGCGGACTGGGCATAGAGCTGGCCCGGCCCGGAAGAAGGCTCCTGCGCGTAAGCCTTTGCCGGCATACAGAATACAAGCGCTGCCGCAAGCAGGATAGAAACTGTTTTTTTCACTTTTATACGCCCCGGAACTGGTTTCCTTCTATGTTTATTCTAAAGGCCTGCAAAACAGACCTTCCCGTACCAAACACATTCCGCCCGTACCGGCGTCTTTTAGATTCTGCCAGTACGGGCGGAGTGCGGATCAAAGAGTGTAAATTTAAGTAAACCCAGCTTCTGCGCTGCTTTTGTCTCACGCGCTTTACGGATGCGGCTTCATCGTGCTATCCCCGCAGCCGTGGGAGCCGCCGCAGCCGCTGCAGCCTGCACAGCCGCAGCCGCAGGACGAACCGCCCTTCTTTTTATTGCGGATGATGAACCGGATGCAGAAGAATAACGCCGCTGCAACCAGCAGGATTACAATGATATCTGTCATGTCAGCCTTCCTCCTTCCCGTCTCCGATACGGTACAGGTTCCTCCGGTCAATGAGCCCTGCTTCCTCCAGGGTCTTTATCATCCGGTATACGGTAGCAATCCCCACCGTCTGATCCTTTTCCCGAACCTGGTAATAGATCTCCTTGCAGCAGGAGCAGTCATGTTCCAGTATGGCGCCTATAATCAGCTTTCTCTGCTTTGTAATCCGGAACCCCTGTTCCCGTAAGCGTCTGATAACCATGTCCTGGCTCATATCCTGCCTTCCTTTCCTGCTACAATATCACATTTTTTCTGTTTTATAAAGCTAATTCATAAAAAGTCCGCCGATTACGTTTACCAGAAGAGAAACTACGTACGCGGTCAGCATCTGGACACCGACTGCCTTTCCGAGCTCCTTCCAGGTCTTCAGCTCACGCTTCATGGCGCCTACCGCCGCAAAGCAGGGCATGCACAGAAGGTTGAATACCATATAAGCGTACGCCGCAGATTTGGTCGGGATATCCTCATGCAGAGTCGGCAGGGCGTTCTCGTCCCCTCCTTCAAACAGAATACTTTCGGAGTAGATATCAGGAGCCGCCTCCGGATCGTAGGTTCCTCCTTCGAAGCCAAGCTCCTCCAGCTCCTCCGGGCTGTACTGGGAGAAATAGCCCTCCAGGTATTCCGGTGAAACATCCTCGTCATACAGCTGCGCGAAGGTTACGACTACATTTTCCTTGGCAATCCAGCCGGTTACGATAGCCGCTGCCGGCCGCCATTCACCGAAGCCCTGGGGCTTAAAGATCGGGGCCAGCACATTGCCCAGACCTGCCATGAAACTGTCATCCATCTCGCACATAATGCTTCCGTCTTCATTGGCCGCCGCGTTGTTTCCGTTGAAAGAGTCTATATTGAAATTCGACAGGAACCAGATCAGGATCGTGGATACGAAGATTACGGTTCCAGCTTTCTGCGCGTAAGCCTTTACCTTCTCCCAGCCATGCATGGCAATGGTCTTCACGGTCGGGATGCGGTACTGGGGCAGCTCCATGATGAAATTGGAGGTCTCATCCTTATACACGAATTTATTCAGCAGCAGGGAGACGATAATTGCTACCACAATACTGAAAATGTACAGGGAATAGGTCACCGCCGTCTGATTGCTGTCCGCGAACAGCGTAGACACAATCAGGGCGAAAATCGGGAGCTTCGCGCCGCAGGGCATGAAGCCGCAGAGGATTGTGGTGATCTTTCTGTCCTTCTCAGATTCCATCGTACGGGTCGCCATAACAGCCGGGACCGAGCAGCCGAAGCCCTGCAGAAGCGGGATAAACGCGCGTCCGGAAAGTCCGAAGCGGCGGAAAATCCGGTCAAGCACGAAAGCGACACGCGCCATATAGCCGCAGTCCTCCAGGAAGGAAACCAGCACGTACAGCACCAGAATCAGCGGCAGGAATCCAAGCACCGCCCCGATGCCTTCCATGATGCCGTCAATCACCAGGGAATACACCCAGGGAGACGCGTTCCCCACCAGGCCTTCCACCAGTCCGGTCACCCAGCCCCACGCGGTCTCGACCACGCCAGCCAGCCAGATACCGGGGCTGTTGATGCCCAGAAACAGGAAGTTTTCGCTGTTGGTGCAGGCAAACAGAAGATACATAATAACCGCGAAAATCGGCAGGGCCAGAATCCGGTTGGTCAGAATTTTGTCTGCTTTATCAGACCTGGTTTCCACATGTCCGGTTCTGCCCTTCTTTACCGTATCCTTTACAACCCTGGAAATGTATTGGTAACGCTGGTCCGCTATCACAGCTTCCAGGTCTGCGCCGGCGCCGTAGCTGTCCGCCACAATCCTCTCCGCCTGGCTCTTCAGCTCAGCGGAAACTCTTTCCGCAACCTTTTCATCGTTCTCGAGCAGCTTGATGGCCTTCCAGCCGCTGTCCGCTTCGCCGGCGGCGTCCAGCGCTTCTTTGATCTTCGCCGCCGCCGCGTCCAGCTTTTCATCGAAAATCGGGAGTTTCTTCGGGGCCTTTTTCGCTTTGGCAGTCTCCACAGCCTCAGCCATCAGCTCCGGCACGCCCTTTCCTTTGCGGGCAGTAACCGGAACCACCGGAACGCCAAGAATTTCTGAAAGTTTTTCCGCGTTAATCTTGTCTCCCCTGGCCTCCACTTCGTCCATCATGTTCAGGGCGATGACGGTCGGGATGCCGGTCTCCAGAATCTGAAGAGTCAAATACAGGTTGCGCTCAATGCTTGTGGCGTCCACAATATCGATGACCGCATCCGGCTTTTCCATCACAATATAATCTCTGGCAATGACCTCCTCGGCAGAGTACGGGGACAGGGAATAGGTACCCGGAAGATCCATGATAAGAATTTCTTTATTCTTCTTGTATGTACCTTCTTTTTTATCCACCGTAACGCCCGGCCAGTTTCCGACGCGCTGTCTGGAGCCAGTCAGCTCATTAAATAAGGTTGTTTTTCCGCAGTTGGGATTTCCCGCCAGCGCAATTACATATGACATCTTTTTCTTCCTCCACTCGTTCCGCTCAGTTAGCTTATGTTAATTATATTACACTAACTTACTGCGTAAAATTATGGGTTAAGCCGACCTTAACCCGAAATTCCATTCTGTATTTCCTGCTGTCTTACTCCACTTCGATGCGCGCCGCTTCCTCTTTGCGGAGGCTGAGCTCGTAGCCGCGGACATTGATCTCTACCGGATCGCCCAGGGGCGCCACCTTGATCACCTTCACCTCCACGCCGGGAGTGATTCCCATATCCATAATTCTGCGCTTCAGCTGTCCGCTCTCACCGATGGACACCACCCTGCCGGACTGGCCCGGCTTCATTTCCTTCAGTGTCATTCCTCGTCTGCCCTCTCTTTCCATATTCTCACACTCAAAGGACTAGGCAACCATAATCTGGGAAGCCAGGCCCCGGTTTAAGGCGATTCTTACGCCCTTGACAAGGAGAATCATGCCGCTGGGGTTCTCCCCCACCACCTGCACCTTCTCGCCTTTTACAAAGCCAAGATCCTGAAGATGGCGCTTCACTTCTTCCTTTCCATGGAACTCCTGAATCGTCCTCGTCTCTCCAATCTCCATCATTGCCAGTGCCATAAGCCTCTCCATCCTTTCTCCTCTTAAGCATTTGAGAATAACTATCATTTTCTTTTCAGTCATTATTAAAGCACTTTTTTCCAGAGTTGTCAATGACTAATTTGTTATAACTAACAATTCTTCCGATTCAGCCCAGGAGCGCCTTCGCAAGCTCTGCCAGGTTCCCCTGATCTTCATCGTCCGGTTCGTTATTGGCGATGACGGTTCCCACCACATCAGCCCCGGCTTCCTTCATGCGCGCTTCCCATTTGCGCATCCATTCGCCGTCGCCCCAGTCGTAGGATCCGAAAAGACCTATTTTCTTTCCGGAAGCGAATTTCTCCACCTCCTGCACGAAGGGCTCCATCTCCCCCTCATCCAGTTCCTCGTCTCCCATGGCCGAGCAGCCCAGGGCAAATACTGCTTCTCCTTCCAGATCGGAGGGGGACGCAGAGGATACCTCCTGCACTTTTGCACTTCCTCCCAGCTTTTCCAGCTCCTCTCCCAGCATCTGCGCCATACGCTCTGTATTTCCCGTACTGCTCCAATATACTACCTTCATCATTTTCCTCCTCGCATTCCTTTTCTTGCTGATTATTATTTTCCCCTGCCCGGCAGGGGGATCAAAAGCCCAAAGGCCTTATCTCCTGTTTTTTGTCCTGGGTTCCCTTTTGTCAGCCTGCCGCTTCCGCAGCACTCTCTCCCAGTCCCCGGCCTGCCGCCACCATGGCAGTCAGGGCCGCCCGGAGCCTGTCGTAAAGGCGGAACACCTCCGCAGCCCGCTCCACGTTTTCATAGACCTTCCAATATCCGCACGCCAGGGCGTCCTTTCCTCCATGAGCGATAAAGCCCTCGATGTCTCCCAGCGGATACTCCAGGAAAAGGCCTATCTCGTGGGGAAATACTCCTCCCTGCTTCTGATATCTCTCATATTTTCCGGCCAGAAGCTCCAGCATTTCCGGCAGTCTCCCGTCTTCATAGCCGTAGAACTCAAGGAAGCTTCGGTGTTCCTTTCTGCCAAGATACTCCTCAAGCCTCTCCCGGTCATAAATAAAAAGATGGCAGTATTTCCGACAGCCGCAAAGTCTTGTCCAGGAAAGGCCGCTTCCTTTCAGGGCCTCCGGCAGATGTATCTCCAGCTCCCTGGGCGCCGCCACCAGATTCGCCGTCTTCCGTCTGCATAGAACCGGCGCACAGTGATTGGCAAGCAGCTTCTCCAGCTGCTCCCGTCCCTTCGCCCCATCCATCAGCAGTAATTCCCCAGGATCTCTTCCAGGGCAGCGCGGCTGCTGGTATGGCAGCGGACTACCTCGATATTGTTCCGCTTCGCCTCGTCCAGCGCGCATTTCACCATCTTATGGGACACCGTATTCGTAAACAGCACAAATAAATCTGGCTTTCCCATCTGTTTTTTCAAATCTCCAGCCATCTGGGTGAAAACCTTTGCCTTACATTTGTATGCCTTGCAGATGTCATGGTACTGGCGGACCATCCGGTCATGTCCCCCGATAATCACAATACTCATACGCGTCTTACCTCCGCTCTTTTTTTGTTAGTCAAAGCTAACTTCCGCCCTTTTAAAAAGAATCCGCCTGCAGGGGATTCTTTCTTTGATTAGTTATTGCTAACTCCTTGATACTATCCTATCACAATTTTCGCTCTTATTCAACCCTTCTAATTGATAAATCTTATCAAAATGATGTCAGAAAAGTCGCTATTCACAGCAAATATCATTTACTGTAATCTTTTTTCTCGCCGTTTCTGGATAGCCGTATTACATCCGAACTTTTTGAAAAACATCATTTTCTCCTTGGTGTATGTTCAATTATTTGCAGACGTTAAAGAACTCAGGATATCTTGTATTTCATTATAGTACAACATCTCATCTTCGTCTTCTGATTTTTCACGTTCATAAATAAAATCTTGTGGTGATATGTCTTCATCCATAAATAACTTGCCGTACAATTTTAAGTACATCGCATAGTCTTTTTGTATAGCCGCACTCTTTTTGAGAAGTTTTACAATATAGGCATCGTTTGGAATCGAATTTGTTTTGTGCGGAATTGAATTTACCAGAATCTTCTGGCAACCGACACATAATAATTCAATAAATAACAAGGACGTCCAAAACGAATTGCACAGCAATAATAAAAAACTCAAAATGACTACTAAAACATTTATGAAGATACCGCCCAAATTATACGCTCTATACCGAACTGCAGCTGCGTCTTTGGGAATCATCACGCATTGACCATCCAGAGACGCTTTCCAAAAGAGGGTTTGTTTATTGTTCTTTACGACAATATTTAACGCCCCAAGCTGCAAATATAATAATGAATAACCACTTATAACTCCACCAAAATAATGTCCGCTTTCATGTGCCAACAAGTGAATTGCTGAACACAAGAAATAGAAAAGCAAAGCAATTCCTCCAAATGACCATGACAAACGATTTTCAAAATCTAAGAAGGCGGCTATCACTGCAACGCTCAATAAAGTAAGAATAGCTTTGAACACCTTCATGCATTTCCTCCAAGTATATAAACTCGAAAAGCACTTCAATCAGAGTTTCTTATGACTCCGATGAAGTGCCTTTAGAGTAAAAATTATATTGCAGTTTTATTACTCAGCCTTAATGCTGGAGTCAGACTGCTGAAGCAACCACATTACGGGGGCAGTAACATTCTTTCCCTCGTAAGGCTGACCTTCATGGTTATGACCAAGAGCACTACAGGTAAAATATCTAACAGTTTTGAATTTAGCTTCTGCTGTGCGAACGAAGTTACCTGCACCGTATTCTTCCAAGAAATTGCGGCAAACAGCGTCACGGGCATCCATATAGCTTTTGCAAGTGTCAGCATTTTCAGCGAGATACCTCTGAGCTGCTGTTTCACCGATTTTTTCTTCCAAGGTAGGGATATCAACCTTGTTGATAACAACAGCGAGGTTTCGCTTCAATGTGTCCTTATTCTTCAAGCCGAACATCTTTTCCAAATTAATCAGCATGATATTCAGAATATCATCGAAGTCTTTAGAGCTTGCGCCATAAGCATTCAAATCAAGCTTATCTTCAACATCCATCGCAAACTGATTAAGGGTAAGCGGGTCGATAATGAAGATGAAACCATCAGCATAGCTGTATGCCAGATTATGCTGGACATCGCTGCTGCTGGAGAACATTTCGCCGGAAATGTCATAAACATAAATACGGCGACCGACTTTCTCATTAGGCAGTTTGAGCATCAACTGATAAGCGGTCAGAGAGTTCGACTCCGTTTTCATCAAACGAATACCCTGGTTCAAAGACTTCATAGCGAGAGCATGGTCCTTTTCTTCGGTATCAGAAATGAAGCTCATTTCCCAACTGCGAGCAGGAGCAATATCACTCATTATCTGGTCGATAGCCATATTGATGAAACAAGTCTTACCTACAGAAGGTCCACCGATAACAGGGAACGCATACTGACGGCTTGCGGTATCACCAGACAATGCTATACCGCACTCAGGACAATATGCTTTAAGCTGTCCACGACCATTCAAGAAAGTTGTGGGAAGCTTAGTTCCGCAAAGACAAGTACGCTCCAAGATACCATATTTACCAGGAACCAACTTGGTGTGCTTTGCTCCACATCCAGGGCATTCATAAACCGGAATCAGGAACGAAGCTTGGCAATCTGGATTCGGACAAGCGTTTTTTATTTTGTTGGCCATTATGTAAATTCTGTCGATAAGCCATAAAAGGCTGAAGCCAACATAAATGAGGGCAAAGAACAGAAACAAAACGGCAATGTGTAAGAAAGTAGTGACAGCTGTGACAGCGCTGCCAAATGTAAAAATGGAAATTGCGGCAATAAGGTTCATGCCACCGCCAATGGTGAAGAAACCTTTTTCACGAGCAATCGTAAATTGTTGACCTGCGGAGTGAAGGTTTCTTGACCAAGACTCTTTAATTGTATTTCCCAAATCGGTATAGCCTTTTCCGAAGAAATAGCTAACCTTTGCGGGTTGTGGGTTTTCCATGGCAAATATCTCCTTTCTTTGTTAGGCTAATTTTCTCCCTTATGCGACGGGAAGGGCTTTACGGTTACTGTCAATAACATTGTGCTTAAATGCAAGAAGGTAATTTTTGATAGAGTGGAAACCACCAATCAAAGCACCGCCATAGATAATAATTGCACAAACAACTGCAATTACGATAATTGCGTATACGATTGAGGTAATCAAACCATCATCATCGTGACCTACCATACATTTTCTCTTTGCGTTCATTTTTTGAACCTCCTGTTAATTTATTTTTTATTTTTTGTGAAATAGGTTTCCAAGTTTTTCCGAAAATCCTTCTTTTCGACGAACTTCATCGAACAGATAGTCGCAACGAGATCTCGGAATCTCTTGGATGATAGCTTGGCGTACATCTAACAATTCATCTTCATCAAGCGAACGTAGATAACGTAAAACGGGTTTATACAATTCCTCCGCTGCTCGGTCGTTTCGTTCAGCGGTAACCACATATACGCAAGTCCAGCCGAGAATACGTTCCCATCTCTTTCTCTCTTTCTTTTCCATTTTCTTCAATGCAGAGATATAATCATCCACAAAGTTTGAGAAGTAGCGACCGTGATAGAAAATTTTCATCAATGCTGGAACATCTTCTGTTGTTTGTACTAATACGAGATACCCGCTAAAGTAATTCTTGATATACGCTTCATAGTCCGATTTATCAACGAGCTGTAAGGAAATTCCATCTTGTTCCAATTCTCCAGATAAGCTTACAGGACGCTTACGCTGTGCATTGTTGGCTGCCAACATTTCACCAACATAAACTGCCTTGATTTTCTCTAATCCCTCTTTATCGACTTTGGCTCTAATTCTGCAAATTCTCTGCAAGAACACATGATCCATCTTTGAAAGTGATTTAACGCTGCAATCATTGACAGCGTTTGTCAAAACCTCGATGGTTTCGCAGTCGTTGATAAGATCAGGGTCGATTTCACGAAGAATGTCTATTGCAACATCCTCTCGATTCTTAGGCATAACATTATTAACACAAGCGAGAATCATTGGCTCAATAGTAAATCCAGAGTTTGCGGCAATACGCGAACACTGATTATCGTAAAAACGCCAAAATTCATCTTCGGGATTTTTAGAAGATGCGATTTTACATGCGCACAGTCTTGTGGCGATAGGCGCAGCTCCAGGCGACTCTAATAACAACTGTTCAATGCGATTAAGCTGTCTGTCCGTCAGAGATTCAGTTACTTCTACATACTTAACACACAACTGCTCCAACTGTCTCGGCTCACGCAACGCAGTCATAAAGACACCAAGGATGTCCTCAAAGAGTGCTTGGTTATCGGATGTAGCAAGCAGAATTTCTATCATCTGCTTCTCGCAACCATCGATGCGTGTAATGTTTTTTAACAACACCTGCAACAGCTTAGAAATCGGTTGACCATTGGACATACCACCGTTAAACGCATAGCTGCGAAGCAGCCATGTTATGTAGAAGCCATTGGTGAACGGATTATTATGTCCGGACAGGTACAGCAGCAAATGTTCCACACTATTGGCCGAGTTCAAATAATCGAGATACTCTCTATACTGCTGCGGAGTTTCACTTTCTACAGTTTGGATGAGTGAATCAAGTTGAACACAAGGCTCAGATGCTTCCCCGGCGTGTTGATAAATTGTTTCAGTAAACAATTCGTACAGTGTGAATATCATAAAACTTGAATATCTGCAAACGAACCTCCAAAATGATGCGAGTAATTCGGGCTCAAGTGTCCATCCATCCTCTTGGCACTTAACCAAAAGCTTACTTCCTATATCTGAATTATCAGCTTCGGAACAGTAAGCGGAACCGAAAGAGAGAACGGCTTTGAGAGCGTTATCGGTAAATTCAAACTCATCATTTCTCAGCAAGTGGTAGTAAAGATATGCGTCTTGCAAATGACCGTTAATCTCATTAAATGATGTACTATCAACAAATTCACCGAAAGAGTCAACTTCTTCGCAATCGAAAGCAATACTCGCAGCCATCGCCTGTGCATAACTGTTGGGGGGTATACCTTGCGTCATGTGCCCGCCCATAAAGTCCATCACGATTTGGCGATTGCTCTTACTTTCGGTTGCATAATTAAAGTAATTCGCATCCGGTCTTACTCCGATAAGATGGAAATTCAAACCTTCCTCTCGCGCTCTCGGAGAACGCATTGATTCTTGGTCGCCGACATAGGTGTTAAACATGAATTTTTTTGCTAATCGAGAAGGAAGTATTCTCTGAACGGCAGCAGACCACAACACCAAATTTTCACGGGTATCATTAAGATAAAACGGAATACCCGCATCTTGGGCTGCCAAAATCATTGAAATGAGCTGTGCAAACTCATCTTCCTTATCGAAAAGAAATTCGTTTAGCTGTTCGTCGTTTATAACGGACGCATACTCTGATATATGCAGCGGCGGCAACGGCGGTACTGGAGAGGGGGCATCCAATTCTTCTTGGGTCATCGCAGTTTTTATGTAAGGTTCTGCAAAGAATTCCGCGGGACGACATGGCAAATCGTTAATGTCAAAAATCAACGCATAGATTATATAGTTTCCATATCTGCCAGAGTAGTCCTTGCCGAGATACGTTGACTGAGCAACACATCCACGACCTGTCGGGAGTACAAAATAGGCGAACGCATACGGGAATATGTCTGCGATTTCCTGCGCAGTGGGAGTGAGCGTTAATTCTTTAGGTGCGAGATACTGCATCGCATCCTTGATAACACCACACTCCGACTCCGTAATACCCTCGGAACGAGAGTAAATCATGTAGCCCTTTTCAGTAGAGTCGCCGTTTTTCCAGGAAGTATATATGTACTGTAATGCTTCCATAACGGCACCTCCTTATTCAGTAGGGATAATCTGTTCCTGTGAAAGTATCCACAAGAAGGGGTCTGCAACACGGAACGGACGGAACTTAGGAATTTTGTTATCCATATCGGGGTTACTACCCAATGCACTCAGCCCAAAGAAAGCGAAGTTTGAAAACTGCGTAGATACCGTTTGGTACAGTTCCATACCGAGCCAACTCTCAACCAAACTCTGCATTTCGTTGTTAGCATCTTCAAAATCAATTTTGTCAAACACTCCTTTGCGGATGTGAGTAGAATCGTTTTTCAGACAGCTTGCAGGATCAAGAAGTTCATCAACGGCATCAATCTTAGTAAAAGCAATCGCAATCGGAATATCAATCTTCTTACTAAGGTCGGTCAATCCGGAGCCGGTTCTAATGATTTCAATCGTTCTGTTGAGAATCGTGTTTACGTCTGTATTTTCTTCTGGCAATCTGATTTTGCCTTGCAACTCATCTCTAACTGCAGGAAGCTGCAATGGGTCGAGCAGAAGAATAATACCGGAAGAATGATACAGATAACGGTTAAAGGTTTGCATCGAGGCCAGCGAATTAAGGTTTTCACCTGCTGTATCGAAGAATGTCAAAGACACAGCATCATTCACAGCTTTCTTGAACAGACCGCCTTTTCTTTGAAAAATCAAAGAGTAGATAAGCGGATCCACGTCACCGGCATCTGAACCACGCACACAAGTACGATGGCGATACAGCGGGTCATAGAACTCGGTACGATACCGATTCAATGTTTTGTCGCCACAAGCCATCAATGCGCAGTTAAATGCGCGTCCGATTTCGTTCTTCAACTGGTTTATCAGAACTGCTACATAGTTACTTTTACCAGTTTCTTTTGCACCGATAATTGCAATAGGGTAGCTTTTTGCAGTTCCGATATTCAACGGAAGTTCACCGCCGCATTTCGGGCATACCTTAGTTACAAGGGGCTGTCCACATTCTTCACATACCGGTTTCTTTGCATTCGCAGGATGCTGAGGCATTCTGTCAATTGCGTGTTGGCATTTGGAAGTAGAGTTTGTGTTTGAGCAAATATACTCAATACTTTCGAAACTTTGTAATTCAAAGCATCGAGGACACAGGAATTTGCCTACCATGTTATTTCGCCTCCTTATATGTTATTTCCTGCTTTGCAAGCAATTTTGAAAGACTTGTAGTTCTTATCATTTAAGAAGAACATTTTCAGTCTGGTGTCGGGTTTCATCGGAGAAACATCAAATTCAAAGGTGTGCGACCTCTTAATTTCGGTATTGTCGTTCACCGTGCATACGATGTCTCCGTCACCACGTTTCAGCGGAGTACTCCTGTATTTGCTTACAATCACAAATCCAGGGAATACGCAACCGCCGTCTGTTTCGATTTCAACGGTTAGCGTACACTTTTTATTGAATAAGCCAGCCTTCTTATATTTGAATGTATAGAACACATCTTTTTGAGGTTCGTTACTAAGGAGAGCACGGCAGCCATCTGAATATACACGATGACCATCGCTTTCAAAATATGTATAAACCTCGGCATAAAACGTTCCCTTTGCAGGATTTGAAATCAGGATACCTTCGTTTGCTTCATACTGTCTCTTACTGCACTCCACCTTATGAGCCAACGGATCATCGATTCCGGTGGGGTAGGTATCCATTCTGTAAACGAGCAGAGACCTGTCAATCTTTTTGGGCCATGTAAAGTTGACATACATCTCTGTCGCAGCAGAGTTTATATCGAAAGATACGTCCTTTGCCCCAGGAACAGAAGATATGTAAGATGCTACATTCAAAATGACATTCGAGGCATTGATAACACCCGGGACAATGTAGCACTCACCGACAAAATTCAATCTAAACTCTGCTTCGGTAAGACTCTTCAAATTGATGTCAATCTTTTCATACTTGCTCAAAAGTTCGTTTAAGTCGTAGATAGTTCCAACAGCATACTCTGGTTTTTGCTTTGCGTAGAACAGAATTACATCCCATTCGGATTGAGTCCACTTTGCTTGAAAAATTTCTCCAGTCAGCTGAACCGAGAAATCTTGCAAAGGTTTAGCGGGTTTCTGCGGAACAGCAGACAAATAAACTCTCTCGGAAAAGTATGTTTTACCATTCAATGTATGGCCGGCACTAATGGCGAACCAATAATTCATGCCGTTAGTCAAGCCATTGACAAGAATACCGTCCAATCGTGTACAGGGAATGGTTTCATATTGGCTATCGTCTTGCGGTCGTTCATAACCGCAATATTTGTAAAGGCGAATTTCGGTAACGGTCGGAGGTTTAGTCCAAGACAGCGTGACCATCCCGTCGCCGCCAACAGCCTTCAAGTTCGTAACTTTTCCAACAATGGCAACTGCTTCATCAAGGCGCGTCGCTTTTGAAGGAACGCCAATACGAACTGTAAAAACCGAGTAATACAAGACGGTATTCTTAGGAGCGTTACTATCGGTGCAGGCAAGTTCCTTGCCACTATAAATTATAGCGCCATCGGTAGGACCATTAGGATAAGTGTTCTCCTTACGAACCACGATATAAGATATTTCACCAATAGACGGACTCGGTTTCCATGTTAGGGTAACTTCGTCGCCAACTCTTTTGCTGGTTAATACAGGAACTTCATCGGGCGGGAATTTCTTTAAGCTCTGATTAAGTTCATCGGAGTCTGCGATAAGCTCGGTGAGCTTCATAGCGATAGTAAACGCTGCATCACCGGATGTGTTTCGCATAACAGCGAGCTGACTTTCTACTTCTTTCAGTACCGCAGTAACCTTATTAGCAACGGAGGGGTCGATACTAAAACCGCTTGCTTTCGCTTGATCGATTTTTGTCTGTGCAGCATACATATTCTTATCTTGAATATCTTTCATAATAGCTGCGATAGTATCTGCCGCCTGCTTACGTTCGTCTTGGATTGTCTTTTCAAGGCTCAACACGTCAGCGTGATTGGGCCAGTATGCCTTGGCTTCTTTTACAAGACGTTCAGCTTCTTCCAATGCCTTTTCAGCGTACTTTTGTTTTGCTTGACGTAACAGTTCAACAGCCTTATCCATCTTTGTGAGGTCAAATCCACACTTGGCACAGACTTTTGCAGAGTTGTTATTTTCAGCAGAACAAGAGGGGCACAGAATAATAAGCGGTTTGCCGCATTTGATACAGTTTGTAGTACCAGCGGGGTTTTCAGTGCCACATAGACCACATACGATTTTGTTCTCTGGGAGAGCGTAGCCCATGTATTCACAGTAATGATTGATATAAACCGAAGCGTCAGAAACGCTGACATGATACTGGCCAACAGCTATATCAATCAGACTTTCTTTCATCTTTGGTTCAATGCGCTTCTGATTACTCCATGCAAGTTCATCGACAGCTTCATTGACTGCACTATACTTTGTGAGGTTCACATAGTTGTCGTACTTTCTTTTGCTTGCTGCATCCTTGAAAATTACAACACATAGACCACACAAAGACTGAACTGCATTGTCCCGTCCAGTTTTGTCGCCTTTTGCCAAGATTTTTTTCTTCATCGAATCGGCTGTTTCACACAACTGATTACAAGAAGATGTAGGAGCAAGACCCAAGAAATCGTAAAGAGTTTTTTCTTTCATGTCCAACTGCTGCATGAAGTTTTGGACATTTCGTGCCTGCGTTTTGTCAAGAACTTCAGACGCGTCGATTTTTTCCTGTGCCTTACTGCCAGTACCAAATTTCTTCTTAATTTCATCAGCAGTAAATCCGAAAGCTCCGAACATCTTAACCAACCGTTTTAAGTCTTTTTCGGAAAGTTCATCGCCTTTGGCACGATACAAACTAAGCTTTGCTTCAAGTTCTTTTGCCTTACTGTCTTTAACTTGTTTTGCTTTTGCAGCTTCCTGCTTGCGGGCTGCCGGGTCAAGCATTACCTTTTTAATATCCTCAAGAGCTGCCAAATACTCGCTTGCTTTGGCTTTCTTTACAGGATTAGATTGGTCACGAGACCATTGAGCCTGTTTCTTTGAAATAGCCTCGCTAATCTTATTGGTATCCTCTTCCGGCGGGTCGAATGGAAGCTCTAAGAGGATAAAATAATTTTCCATTACAATATCGCCTTTCTTCGCAGAAATAGTTGTCTTTATTATTAGTTGACACTCGACTTGTTACTGCGACGGATAGCATCGGTCATTTCCTGCTCGGACAAAGCTTCGGATGTCTGGAACTCAGCATCAACTTCACGGCCGTCCTTCATTTCCTTTGCGTGGAGATGGAGCAGACCGGATTCATCCAGACGGAAAGTAACCTGGATTTCAGTGTCAAGAGTAATACCTGCGGGCAAGGTCAACTCAGCAGTACCGATTTCTTTCCCAAGTTCAGGATCAACCTTTTCGTCAGAAGCGAGGCACTCCATAATCTGGAATCTTGCAGATTGCTGATTATTGGTGCGAGGATAGAAAGCGTTCGTGCCAGTCGCAGGAAGTTCTGCATTTTTCAGAATGATGTTAAACAGTTTCGGAGTATCGGTTTCATCATACGCAACAGTACCGAAGCTGCGGCTGGATACATTAATAATCTTAACGTCCTCACCGGGGAGACGGCCGCCACGCATCTGAATGTTAGCCTTCTTAGCCTCCTTCTGGATATCCATCTGCCCATTGTCCACCTGTTCCTTGACTTCTTCAACGCTCTTGCCCTGCTGTTTAGCGATTTCTTCAAGAACAATGTTGAATTCACTCATCTTGTTTGCGTAGATGGCAGCACCCTTAGCTACAGATTCATCGGGGTCAAACATCTTGGTTTCGATACCGAACTCGCTCTTAACACGGCTCATAACCTGCGGCATCTTGGAAGAACCGCCAACAAGAAGGATTTCACTTATGTCATTCTGGGTGAAGCCTTTCTTTTCAGCTTCTTTGAACATTTCACGGGTCAAGTCGATAGTACGAGTGATGAGGTCTTCCGTCAATTCATCAAACTTCTCACGGGTCAGTTCAACACGAACGCGCTCCCCCATGTAGTTGACCGCAACAGGAGCCTTTTCCTTGGCGCTGAGCAGCTTCTTAGCACGCTCTGCGGAAAGGCTGAGTTCCTGCAAAGTTTCCGCGTCTTCAAGGATATTATCGGGCGTACCGGTTTCGGACTGATACTGCTCTGCAAGATACATAAGAACACGGTCATCCCAGTCCTTACCGCCAAGGTTATGATCACCGCCAGTACAAATAACACGAATTTCACCGGGTTTAATGTTAATCATCGTAACGTCGAATGTACCGCCGCCAAGATCATAAACCAATACCGTCTTATTCTGGCTGTCATCGGTTACGCCATATGTAATAGCAGCAGCTGTGGGTTCATTGATAATTGCCATGACATTCAAACCGGCAATAACACCAGCAGCTTTTGTCGCATCACGTTCAGCCACGCCAAAGTACGCAGGACAGGTGATAACAACGTCACGAATCTGCTCGCCATCGCCAAGCTTGCCTTCCATACGGAGGGAATCTTCCGCATCCTTAACAACCTTTTTAAGGATGTAGGAAGAAATTTCTTCGGGCTTCATATCAATGCCGTTAAGATTCAAGCTGAATCCAGGCTGTCCAATGCTGCGTTTAATAAAGGTTACAACCTGCTCCGGATACATTTTTGCGCTTTCCTTTGCGGCGGAACCAACAGTAATATCCGTCTGTGTTTCAAAGAACACAGCAGAAGGAGTAGTGAGGTCGCCCTCTGCGTTTTTCAAGACAACGGGCTTGCCGTTTTCGTCTATATACGCGATGCATGAATACGTTGTACCAAGGTCAATACCAAATACTTTTCCCATGATTCTTGTTCCTTTCGTGTGTATGTTTTAGTTTTCGGAAGGTGTATCAGAATTCTCTTTATATTTGAATATTTTGATTCTCTCAGGCCTGAGAATCTTGTCACCCTTTTCATACCCATCAGCAACACGAACAGCTATGCGGTTATCCTTAGATTTATCATCCGTAGGAACAGTCTGTATAATCTTTTGACGATGAACATCTACCTCGTGACCAGGGACACGATAAGACTCAATGTTCTGGCGATAGAGGATGTCTTCCAAATCTTCGGCAATACCCTTAACAATTCTAAGAAGCTTCTTGTAGTTTTCCTCGGTAGGCTCTTTCTTTTCGTACACACGAACGTGACCCTTAGTAGTGTCAACGAGCTGGATAATATCCAGAGCAATCGTATCAACAATCTTGTCTAATACTCCGTTCTGATAGCGAACCAATTCACGGTGCATATTATCGAACAGACCGTTCTTGTGTGTATCTTCCGCAATCTTGTCATCGAATGTCTGCTGTAAAACAGCGAGTGCCTGCTGAACAGCGTCCAGTTTTGCGAGAAGCTCTGTCTGAGAAGCGTCAGCTTCATTCGGAACTTCTGTCACTTGCTCTGTTCCATCAGCAGGGGGAACATTTTTTTCATCCATTGTTTTCTGTACCTCCTCCAAGTCTTTATCTGAAAAGATTTTTCTCCTTGGCAATCCTTTTTTTAGATTAGCAAGGGCTTCTTGTGGCTTTGTAGCAAGATAAATAAGGTAATTAAATGCACCTAACACTTCCAGATATGTTGTTGTATAGAGCTGTTCGGCGGAACAACCTTGAACTTTATAGCAATACTTATCAGGAACAAAGTCACCTTTGGCAACATAATACTTAAACTCAAACAAGACGTGCATATCTTGTTTCAAATATATCCAAGCATCGTTAGCCTGTTGTTCTGACATGGCGTATTTCTCTTGAATAAAACGACAAACCGTTTCCTTTCCAATCTTAACAATATCTTCATCAATAATTTTGGTTAGGTAACGTTCAGTATCCAAATCAAGGAATACATATTTCATCATTTTTTCAAAAGCTTCATCTTCATTTTCCAATACAGATTCATCAATATGATTTCTTCCATCGGCAGAGTAATAAACCCATGTTCCATTTTTTAAATAGACTCCGTGGGCACCTTCCCAACCACTCACTTCACCAATCGTAATAGCAAGCTTATTCAAGTCTATTCCATATTGGTCAATTAACTGATAAAATTCTTTTTGCTTCATGTTTGCTCTCCCTTCTTTCACTCATTTTCTCGGAAAACACCAAGACGAGTAAATGTTTTAATAGCGCATGGCGTGTTATATTGTGCCGCACCGCCATTGTATAATTTTTCTTTGCTTGGGTTATCATCGACATACATTGGAGCTACAGTGCCACAAACACCATACTTTGAGTCGCAGTTCCCATCTTGACGGCATTGCTGAGTGCCGTTGCTATTCTGGAATTTATTATAAGATTTTGCGTAATCGCTTAACCATTCTTCGGATACAGGGCCGATGAGCAAATCATATTTACCGTTCATTCTTTCTATTAAAGAATTTATGTCCTGCGTTTTTTCAGAAAGGTTAGAACTATCAACACTTGAAATAATATCAATAGCTTCTTTATAGCCCTCTGCATCGGTCTTGTAAATATGAATAGCCTCTGGATTTTCAGCATAGGGAACCGCAAGTTCATCCATAGTTGGTATGGAACCATCTTCATGTGGCTCCGTTAAGTTGTTTCCTCTTTCTCCACCACGCCTACACAGAGTATCGGGCAACGGCTGACCATTTTCAATTCCATTGATTGGCTTGGATTCATCCAACCCGTGATGGTCGTGGAACGCAACGGGTAAATAACCACCGTTAATTCCTTTATCCAAGGATTCTTTCTCAGTGCGGATAGCCTTGAAATTATCTACCACATTGATGTCAGTTCGTTGACCTTTAGGGATTTCGGCATACAACCTCTTTGCATATTCAAACTTTTCCTGTGCGGTTCGGTTTTCATCTTTATATACCGAACTCATGTGTCTTTCAAAATTATCGGCACCACGGATAAAAGGTGCTTCCTTTTTTATGCTTTCAATATCAGCAACGTTTTTGGATTCAAAATCAGTCGGAAGTTCGGTTGCTGTTTTGCTTTGATACCCTTCATTTGGCGGAGCACGTGAATTATCAATTTTATACTCGTTTCCATTGTCAGAAAAAGTTTCTGAAGTGTACTTTTGTATTGCATCGTTTTGAGGAATCAAATCTTTAACTTGTGCAGCATAGTCACGAGCATCTTGCTCCACGGATTGAGACTGATACGCTTCAAAGTTGATTTCGGGTCTAACATAATTATCGAAATTTTCTTTGAATTGGTAATCCTGTTCAGTTTGAGGATTATCAGCTCGTTCATGCTGCCAGCAATGTCGAGACTCGTGAGCGATAGTATCCGCCGTTTCAGCAGCATCGCCCATATTAAAGCGGTTTATGTAAATTGTATTCTTGCTTGCTGCATAGCCACCATAATCGCCAGGGTCTTTAATATCGTAGTACGCAATATTGGGTTTGTTTTCAAGCTGGAGATCTCCTGCGATACTATCGCGGAGTTTCTCTACAGCTTGTTCCTTTTCTACTTGCGAAAGGTTGTCCCATTTGTTTTGTTCAAATGCACCCAAGTTTTCACAAGTTTCACTACTGATGTCTGACTTATCCGCAACATCTTTCGGGGAAGTATTGCTTTCTAGTTTTATGTCTGCGCTATCAGCAGTAGAGACATTTGCGTTCTCAGACAAATTTGTAACTTCAACAGAATTTTCATAACCCATTTCTTGGGCTGCGGCAATTCTATGGCTACCATCAGTGGCAAAGGAATAATTTCCGTCAGCTTGTGCTTCGCCGTTATTTTTTTCACTGATGCGAGAGGTATCGTTTTCAGTATCTGCCTCTTTTATGCTGTTTGCATCTGCAGATTCCGTTTGCTGCTCAATGTTATTTTCTGCAGGATTCCTGTTTTTGGATTCTGCGGAATCGTCAACATTCTTATCAGCATTTTCAACATCAGCGTTTTCGGTTTCATTTTCAACTCGGTCTGCCGCTTCTTGATTTTCCTCGACAGCTTGTTCTTCTTCCTTCTTATCAAGTTCAGATTCGCTGTCGTCTGTGGATTCATCCTCATCACGATTATCTATGTCCTCGTCAGAGTAATCTTCTAACTCTCCGGGATCTTCATCTTCATCGTAATCATCAGCTTCGGTGTCAGTTTCGGCGTTGCTCTCAGTACCATCGGGTTCACTGTCATTATCCATATCGCCATCGGCTTCGTCGCCGTCTGCGTCGGAGTCGATGTCCTCGGTCTGAGCTTCACCATCATCCTGTGCATTGTCGATGTCGTCACCGTCTTCGATGTCAGTTTCAGCGTTGGTCTCAGCATCATCGAGTTCACCGTCATTATCCATATCACCTTCGCCATCAGCCTCGGTGTCAGCGTCCTCGGTCTGCACTTCGCCGTTGTCCTGTACATTGTCAGTGCTGTTTTCAAGAGATTCCTCTTCAGAGTAATCTTCTAACTCTCCGGGATCTTCATCTTCATCGTAATCATCGGCTTCAG
>CALWBB010000242.1 GCA_944375885.1 uncultured Merdimonas sp.
CGTAAAGCGGGACAGATAAGGAGCCGCCAGCGTATGGCTCAGATCATAAAGTGATACAATCTCAAGTTCTTTCATTAATCCCCTGGAGCTGGCAGGCTGTTTCAAAAATTATTACATATTCAGCGAGAAAATAAAACTCTTTTTGTTCCTGCCACATTTCCGTACAATGTAAAAAGAACCTTGAAAACCAAGGTTCCTTTCAAAAATAACGTGGGCAAGAGGATTCGAACCCCCGACCTTTTGGTCCGTAGCCAAACGCTCTATCCAGCTGAGCTATGCCCACATGTTCCTTATTTCATTCAGCCTGAAAACTTCTGTTTTTTGACTGCTCGATTATAATAGCACATTCTTTCACGGAAAGCAAGAGCTTTTTTTTATTTTTTTGAAAGTTCTCCCTGGCAAACATTCCTGTCCGCACTGCAGCTGGGCAAGAAGCGGGCGCCGCCAGACATGCCGCCAGACAGAAAGGGGCCCCCGGATTGGAGCCCCTCTTCTGGTTTCCCTATTTCCTGTTCCAGACATCGGGTTTAAGAAGACGTCCCTATCTGCTGAACCGTGATGGCGGCGTCTGAATACAGATATCCCCCTCCGGAACCGACCACTTCCAGAGTCGAAGGCGCAGAAGTTACCTGCACGATCTGTGAAAACGACAGGTTTGCCGTATCATTATCGCTCTGGAATGTATGCTGCGTTCCGGCTCCCGGCACTGCCGTTCCATCCTGCTGAAGATAGGCGGAAAGTGTCAGCGGATAGGAAGAACCAGCCGCCGGCGCGAAGGTTCCATGGAAGGTCACATAGTAATATCCCGGCTGACTGATGGTTACAGGGGCTGTATTCGCCGTGTGAGAAATGGCCGTCCCGGCAGTGACGCCGTTCCTGTCAAAAATCAGCGGCTGTCCGTCCGTTCCTGCCTGGGCAGGCGTGGAATAAGCGGAAAACATCTCCTGGGGCAGAGTTCCCGCCGGGCCTGTAGCTCCTGTAGCTCCTGTGGGGCCTGCTGCTCCGGTCGGGCCTGTAGCTCCCGTAACTCCCGTGGCCCCTGTAGCGCCTGTCGGCCCCGCTGGGCCTGCAGCTCCCGTCGCTCCCGTTGCTCCGGCCGCTCCTTCGGCTCCTGTAGGGCCCGTGGCTCCTGTGAATCCCGTCAATCCCGTCACGCCTGTGGCCCCTGTAGCTCCTGTGGCACCGGTCACACCAGTCGGGCCTGTGGCTCCTGTGGGACCTGTCGGGCCTGCCGCCCCAGTTGGCCCAGTTGCCCCGGTCGGGCCTGTCGGTCCTCCTGCCGGGCCTGTGGCTCCTGTGGCCCCTGTAGCTCCCGTTGCGCCTGTGGCGCCAGCCGGCCCCGCTGGGCCTGTGGCTCCCGTAGCTCCCGTTGCGCCGGTCACTCCAGTGGGCCCCGTCGGGCCAGGCGGGCACGGCGGCGGGCAGGGCGGCTTCGGGGGACAGGGCCATCTGCGGGAGCAGTTACAGTCGCAGTTCTGCCCGCAGGATTCCTGATGTATATTTTCATCGCGGTTATTCTGAAACCAAAACATCGAAAGATCCTCTCTTCTTTTTCTTTCCCTTTATTATATGTGGGCCTCTTCCGAATGTCCCCGGTTTTCCTGCTGCCTTCTCCGGGAAAAATACTGCAGGTTCTGAAGATAATGCGCGGAATCCGGCCGGTACGTCCCTGCTATCCGGTTGTACTCCTCCGCCCTTTCCCAGTCGCCCAGCCTGTCATAGCAGACGCACAAAGAGATGGCCGGAAGATATCCGTAGCACTCCTCGTTTACAAAGGCCCCGGATTCCCTTTTCATCTCTGCCTGCAGGGCCCGCTCGTACCAGTAGGCCGCTTCCCAGAATCGCCCCCTGTCGAGAAAATGGCGGCCCGCAAGGCAGCAGCTCTCCCCCCTGGGAAGGCCGTAGCAAAAACTCTGGAAAATCGCCGAAAGGGCCTCCTCCTCCCGCCCCAGCCCATAAAAGCACAATGCCAGCTGGCGCGAGGCGTCTATCTTATTTTCCGGCCAGCCGTCCTTCCGGGCCAGGAATGCCGTCAGCGTCTCCTTTCCTTTCTCGAAGTTCCCATGCGCCGTCAGTTCTCTTCCATAATAATATAGATCCCGCGGGGAAAATTCCTCCCCCTGCTCTTCCATCTTCTGATAAATCCGCAGGTTCCGAAGACCGTCCCCCTCTTTCACCTTCCGGTGCTCGATGGGTATCTCCACCCGTACCACCTCTCCCTTTGGGACGATCGCCTCATGCACCCTTCCCTGGAACCGGAAATCCGGAGCGTTCCGCACGATCCGCTCCCTGTCATAAACCAGGGACGGGCGTCCTTCCCCATCAAATCCCATCTGATAAGGAAGCATGACCACATCGGTGGTTTCCGGAAGCTCCCGCTTCATGCGAAGAAATTCCCCCGTCATGCCCGCCTTCAGCACGTCGTCCGCGTCCAGCCACATGCACCAGCCCTTTTCCGCCCTGGAAAACGCGAAATTCCTGGCGGCCGAGAAATCATCCCTCCAGGGAAAATCGTACACCTTTTCCGTGTAGGCCCGGGCAATTTCCTTCGTTCCGTCCCGGGAACCCGTATCCACGATGACAATCTCATCCACTGCTTCCTTTACGCTCTCCAGACACCGTCCAAGCGTCTCCTCCTCGTCCCGCACAATCATACACAGACTGATTTCCAGCATATTCGTCTCTCTTTTCATACACCGATCTGCTGTATAAGTATGCGCTTCCCCCGGAATCTGCCCCTTTTTCGCGATGCGTACAGCTCACGGCATACATGCCGCTCGCTGTACTTGCCCGGCAAATGGCCGTTTATGCAGGCACGCTGTCCGCTTGCCGGGTTTATCGCACAAAAAAATAGCAGGAACCCTGTATCATAAGGATTCTTGCTATAAAAATGACTGCCGGCAACCGGAATCGAACCGGTACGGGAGATTAGTCCCGCAGGATTTTAAGTCCTGTGCGTCTGCCAGTTCCGCCATGCCGGCATGGCGCTTCTGCGCGCAAACGACCCGAATGGGACTCGAACCCACGACCTCCGCCGTGACAGGGCGGCGCTCTAACCAACTGAGCCATCGGGCCAAA